>NZ_JAIMDU010000029.1:0-31244 GCF_019794615.1 Streptococcus suis
CGAACTTGAATTTGATTCGGAGGCCGAAGCGGATGCGCTCAGCGAACTTGAATTTGATTCGGAAACCGAAGTTGATTCACTCAACGAATTTGAAACTGATTCAGAGGCCGAAGCGGACTCACTCAACGAACTTGAAACTGATTCTGAAATCGAGACTGATTCACTCAACGAATTTGAAACGGATTCGGAGGCCCAAGCGGATGAGCTCATCGAAATTGAAACTGATTCGGAGGCCGAAGCGGATGCGCTCAACGAATTTGAAACTGAATCGGATACCGAAGTTGATGCGCTCACTGAACTTGAAACTGATTCTGAAACCGAAGCGGATTCACTCAGTGAATTTGAAACTGATTCCGAAACCGAAGCGGATGCGCTCACTGAAATTGAAACTGATTCGGAAACCGAAGCGGATGCGCTAAGCGAATTTGAAACTGATTCTGAAACCGAAACGGATTCACTCAGTGAACTTGAAATTGATTCGGAGGCCGAAGCGGACTCACTCAACGAATTTGAAACTGATTCGGAAATCGAGGATGATTCGCTCAGCGAACTTGAAACTGAATCGGATACCGAAGTTGATTCACTCAACGAGCTTGAAACTGATTCGGAGGCCGAAGCGGAGTCACTCAGTGAATTTGAAACTGATTCAGATACCGAAGCGATTTCACTCATTGAATTTGAAACTGATTCGGAGGCCGAAGCGGATGCGCTCACTGAACTTGAAGTTGATTCGGAGGCCGAAGTGGACGCGCTCACTGAACTTGAAACTGATTCGGAGGATGAGGCGGACGCGCTCACTGAACTTGAAACTGACTCGGAGGCCGAAGCGGATTCACTCAGTGAACTTGAAATTGATTCAGAAGATGAGGCGGACGCGCTCAGCGAACTTGAATTTGATTCGGAAACCGAAGTTGATTCACTCAACGAATTTGAAACTGATTCAGATACCGAAGCGGATGCGCTCAGCGAACTTGAAGTTGATTCGGAAACCGAAACGGATGCGCTCAGTGAACTTGAAACCGATTCGGAAACCGAAGCGGATTCACTCATCGAACTTGAATTTGATTCGGAAACCGAAGTTGATTCACTCAACGAATTTGAAACTGATTCTGAAATCGACGTTGATTCACTCAGTGAACTTGAAATTGATTCGGAAACCGAAGCGGATGCGCTCACTGAAATTGAAACTGATTCGGAAACCGAAGCGGATTCACTCAGTGAACTTGAAATTGATTCAGAGGCCGAAGCGGATTCACTCAACGAGCTTGAAACGGATTCTGAGGCTGAAGCGGATGCGCTCAGCGAATTTGAAACTGATTCGGAAGCTGATGCGGATTCACTCAGTGAACTTGAAATTGATTCAGAGGCCGAAGCGGATTCACTCAGTGAACTTGAAATTGATTCGGAAACCGAGGCGGATGCGCTCATCGAACTTGAAACTGATTCTGAAATCGAGGATGATTCGCTCAACGAATTTGAAACGGATTCAGAGGCCGAAACGGATTCACTCACTGAACTTGAAACGGATTCTGAAATCGATGTTGATTCACTCAACGAGCTTGAAACTGATTCGGAGGCCGAAGCGGATTCACTCATCGAACTTGAAATTGATTCAGAGGCCGAAACGGATGCGCTCAGTGAACTTGAAACCGATTCGGAAACCGAAGCGGATTCACTCATCGAACTTGAAATTGACTCAGAGGATGAGGCGGACGCGCTCAACGAATTTGAAACTGATTCGGAGGCCGAAGCGGATTCACTCAACGAAATTGAAATTGATTCAGAGGATGAGGCGGACGCGCTCTGAGCATTGGAAACCGAAGTTGAAATGGATTTAGAGGTACTTGTTGAAGTAGAAATGAATTGCGAATTAGATAAAGACTCTGATATAGAGGTGGAGCGGACAACGGAAACACTAGCTGACTGTACTAATGACTGGCTGGCACTAGTTGACTCCTTAATACTGAGCGATCGCTGGATTGACTCTGATGTTGATTGAACATAACTATTTGATTCGTCAGCTACAAATGAAGCCTTATAGTTAACAAGCATTCCGCTTAAATTTGTAGCACCATTCATCTCTTTTAAAGTGGCATGAACTATATTTGAAGTTTGATGAATCGCTGCCTGAACGTAAATTGCAATGTTTGCTAGTGTTGATCCTGCCGATGTGGTAAATGTGTATATAATTGGTTGATCAGTTGCAACTTTTACAGTAGCTAAACTATAATTATTTCCATAATAACGTCCTGAGTAATCTACTGTACTAAGATTTGCCCCAAGGGTTTCTCCGTTAACTATGCTAGTATCCAATGAAAGTGGGATTCCATTTACTAAAATATTTTGAGGACTTCCTACTTCGGAAACTGTAGCTATGTAGAGTCCTGCATATGCAGTTCCATTAATTAAAGGTTCATAAGTAACCGTCCAATCAATGGTGTTAGTTGTTAAATTCAAGCGACCTTCAATTTTGTTAATCTGTTTATTTTTGTAATTAGCCTTAGAAGAAACATCACTCTCAGAAAAGACCAGTATAGTTCCATCCGAACTACTGCTTGCCACGCGAAGGTTTGTCGTTCCTCCTCCAGAAATTGGCTGGATTTTATTATAAGATTGAAGTAATTGTTGATACCTCATCCTTAGACGAATTGCTGACTGTGCACCTGATAAAGCAGCTTCGTCTAATCCAATCTGGGTTAAATCAGGTAATGTAGATATCGACTCCAAACTAGTTCGTGCAACAATCGCTTCTTGCAAGCTCGATATATATTTATTATAGGCAGAAGTTTGCTGTGTAGTTTCAATCGGTATATATCGATTAATGGCATCATCTAAAGAGGCTATCGCTTCATTATACTTGGAAAAATCAAGTGGAGCTGTTGCTTCTTCAACAATCACTTTATCATCTATTTGTAATATAGTTTCACTTGCACTCTCTGAGGTAAATGAGGTAAAAAATTCTCCAATAGAATCCGATTCTGATTCCGAATTACTCTCACTTTGCATTATATTTGAAATTACACTTTCTGAAACAATTCCTGTATCTATTTCACTGCTAGACTGTAATTCCGTCGTTATAGCACTCTTTTCATCATTTAATTCTGTCAATAATTCAGATTGAGATGAATTAACGGTCGAAACATCTGATTCATTAGTAACCCCCAAAGAAGATTCGGCACTATCTACAGCCTTATTCTCATCTGATAAACTACTAATTTCAGAATCTTCTGTAAGGCTATCCGAATCCCCTGCTCCAATTAAAGGAACTGTATCTATATTTGCTAAAGCAGTTGATCCAATTGTTTTCCCATCCACTTCCTCTGCCAAAACATGGATTTCGGGAACGCCCGCTCCACCTAGAATGGCTCCAGTAGCAAGTACACTTTGCAACAATAAGCTCTTTGAACGATATGCCTTTTGATCAGCGTTTACTTCAACATTCACATCATCTGATGACGATACTTTGATTAATCCGACCTTTGTTAAAATAGTACGTACCCAGTGCTTGCCAGATTTGTGTAGAGTAACAATAGATTTTCTACCTGACTCAACTAACTGTCTATGTTTTTTTATAAAATGCATGTGCCCTCATTCAGTATTTTTACAAGTTTTTCTCCCCATTATAGCAGATTATACTTAAGTTTTACAAATATATTACTTGTAAATGTATTTTGTTAATTATACAAAAATAAAGATTCTCAGTTTACTAGTTATACATATGTTTATATATTGATTTTTTATTCAAATAGTTGAGTGAAAAGTTCGATTATGCAATAAAAATACAAAAGAAGTAGGGATGAAAACTATACTCATCACTACTTCTTCGTGTTTTTAATTAATAATTTAAATATTTTACGACAATGATACAACTGGTCTATCTTAAAAAATCGCATCAAGAAGTGATGTGCTACCGCCACCACCGTCGCCACCTGTACCGACAATATGATTACCGATAACTTGAGCAAAGGTTTCAATATTCAAACTTTGTACATAGATTTCACCGTAACCTGAGAATGTATTGACAATCCCTTCACCTGTGCCAATTGATTGTAAGAAACCATTTTCCATATGAATGTTGTAATCTAGCTCTCGGCTCCAAGCAACGACATGCGCATTATCAATTGTAATACTACCACCTGTTAACTCAATTTTCTTAATTGAACCAAAGGCATTTGCTAAAAGAGTACCGTAACCCTCAGTGGTCATAACAAAGAGACCGCCCTGGCCACCAAAGAAAGCTTTACCTACACTTTGACGTTCCATCTTATACTGAGCAGAACCATCAAGAGCAAGAAATGCACCATCGTTTAGGCGATATTGTTGAGCTCCAAGTTCTAAGGCAATGACCTGTCCAGGAGTAGAAGGAGCCAAAGCTATTTTTCCGTCATTGCTATTTGAAACTGCTTGGGTTATAAACATGGATTCCCCTGATACCATGGAACGACCGATAGCTCCCATGAGTTTACCAAAACCAGAACCACTGCGCGCATTGAGTTTAGTATTCAATGTTACGCTTGGCGTGTGGTAAACCATACTTCCCTGCTGGATATAAGCTGACTCACCAGCCTCCAAAGCAATCTCTACTAAAGGAAATTGCATATTACTATCAATAGTGTATTTCATTCGATTGTCTGACATAGTTGCCTCCTATTTTTTACGAAAAGTTCCTGTTAACCACAAGATAGCTATAATAAACCAAAAACAAACAAAATCATTTTTAACTCCGGTTGTATTATTTTTATAACACAATTCTACAACTAAACAGGTGAAGTGTCAAGTATATTTACAAAAAAATAAAGGAATCCGAGCAACCAGATTCCCTCTGCATTATTTTACTTCTGTCATCACACCTGTATCCACGTTATATACAGCACCATTGATAACAACATCCTCTGGAATTAGTGGAGATTTGCGAAGCAATTCCATATCCTCACGAACGCTGTCTTCTACATCTGTAAATGGTAAGAAATCCTGTCCAGTTACATCTACACCTAATTCCTTATGAATATGGCGTGCGAAGTCTTCATTCGTAAAGGTCTGAGCTCCACAATCCGTATGATGTAGTACGACAATCTCACGCGTTCCCATTTGTTGCTGGGAAATGACTAAAGAACGAATCATGTCATCCGTCACTCGCCCACCAGCATTCCGCAGAATGTGCGCGTCCCCTAGTGCCAAACCAAGTGCCTGCGCTACGTGCAAACGTGAATCCATACAAGTTACAATGGCCACCCTAGTCTTGGGACGCAATGGTAAGTGATAATCTCCATGTAAATCAACATACGCTTTATTAGCTTGCATAAAATGTTCAAAATATGACATAATTCCTCCTATATCGATGAGAATTTCTAAAATTTTCAGACAATAACTGCTTCTAGCTTAACACATTCTTTTGTATTTGTCGCAAAAAAAGGAGCAACAAACTGTTTCTCCCGAATATTTTTATTAGTTAAACACATTTTGCAAGACTTCGCCAATTGTTGTCACACCGATAACGGTGATTTCCTTGGGTACCTTGATACCAGTCAGGGAATTTTTGGGGGCATAGACCTTGGTAAAGCCCAATTTAGCGGCTTCGTTAATACGTTGCTCAATCCGATTGACACGGCGGATTTCACCTGTCAGACCAATCTCACCAATAAAGCACTCTTGTGGGTTGGTTGGCTTATCCTTGTAACTGGAGGCAAGGGCGACTGCGACCGCCAGGTCAATAGCTGGCTCATCCAGTTTGACACCGCCTGCTGACTTGAGGTAGGCATCTTGGTTTTGGAGGAGCAGGCCTGCCCGTTTTTCCAAAACCGCCATAATCAAGCTGGCACGGTTGAAGTCCAAGCCTGTCGTGGTCCGCTTGGCATTGCCAAACATGGTCGGGGTCACCAGAGCCTGCACTTCGGCAAGGATAGGGCGGGTGCCCTCCATGGTCACGACAATAGCAGAGCCTGTCGCCCCGTCCAGACGCTCTTCCAGAAAGACCTCGCTAGGATTGAGGACTTCGACCAAACCCTGTGACTGCATTTCAAAAATGCCGATTTCGTTGGTGGAGCCAAAGCGGTTTTTGACCGCCCGCAAGATACGGAAGGTGTGTTGTCGCTCGCCCTCAAAATAGAGAACGGTGTCCACCATGTGCTCCAAGGTCCGCGGTCCAGCCAGGGTGCCTTCCTTGGTCATGTGGCCGACGATGAATGTTGCGATGTTATTAGTCTTGGCAATCTGCATGAGTTCATTGGTTACTTCACGGACCTGACTGACAGAACCTTGCACGCTGGAGATGTCAGGACTCATAATGGTCTGGATAGAGTCGATAATCAGGAAATCTGGTTTTATCTTCTCAATCTCGGTCCGAATGCTCTGCATATTGGTCTCCGCATAGAGATAGAACTCGCTATCGATGTCGCCCAGACGCTCCGCTCGCAACTTAATCTGCTGGGCAGATTCTTCCCCCGACACATAGAGGACCGTGCCAATGGTCGAAAGCTGGGTAGAAACCTGCAAGAGCAGGGTGGATTTCCCAATTCCTGGATCGCCTCCAATCAGGACCAGACTGCCTGGGACCACACCGCCACCGAGGACTCGGTTGAACTCCTCCATGTTGGTCTTGGTGCGGGCCACTTGAACGGAGGAAACTTCATTGAGTTTCATGGGACGGGTCTTCTCACCTGTCAGGCTGACCCGCTCGTTCTTGACTTCAGCGACTTCCACTTCCTCGACAAAGCTAGACCAGGAGCCACAGTTGGGGCAACGGCCCAGATACTTGGGTGAGTGATACTCGCAGGATTGACAGACAAAGGTTGTTTTTTTCTTAGCGATGATGATTTCCTCCTATAGAGTGTATTCTAGGATTTCGCAGTAGGCTATGGTTTCTTTGGGAACAAACTGACGTATCAGCATACCGTGACAGACGATAACAATTCGATCATAGGCTTTGTATTTTTCAAGGGCCTGTAAAAATCGCTCTTTCATCTCCGCAGCAGTCTCATAACGAACAGGAGAAGACTCAGGCACCGCTCCGCTATTTTCCAAAAATAATCGATGAGCTAAGATAGCCTCATCTTGACTGGCATTTTGTCCCAGTAGGTCTGGTCGCCACTCATGAAAAAAGGGCTCGACCAGAAGAGGTAGTTGCTGGGCATGAGCAATGTAAGTTGCAGTCTCCAAGGCCCGCGTGACGCTTGAAGCGATAACCACCTGAGCCTGAGCCAAAACAGAACTGCTGGCAACTTTCTGGGCCAAAGCCCTTCCCTTTTCAGTCAGGGGAGCCAGATCCCGTCCAAAACCTGCGTACAGCCGAGGGTTGTCATGCCGGTCAAACATACTGTAGTCAGGCTCGGAATGCCGCACAAAGAGAATCTGCATAGTAGTCTACTTCCCCGTCGAGCCAAATCCGCCCGTCCGAACGCCGTCGGCCTGATCACCGTCAGCCAAGAGGAAGGGGGCAAAAACAGCCTGTACGATTCGCTCGCCTGCTTCCACCACGACAGTTTCCTCTGTGATATTTCGCATCTGGGCAAAGATATGACCTTCATTAGCTGGATTGCCGTAGTAGTCGCCGTCAATAACCCCAACCGAGTTAATCAGGACCAGCCCCTTCTTGCGAGGGTTGGACGACCGGTCGTAGAGATAGAGGACCTCGTTGGCCTGCATATAGGCCTTGACACCCGTTGGCACCAGCTTAATCTCACCCGGCTCCAAGCTGACCCTCTCCGCAGCCTTTAGGTCGTAACCTGCTGCGTGTGCCGTTTCGCGTTTTGGCAATAAATTTTCATCAGTAAACTGGCTAACCAGTTCGAATCCACGGATTTTCATAATATTTTTTTATTTATCCTTTCAAACGGTAATTTTATAAGTTTATTTAAATTAGTTTCTATCGTGCGTAGGCTTATGGGATCGTCTCTATTTCGTTTATTAGGAGTTGGCAGGGAAAACAAACCAGTCAGAATATGGGGAGATGACTATTATCTCCAAAGGACTCTAATCCATGTTAGCTAACTGATAAGGTAATAAAACACTTTACATTTCCCACGCACGTGGTATAATATTAGTAAAGATAACTTGTGATGGATAAACGCTGGGTCCCAGAATGGGGTAGACTGAGAGGTTGAGCATTCCTATGTGCCTGGGGTTATCTTTTTTATTTTGATTTTTTCAGACTCTCAACAAAGTTTTGAGGGTCTTTTTCAATTTCTGCAATAATAAAATCTACAAATTGCTGTGAATAGGTATAATGTTCTGATTTACCAATTTTATGGCAATATGCATATTTTTCATCAGTTTTTATTGAATAGAAGTCGATAATCAATTTAAGAACATACTGATTAAAGCCAGCTTTGTAATTCAATTTGATATTTTTCTTGTTTAATCTATCATTTATAACAGAGATGACATTTCCATATGAATATTTATGTGTTTCTGAAGGGTCTTTCAAGTCCTTGATAATAGCGACTTGTGAAGGTGCTTGGTTTGCGATCGAAACGACAAAATCAGCTTCAGATTTTTTCTTTGTGATATAAAGATTTTGTTTTACACCAATCGCAAATTTATCTGAGTTATATTCAGCTACCAGAACATCTATATCATTAGCTTGTTGAATCAATTTTTCTGCAATTTCTGGTGGATATTTTAGTCTAATCTGTTCATTTGTGAGTGGTTCATAGCTTGCTGATATCGTTAGGAAGTTTTGTGCGATGACCTCCGTTATATCTCTGTTATGAAACCGCTGAAGTTCATTTACGTAGTTCAAGACACACGCTTGAAAGAGCGGGGCATATTTCAGTTCATAATCTTCGGTAATATAATGTGTACTGATATTTCTAAGTTCAACAATCCGTTCTAAGTTTAGTCTGATACGAGTGCTATCGTCGGAATAAATCTTTTTGATGACACTTTCGAGACTGAGAGTTCTATCCGGATTATCCTTAAAATAGATTGATTGATTTCTATTTAACATTTCTGCTTTTAACATCAATTCCCATGCGTTACAAATAAAGAAGCTAAAACCCTCAATTCGGTACTTAATGGTTGGTTTATTGTATATTTCAAGCCCCATAATAAACGCTTCAACACTTTTATCAACCAGTCTTTTACTTAAATTTTCCATATAGTTCCTTACATCATTTTCTTCTTTTTACTCATATTGTTCATTCGCACTTTTCGTCACAAATGCAAAAATGGTGGATAGGGGAAAGACATACTCGTCATCAAAGCGGGCTGCACGTAGCCACAAGTCTTGGTCAACCTTACGGAGATAGACACTGCGAGGGAAGGTGAATTCTTCTTCCAACTGAGGCGACAGGAGGCAAATGGCTCCGTCTGGTGATTTTCTCTGAGAAAGCTTAGTATCTTGACTGACTTCCTGCTCCAACAAGGTTAGGCGAAGATAAACTCCCAAATGAGCTGGTGGTAATTGATAACCCATCTCCACGACTCTCTCCTCTATCTGAGGAGCAGTCACTCCCCTTTCGAATCCCATGTCGGCTAGACTGACAATCTCTACTAAACACTTCTGTTTCTCCACCACTTCTTGATAAGTGGGGTGAGCTAGATAGGTCTTGAAATAATCATTCACTAAAATCCCCTTGTCGTCTAAGTAGGCAAGGATTTCTTCCTTTTTCAGGGGAAATAATTCAACTTGAAGGCTCTGTCTTTTCACAGGTCTATTATACACTAATTCGTAAAAGCCCGCGATATTTAGCAAAAAACACCTGACATACAGGTGTTACTACTATAAACTAGCTCAAGCAGTTCAAACCGCTTCCGAGCCAAAAATCTCCCAATACTCCTCGACTTCTTTCTCCAACTGTTCGACCATCTCTAGCAAATCTGCGGCTCGGAGAATGGCAAGTCCCTTATCTACCATCCCTCTATCCTGCTGAAAGATACCCATACGGACATTAGCCATGCCTACATAATCAATCCGCATACTTTCCTGAGCCATAGCATAAACTCTCTCCATTACTGAACTACAAAGTTGATACTCTTCATTTTTCAACAAAACAGTCGATAGGTTGTGAAGAAAAGCAAACTGACTAACCTGTACATCTCTGAAGTCCTTATACTTGTCCAAGGAAAGCAAAATTTTATCTACAAAGCCTTTCAAATGAGATACAGGAATGATGGGAAGTACCAACCCTAACTTACGAAAGTCAGCTAAATACCAAGTGTCTGACTTCTCCAATTCCTTCCAAAGGGCTTGCCCCAACTGTCTGGTCCGCTCCCCATCTCCCGTTTGATAAATGGATAAGATTAAACGTAATTGTTGCTCAATTCGTTGAACTCGTACATCTTCCTGCCTCTTCAAGTACTGCTCTACTTGGTACAAAAAATCTTGACAGTTTGATTCAGAAAAAAATTGTCCTCTCAAATTTTCAAAGCGATGGATGATAGACGAACGCTCCGAAGGCTGATAGGCATGGCAGATATAGTCGAACTCTGCGAAGGTCATATCCAACTGACGGAGGATATGGGAAAAGTGAGCAATGGTCGGATACTCTTTGTTGTTTTCAATTTTTGATAGGGTCGTCCGTGACAAGGCATCTCCACAAACATCTTGCTGGCTAAGCCCTTTGGACTTGCGAATTTCTTTTAAGACTGTCCCAAAATCCCATTTCATGCAAGACCTCCAAAAAATGTGAGAATTGTTTGCGTTTTCATCTTTTGCATTTATTCTATGATACCATAATAGTAAAGAAAAACAAACAAAATAATAGGAGGCACTCTTATGAAAAATTGGAAAAACTATCTCTTGCTTTTAACTTACTCAGCTATCCTACTAGCCCCTCAACTTTTAGGGGATGGGTGGAATCTAATTATACCAATTTTCAACAAATAAATAAGCTACCACCATCTCACCACTCTGGAAAGGAGGATAGACAAACGTTTGAGTAGTTGAGCTTACACCTATTCTCACATTCGTTGAAAGGAGCAATAACATATCTACTTTATAACCAACATTGTTGTTGGCAACCCATTCTTGCCTCTTATACGCTGATGCACAGCTAGTCTTCGGGAAAGAAGATTTGTCACTCATAGCCTATAGTATTATTATCGGTAATTTAATCTATCTAGTTCTCTATCAACTAGCTTCAAAGAAGGAGAAGAAAGATTAACTCTAAGCTGTACGATATCTATTGCTCATTCATAATTGTTATATAAAAGGAGTTTTTAAGATGAAGAAAATTCAAAAAATAGTAGTCTTTCCAGTAATATTACTCAGTCTAGGACTGCCTAGTGTTGCTTCAGCAGAAAACACAAGTACTTCAGATAATACAATAGAAACTAATGAGATTAGTTTTGAACACGCTTTGAATTTTTTGACCGAAGAAGACTTTGTAGATGCCTTGTCTTGGGTTGAACAAAATCATGCCTATGCTACATCAGAGGAACAAAATTCTCTCATGGAACAACAATTACTTCGTATCTACAACAGCAACCTGCAAGACGGTCTCTATCGAACTCGAAGTTATAACGGCCTCAATCTTACATCTGCTGAAAAAAAATTAGTTGCTTCTCATCCAATCGAAGCAGGGCATTATTACACATCTTCACAAATAGCTAAGAATCATACCTTGAAAAAATATGGTAGAAATGGCTATCAAGATAACTCAGATGCTTTTAGACACGCTGTCTGGAATGGCGCTTTAACACAACGAATCGGAGCCTCACGAGCCAAAGTATGGACCGATGCACATGAGCAGGGAGTTACAGATAAGCTAGACAAAGCCATGGACCTACACAACAACAAACTTGGGCGTGATATCGGGTCTAAATACGGAAAAAGTGGGCAAGCTACTAACGCTATGGTGGAAGAAATCTACCGTGCTATTAAGAGTGGACGTGGACGACGAATTCAGAGTAGAAAGTTGGTAGCCACTACATGAAAAAGATAGTATTACTTATTCTTGTCGGCGTGGGAGCAATATTACTTTTAATCTCACAGAATGTAAAAACAACTGTCGCTATTCCTGAATCCGATAAAATTGTCATTTATAAAAAACAGCATTTGATAAAAACAGTTCAAGATACCGACTTGATATCTTTCCATTCTCTGTTAACCAAAACCAAGCCCTATCTATTCACCAACGAAGGGGTTCATGATAATCCTTTAGTGTCCTCCTATTATACATTAAAATTATTTAACAAGGATGAAGAAGTTGGAACTCTGTATCTCTATAGCGACAATAATAATACCATTTTAGAGAAACCTTACGAATATACCGTCAAATTGCAGGCCCCTCTTGAGAATTTGATTGAGTTGAATTAGAGTTGTTATTACTACGGTATCGAATCTGCCGAGGTTATCATATTCAAAGATGCCATTTCCAACGGCTAAACAAAGAAAAGGTCTAAAGCTAGCTCACCTGGTTTCAGACCTTTTTCTTTATTCAAACACAAACTGGTTGTGGTAGAGTTCGGCGTAGAAGCCGCCCTTTTTGAGGAGCTGGCTGTGGTTGCCTTGCTCGATCACTTTTCCATCCTTTAGGACGATGTTCAACCATCAAATATGACTTTATTTCTCCGGTATGACCCAAAACAAATAGTAAGTGATGAAGATTGTTAATAGTCCCAGTCCCATTTTGACCAATAAAATAGGAGCCAGCCAGATAGAAATTGCCATGAGTAAGTAAATTTGCCAGATGATTTGCTTTTTTCGTTTGCGGGAAATGGATTTGGTCTCAACGTAATCAGCTACGTAAAATTGATAAATTTTTGTATTGCGTAGCCATTTTTCAAACCTTTTTGAACTTCTCGCAAAGCAAAATCCTGCCAAAAGTAAAAAAGGGGTTGTCGGAACTATCGGCAAAACAATCCCAATGACACCAACCATCAAACTAACAAAACCAAATACTAGATAGAATATTCTCTGCATACTAATATTATACCAAAAGAACTCGTGAATTTTTGAACAATTTTATCACATTTTTAGAAAACGCTTGTATTTTATTGGATAAACGGGTACGATAAAGGTCCCAAATTTAGGAAAGAGAGAAGACGCTATGAAACTTCTAGGACTGGTCGGAACAAACTCCGCTCGCTCAACCAACCGCAAACTCTTGCAGTACATTGAACAACACTTCGCTGATAAGGCAGATATCGAACTGGTTGAAATCAAGGAACTCCCAATCTTCAATAAACCAGCCAATCGAGAATTACCAGAAATTGTCAAAGAATTGGTCGCAAAAATTGAGGCTGCTGACGGAGTCATCATCGGAACTCCCGAATATGACCACTCTATTCCAGCTGTCCTTATGAATGCCCTTGCTTGGGTATCATACGGTGTCTATCCACTATTAAACAAACCAGTTATGATTACTGGTGCTTCTTATGGAACACTTGGTTCCTCTCGTGCCCAACTACAGCTACGTCAAATTCTCAACGCTCCTGAACTCAAGGCCACTGTCTTGCCAGATGAATTTTTATTGTCACATTCCTTGCAAGCCTTTGATGCCAATGGGGAGCTCATTGATTTAGAAACGAGTCAAAAACTGGATGCCATCTTTGATGACTTCCGTCTCTTTGTCAAGATGACAAGTAAACTGTCTAGCGCTAAAGAGTTACTTCAAAAAGAAGCTGAAAACTTTGACTGGGAAAACTTGTAAGAGAGGAGAACAACCATGAAATTTGTCGGAATCGTCGGGTCTAATGCAGACCAATCTTATAACCGTATGCTATTGCAATTTATTCAACGCCACTTTAAAGTAAAATTTGAATTAGAGCTTTTGGAAATCAAAGATATCCCAATGTTCAATCAGGACGAAGACCAGTCTAATAGTTTTGCGATTCAATACCTTTACAACAAAATCACACGTGCTGATGGTGTCATCATTGCTACACCTGAGCACAACCACACCATCACACCTGCTCTTAAGAGTACTCTAGAGTGGCTAAGTTTCAATTTACATCCATTTGAAAATAAACCAGTTATGATTATCGGGGCTTCTTACTACGACCAAGGAACGTCTCGTGCTCAAGTCCACTTGAGAAAAATTTTGGACGCTCCAGGTGTCAATGCCTACACGTTACCAGGTAATGAATTCCTCCTTGGTAAAGCGAAAGAAGCTTTTGATGATAAAGGGAACATTATCAATGAAGGGACTGTGAAATTCTTGGAAAGCTGTCTAGACAACTTTATCAAGTATGTCGGCGTTGTATCAAAATTGAAACAACCCAAGCCAATTGCACCCGAAGATTTAGACTGTACTCATCCAATCGCAACGACCATCACAGGTGTGGATCCCGATGACCCAGATTGGCTGACTAAAGCCTCTAAGCTTGTCAATGCTGTTGAGGGGGACACTTACGTGAAACTAGATAACGGTCTTTTGACAGTTAATCAACTCAATATGTTCCTCAACGCCATGCCATTTGAGTTGACCTATGCAGATGATAACAATCAGTTCCTCTATTACAACAATAGCCACCAAGAGCCTGATACTATGTTAGGTAAGCGGGTCCCAGAGCAAGTAGGTAACCGCTTATCAACCGTTCACGGCACTTTACCACCTGCTCGTATGAAAAATGTCGAATGGGTTGTTGGAACCTTACGTAATGGTAACCAAGAGTACGTTCGAACAATCGTCCCAGGCACACCACCTGAAATTATCAATACTCATAACTACCAAGCTATGTACTATCCTGACGGGTCCTACGCTGGCATCAATGAAATTATCTTTAATTTTAAGCCATGGTTAGATTGGTATCTTGAAACCACTGGACAACGCTTGGTTGGGGGTGCAGGAAACACCGCATCTCCTGCCCATGTTGATGCAACCTCTGGCGCTTCAGATACAGGTAGTACCCATACAGCTTCCACACCGACAGATGCCAATTCTGGTGCATCTGCTCACTAACAAATAAAAACTAGTGGGAAGGGGCTCCCTTTCCACTATATTTTTCAATAAATTTTTGATGATTATGTCACAAGGAGGCCCCATGTCCCCATTTCAAGAAAAAATTTCGGTTGCAGTTTCGAAAAAAGAATCCCTTTTTGATGAAAGTCTAAGCCGTTACGCCTTACGCTCCATGTATGCCGGAGCTTATTTGACCATGTCAACAGCTGTTGGTATTATTGGAGCTGATGTCATCTCCAGTCAATTCCCAAGTCTATCGCGTTTTGTTTTTACCTTTATCTTTGCTATCGGACTGATTTTTGTTCTTATTTTTGGTGGCGAATTGGCTACATCTAATATGATGTATCTAACGACTGGTGCCTATTATAAGCAAATTACTTGGAAAAAAGTAACGCTGATGTTACTTTACTGCACCTTCTTCAACTTTGTAGGTGCTACCATTCTGGCTTGGCTTTTCAATCAGTCCTTCTCCTACCTTAACTTATCTGACGAAAGTTTTGTTGTCAACGCTGTCACCATCAAACTAGGAAAATCCGACTGGAGTAACTTCTTTGAGGGAATTACTGCCAATATGTTTGTGAATATGGCTATCCTTGGGTATATGCTACTCAAGGAACAATCCGCCAAATTCTTTGTTATTGTATCTGCTATTTTTATGTTTGTTTTCCTTATCAACGAACACTTAGTTGCTAATTTCGCATCATTCATGCTCTTAGCCTTCAACGCTGCTCGTACAAATGTAGATACCTTTACCATCGTGAATATTCTTCGTCAGTGGATTGTTGTTTTCTTTGGAAATTGGCTTGGAGCCGGACTCTTTATTGGAATTGCTTATGCTTGGCTCAATCAAACCAAAACCAACCATCTTGAACAGTAATGATACTACAAAAACAGCCAAGATAAACCACATCCTAAAAGTTTAAGGATTGTGGCCTGCTTATCTTGGCTGTTATTTTTTACTATTCAAACACAAACTGGTTGTGGTAGAGTTCAGCATAGAAGCCATTGAGTTTGAGTAACTCACTATGGTTTCCTTGTTCAATGACCTGACCATCTTTTAATACAATGATTTCATCCGCATTAAGAATGGTTTTAAGGCGATGGGCAATGACGAAGCTGGTCCGTCCTGCGATAATGGCCTCCATAGCTTTTTGAATTTTAGCTTCAGTCACGGTATCAACGTTAGACGTTGCTTCATCCAGAATCAGTACTTGTGGATCTGTCAACAATGTACGGGCAATGGAAATCAACTGTTTCTGACCTGTTGAAAATACATTTTCATCATCAGTTACATAAGTGTCATACCCTTCTGGCAAACTCATAATGAAATCATGAATATGAGTAGCACGCGCTGCAGTTTCAACCATTTCCTGTGAAATATCATCGCTTCCAAATCGAATATTATCTGCAATGGTTCCCGAAAAGAGCACCGATTCCTGCAGAACAATACCGACTTTATTTCGTAAACTATCCAAATCATATTCACGAATATCACGACCGTCAAACTCTACACTACCACTATTTACATCATAAAAACGGTTAATGAGGTTCATGATTGTTGTCTTACCTGATCCAGTTGGACCAACGACTGCTACCATTTTTCCTTTAGGAGCTGTGATTGAGACATTATTAAGAACTTTTTGACCAGGCAAATATCCAAAGTCAATATTCTTAATAGCAACACCTTCCTTCAATTCAGTAAACAACGGTGCATTTTGAGGGCGAACTTCTTCAGGCTCATCAAACATTTCTTGGACCCTGTGAGCACCAGTGAAGGCCAGCTGAAGCTCAGCCCAACTTGAAGCAATCTGCATCATTGGCTGGTAATACTGTTGAGAATATTGTACAAAGGTAACAACCAAACCTAATGCCGCAGCCGCTTCTAATGAACTATCATTGAGGACAATCGTAGAACCAACAAAAATAACAATCGCTGTATTTACCAAGCTCATCCCGTTCATAAATGGGAAGAGAATACCTCCGAATAATCTACCTTTAAAGGTTGTGCGACGAACTTCTTCATTGAGTTCTAAAAAGCCATCAATTGTTTCTTGTTGCACACCTTGGACAATAATCGCTTTTTGACCAGAAATTTTTTCATCCATGTAGGCATTTAATTTCGAAACTGCTGCTTGCTGAAGATTAGTGTATTTCCGTGCAAGACGAACAATGACTACCAAAGCAAATAAAGCAACAGGTGTCGAAGCTACAGTCACTAAAGCCAAACGAACATCTTGACGGAACATCATAATAATCAAACCAATATATAAGGCAACGTTGGTCATCACTTGTGTCAATGATTGGTTGAAAGTGTTTTGAATATTATCCAAATCAGATGTGAAGCGTGAAAGAATATCTCCATCTTTATGTCGATCAAAGAAAGCAATCGTCAATCGTTCTAACTTGCCGAAAAGCCCTTTTCGCATACGACTTGTTGAATTCGCAATAATGCGAGTAAACAGCAAGCTATAAATTAAGTTCGCAACAACTGTCATCGCATAGGCAAGAAAGAGTTTGAACATGATGCTATTAAAATCTGAAAAATCTGCTTCAAATCCTGATTGTCCCATCTGCTTAGCAACAGCATAGCTTTGACCAATTTTTCCCATTTCTGCAATTGCATCACCAAGCAAAACTGGACTTTTAACTTGCAAATAGGTTGCTACAACAATAGCTAGAAAAATAAAGACAAAGGATACTTTATAACGTTTAAAATAAAACCAGAAAAATCTAAGTGTTTTCATAACATGATACTAAGATCGTCCAGAATGCGACCGAAAAATAGGAAACCAACGCCACATTCCGAAACGCTAGGCGGTTTATCTTTTTTCGAAGCTTTCCGAGCGAGTTCAAATGCAATCGTACTATATAGACTGCACTTGCTTAGTTTTCCTCCTTCCCTTTCTGTGTTTCATAGATTTCGCGATAAACAGCATTATTTTCCACCAGTTCAGCATGGGTTCCTTCCCCAATCAGACGACCTTCGTCGAGTACTAGGATTTTATCTGCCTTAATGACTGATGAAATTTTCTGTGCAACAATAACCGTTGTGGTCGCTTTTAATTCATGGTTCAAAGCTTCCTGGACCAACTTCTCAGATTTCGCATCCAAAGCTGAAGTTGAATCGTCTAAAACAAGTACTTTTGGCTCCCCTATTACACCACGTGCAATCGAAATCCGTTGCTTTTGACCACCAGAAAAGTTGTTTCCACGTTCCTCGACTTCACTTTCATAGGATTCATCTAAGCGATCGATAAATTCTTTCGCTTGTGCAATTCCCGCTGCACGTTCCAATCGAAGAATATCCGCTCCCGGAGCCCCTTGGCGCAAATTGTCCGCAATCGTTCCTGAGAAAAGAATTGCTTTTTGAAGTACAATCGAAACGGTATTGCGAAGGGTATTTTTACTCACCTCTTTCACATCGCGACCACCAATAGAGACACTACCCTCTTGTGGGTCGAAGAGTCGAGGTATCAACTGTGCCAAGGTTGATTTACCGGCACCTGTTGCACCAACAACCCCAACCATTTGTCCTGATTCAATCTCAAATGAAATATTTTTCAAGGTTGGCTCTGTATCGTGTGGATAGGTGAATGTCACATTATCAAAAACAATCTTCCCATTTAATTCTTCATCTGGCACATCTGCAAAAGTCATAGCAGGTTCAGTATTTAATACTTCTGTAATTCGTTTAATTGAAATGGCAGCACGAGATGCCTGCATTCCCATAAAGCTCGTCATAATGATTGCAAACATGATTTGCATCAGGTAACTCATGAACGAAGTAAAGCCTCCTACAGCTTCCAAGTTTGTATCTACCATACCAGAAACGAGGTAGAGAGAAGCAAAGATAGCCATATAGGAAATAAACATCATCAATGGTTGCAGAATTGAAAAACCATACCCGATAAAAATATTTAAATCAAGCAACTCATTTGAAACTTCCTTGAATTTATCGTATTGATTTTTTTCTTGGACAAATGATTTCACCACTCGAATACCACGTAAATTTTCCTTGGCAATACTATTCATGCGATCCATCAATGTTTGGAATTTCCCAAAACGAGGGCCCATTTGTCCCATCACAATGGCCATAATGGCTACGATCAAAATCACCATGACAATAATCATCCACCAAAGTTCTGGCAGGGTTCTTACCGCCATAATAAAAGCACCAATAAATAGCAAGGGTACTCGCATTAATATTGTGAATAGCATCATGGTCAAATTTTGAATTTGCGTGACGTCATTGGTCATGCGGACAACTAAATTTCCAGCATTAAATTCTTCAATATTTGCATATGAAAAACTTTGAATCTTCCTGAATGTATTTTCACGAATATCCGCAGAAACTCCTTGAGCAATTTTCGCAGCATTGATAGTATTAGCAAGTCCTGCAAGTAAGCCAATTCCAGCAATCACTAAAAGAATTTTCCCAACCCGAAAAATCTCATCTTGATCATTTAACAAAACTGCCGTCAAGACATCTTTGAGATAACTTGGTTGCAAAAGTGTTGTAATAACAACAATGGATGTTAGCACAACCGACGTCAATGCGTGCCACTTGTAGCGTAGAATTGCATTTTTAAACATCATTATTCTCCTTATACTGATTAATATTCTCCTTCAACTGATGAATCAGCCGAATCATTGATTGGAAATCTTCCCGAGGGATTCCCCTAAAAATTGATTCCGACATTTCTTGGTGCCAGTCCCTTAATGGTTGCAACTTCTCTTGACCCAATGGCGTTAAAACAACTTGCTTATATCGCTTATCTACCACAGATGGAATGATTTGAACAAAGCCATTTTTTTCCATACGCTTAACCAAGTTACTGGCGACAGACTTAGATATTTTCAGTTCAGTTTCAATATCCTTTACAAAAATTTCCTTATCCATATTATCACCTAAAAAGTGTAAGACATGACCCTGCGGACCAGCCAAATGCTCGACACCATAGTGTTTTGCAATCTTATCACTCAAGTATTCTAACTGATGAAAAACATGTCGTAAGTCTGCCATATGTGACATCAAGAACCCTCCTTTTTTGTTAGCACGCTGATTATTATAGTTCCTAAGAGAACTAATGTCAAGTCTACTGCTCTCTTTTTTTCATTAATTTGAAAAAATGATCCCATAGAGCTGAAAAACAGCAAAAAATAAGATTTAATTTTATATTTTTCCATTTCGTTTATACTAGCTTTAACAACCTTTCTCAATATCTAACTTTTATATTATGTTTAAAATAGAACTCGGTTACGTCTCCCTCTAATTCCAATTTGTTGCAATACAATTTGGTTTCTTAGAAGTAATTCGTTCTTCATTGTTCCGTACATGCCTCACTCACTTCCACCACGTATTCCCATCCCTCCTGTTTGAACCTCTCCCAAATGAACCACCATAATTGCACAACAATTGAATGAAAGTCAGCCAATGATTTTTCTGTGAGAATGTACCTACTTGTGATATAATATTAGTAATAATCTATGCAAGGAGAGGTCATGGAAAAACAAAAAATTGCCGTTCTTGGTCCTGGATCATGGGGAACAGCTCTCTCTCAAGTCTTAAATGATAATGGACATGAGGTACGTATTTGGGGAAATATTTCCGAACAAATTGATGAAATCAATGAACAACATACGAATACTCGATATTTTAAAGATATTGTTCTAGATGAAAAAATTAAGGCATACAAAGACCTATCAGAGACTCTTGACGGAGTTGATGCTGTTCTTTTCGTTGTCCCAACCAAGGTAACTCGACTGGTAGCCAAACAAGTGGCGCAAGTGCTCAAGCACAAAGTCGTTATCATGCATGCCTCTAAAGGATTGGAACCTGATAGTCACAAACGTTTGTCTGAGGTTTTAGAAGAAGAAATTCCAGCACAACTTCGTTCCGAAATCGTAGTTGTATCCGGTCCTAGCCATGCAGAAGAAACAATCGTTCGTGATTTAACACTGATTTCTGCTGCATCAAAAGACATGGAGGTAGCCACCTACGTTCAAAACCTATTTAGTAATCGTTACTTCCGCCTTTATACGAATAATGATGTCATTGGTGTAGAAACAGCAGGTGCTCTGAAAAACATTATTGCAGTTGGTGCGGGTGCCTTACATGGTTTGGGCTATGGGGACAATGCCAAGGCTGCCATTATCGCCCGTGGTTTAACTGAAATCACACGTCTAGGCGTTGCTATGGGCGCAAATCCTCTGACTTACAGCGGTCTTTCTGGTGTTGGTGATTTGATTGTTACCGGTACATCTGTCCACTCCCGCAACTGGAGAGCTGGAGATCAGCTCGGTCGCGGCGAAAAACTCGAAGATGTAGAACGCAATATGGGAATGGTTATCGAAGGAATTTCGACAACCAAAGCTGCCTATGAATTAGCACAAGAACTAGGTGTCTATATGCCAATTACTCAAGCGATCTACAAGGTCATCTACCAAGGAGCTAATATTGAAGATGCCATTAAGGAAATCATGACCGGTGAGTTCCGACACGAAAATGAGTGGCATTCATAATTTTAAACACAAATAAAATATAAAAGGAGTAAATACGTTATGAAAAAAGTTAGAAAAGCAGTCATCCCTGCTGCAGGATTGGGAACACGTTTCCTCCCAGCAACAAAAGCACTCGCAAAAGAAATGCTACCGATTGTAGACAAACCTACTATTCAATTTATCGTTGAAGAAGCCCTTCGTTCTGGTATTGAAGATATCTTAGTAGTAACTGGTAAATCAAAACGTTCTATCGAGGATCATTTCGATTCAAATTTTGAATTGGAATTCAACCTTAAAGAAAAAGGTAAGAATGATTTGTTGAAACTTGTTGATGAAACAACAGGGATTCGTCTACACTTCATTCGTCAAAGCCACCCACGTGGACTCGGAGATGCAGTTCTTCAAGCCAAGGCCTTTGTTGGAAACGAGCCTTTTGTTGTTATGCTGGGCGATGACCTAATGGATATCACAGATACAAAAGCTATACCATTAACCAAACAACTCATGAACGACTATGAAAAAACACATGCTTCAACGATTGCTGTTATGCCTGTCCCTCATGAAGAAGTTGCTGCCTACGGTGTCATTGCCCCACATGGAGAAGGCATCAATGGTCTATACAGCGTAGATACATTTGTGGAAAAACCAAAACCCGAAGACGCTCCTTCTGATCTTGCTATCATCGGTCGTTACTTACTTACACCTGAAATCTTTGAAATTTTAGAAAACCAAAAACCAGGTGCCGGTAATGAGATTCAACTGACTGATGCTATTGATACACTAAACAAAACGCAACGTGTATTTGCCCGCGAATTTACCGGAAAACGCTATGACGTTGGTGACAAGTTCGGTTTCATGAAAACATCTATCGATTATGCTCTGCAACATCCTCAGGTTAAAGACGACTTGAAACAATACCTCATTGAATTAGGTAAACAGTTAGATAAACCAAAAAAATAACGTCAATTTCCAAATAGTCAACACTATTGGATTGCAAAGGTGGTAGCCAACTCCGTGCTACCCTTTTTTAATGAATAAAAATGGAAGGATTCTCCCAATGAATGACACTGTTTCCAAAAACACAACCATGTCCATTGTTGCCACCGCTCTACTAGGATTTGCAGGTATCCTTTCAGAAACGAGTATGAATGTGACATTTCCTACCCTACAAAAAGTTTATCACTTGTCACTGTCCAGTCTCCAATGGATTACAACCATCTACCTTTTAGCTGTTGCAATATCAATGACTGTCAGTGCTACTTTGCAGCAAAATGTTAAAGAAAAAACTATTTTAAATGCCTCTCTCCTTCTGTTCACATCGGGTACAATCTTGGCATTTGCAACCCCTAGCTTCTCCATCATGATCGTAGGACGCGCCTTACAAGGATTAGGAACTGGGATTGGAATGACATTGATGTTCAATCTCATTTTAGAACGGATTCCTCCTCAAAAAATTGGAACCTATATGGGGATTGGCGGTCTGATTATGAGTTTAGCCCCTGCTTTCGGCCCTACCTATGGCGGTTTTATGATTGCACGCCTTCCCTGGCAATGGATTTTCATCTTTATCCTACCCGTCCCCCTTATCTGTTTTGTTCTAAATCATCTCTATATGGAAAATAGCCAAAAAGGTGAGAGACGTCCTTTTGATATTTCGTCCTTCATACTGTTAGCTCTTGCGCTAAGTACGTCGCTTCTAGCAATTACAAGTCTAGAAGAAGGTAAAATAAATTGGATATATTTAATTGTATTCATCCTTAGCTTGGCCGCATTTATCCATCGAAGTCTGACTATTCCTAAACCATTTCTTGATATTCGTGTCTTGAAAGTACCAACCGTTTGGCTTGGTTTAATACCCTTCTTTATTTATCAATTTGCTAATTTAGGTTCAAACTTTATTATTCCAAACTTTTTAATTGAAGCGAAGGGGGCAAGTTCCACTCTAGCAGGATTCTCATTACTACCAGGTACTCTTTTGGGAGCCATTCTAGCCCCTGTTTTTGGCAAATTCTATGATTTAAAAGGACCAAAACCTTCACTATATATTGGGAATACATTATTTACCATAGCTCTTTCAATCATGGCCTTATTCACTGAAACATTGACACTCTTTAGTTTGGCAGCAACCTATATTGTATTCACCTTTGGAAGAAACATGGCATTTAACAATACCCTGGCCGTTTCAGTATCCACATTGCCTCAAGAAAAGAAAGCCGATGCCACAGCTATTTTTCAAATGATGCAACAATTTGCAGGTGCTTTAGGAACAGCTATTGCTTCTGTCCTTGCAAATAGTAGCCAAAATTTGACTGAAGGAGTCCAACGTGTCTTCTCTCTACAACTATTCTTAGTTGTCATTATCTACTTCTTCTTTATTAATCTCTTCCAACAGCTCAGCAAAAATTTCTGAAAAAGATTGGATAGTTACAATTCTTTATCTTCATATGAAAAAGCCGTCAGAAAACAATTCTAACGACTTCTCTTAAAAACTAGCATCCGCTAGTTTTTTTACATGAAATAGAATGCGCCCAGAAGCAAAGCAATCAAAGCCAAATAACCAATGAAACTGTAAAAAACCTGTTTCCCAGTAAATAAATTTTTCTCTGTAAGTGGTGGTAAAAAAATAACGACTAAACAACCACCGATTGCTCCTCCAATATGTCCCGCCATGCTAATGGATGGGGTAAAAAGGCCTAATGCCAAGTTCAGACCTAGAAGAAGCATGTAACGCTGACCAAGAACTTGTAAATAAGGGCTACGACTAAATTTTCTCAAAAGAGCCATGGCTGCAAATAGGCCAAAGAGCGAGGTCGACGCACCTGCGCCAACCACATCTGGTGTAAAGAAGAGAACAAAAAGGTTCCCCATAATACCAGATAATAGATAGAGAAGAAAGAACCTCCGGGACCCAAAAAGCCCTTCTAATTGATACCCTAAACCAAGTAAAGTAATACCATTGAATAGAAAATGCTCCCAACCAATGTGGACAAAAACAGGCGAAACCAAGCGCCACAACTGAGTCGGATCATAACGCACTACTTCCCCATACATACCACCGAATTCAAAAATTGTATAGGCTGTAGTGGTCTGCCCAAAGCGAAATATTTGTATAAATAGAAAAACAAGAGCCGTAACTGCCAACAAGCCATTGGTCACAGGGTAGCGCTTATCAAAAAGATTCTTCAAAAATCAACAACTCCTTTACTGGGATATCAAATGTCTGGTGTTCAAAATCATATAACTGGAAAGAGCCCAAGGTCGATACCGTCTCCCCCTGATAATCTGACAAGTAACGGTCATAAAACCCTGCCCCATAGCCAACCCGAAACCCTGCTTGATTCCAAGCCAATCCAGGGACATGAATCCAGTTAACCACAGACTTATCCACAGGTTGTGAATAAGTCCCAGGTTCCCAAACTCCAAACCTAGTTTTAACCAAATCATCAGGATTATATTCTACAAAATCCATGCGTCCTTGTGAATAGGTCTTAGGAATGAAAATGCATTTTCCATCCTTTTGAGCCTGTTCAATTAAGTAACCAGTATCGAACTCATGTCCCATAGAAAGATAGGTCCCCAGCGACTTTGAGCACTTATAGGTGTCAGAGGAAAGGAGCCTTTCTGTTAGTTGCTGACTCCATCTTGCTCGTTGACTACTCGTTAGTCCTTGCAAAGTCCCTAGCACTTCTTTCCGAATTTCTTTTTTATCCACAGAAACCTCTTTCTTTTCAGAAAAAGACTGGAAAACCCAGTCTAGTTTGCTTTCATTTTCAAAAAATCGCTCAACTTATCCACAGCAAAGGGAAGTACTTCCTCTTTGGGACTAAGACGAGGATTGTGAAGGGGATATGGCGTATCCACACCCAACCAGAACATAACACCTGGAACCTTGTTGAGCAGGTAGCCAAAGTCTTCACCCGTCATGGCAGGTGGACAGGCAATCATTTCCACGCCGTCGACTTGTTCAAAATAAGTCATCAGTTCATCAGCCAGCTGGGGATTGTTCTCCACAGGCAGATAACCACTTGGATTGAGCTCGATGTCCAAGTCTACTCCAAAGGACAAGGCAACCCCTTCTGCTATTTCACGCACTCGTTTTTGCACCAAGAGGCTCATACTTTGGGTCAAGGCCCGAATGGTGCCATGCAGAAAGGCCGTTTCAGCAATGACATTGTTGGTTGTTCCCGCGTGCATGGAGCCGAAGGTCACTACCGCTCCCTCGATTGGGTCGACATTTCGACTCACCACTGACTGAACCTGAGTCACAAAGTAGCTGGCTGCCACCAAGGCGTCATTGGCGGTATGGGGAAAAGCTGCGTGACCACCCTTTCCTGTAAACCGTATCTTGACTTCACAAGTCCCAGCAAAGAGGGTCGCACGGTTGGTAGCCATTTGACCGACTTTGAGGTCTGGTCGGACATGGAGCCCATAAAATTCATCTGGTAACCAATCACCAAAGGCCCCCGCTTCATACATGAGCATGCCACCCGCTAGATTTTCCTCCGCAGGCTGGAACAAGAAGAGTAGGTTATTTTTCGGTTGCTGCTCTGCCATTTTCTCCAAAAGCCCCAAGGCAATGGTCATGTGGAAATCATGTCCACAGGCATGCATACGGTCTGGGTGGAGGGACTTGAAGTCCAGGCCCGTTTCCTCCACAATTGGCAGACCGTCAATATCTGCCCGCCAGCCAATGGTCTTTTCAGGTGCAGAACCTGTCAGATAGACCAGGATACCTGTCTTCCATGTACGGACTTGGGCAAAAGAGCAATCTTCCAGCAAGTTCTCAATAGTTTCCATAAGAAAGGCGTGGGTCTTGAACTCCTCCATGCCCAGCTCTGGAATCTGGTGGAGGGCCCGGCGTGTCGCGATTAAATCTAGCATAGCTACACCTCTTAGAGTGTCCGCAAAGCCTCTTCCAAGGCTGTTTTTTGTTGGGTTTGAGCGTCGATTTCCTTGATGATGCGGGCTGGCACACCTGCCACCACAACATTTTCAGGTACATCTTGAGTCACAATGGCACCCGCTGCGACAACAGAGCCACTACCGATTTGCACGCCCTCGATAACAACGGCATTGGCACCGACCAAAACATTGTCGCCAACACGCACTGGCTCAGCCGAAGCTGGCTCGATGACACCTGCAAGGACCGCACCTGCACCGATATGGCTGTTCTTACCAACCGTTGCACGGCCACCGAGAATAGCACCCATGTCAATCATGGTACCTGGACCGATTTCTGCACCGATGTTGATTACTGCACCCATCATGATAACGGCATTATCGCCAATCGTCACTTGGTCGCGAATAATCGCACCTGGTTCAATACGAGCATTGATGTTCCGTTTGTCCAACAAGGGCACAGCTGAATTGCGGCCGTCTTGCTCAACCACGTAGTCTACATTTTCAGTCAAGTTTGTCAAAAGTGGCTCGACGTCTTTCCAGTCACCGAAGAGGACGTTGCCAAGTTTTGTCACTTCTGCAGGAACAGGACCAGCCAATTCACCTTCAAAGGTCACTTTAACAGTTGTCTTCTTCACAGCATTACCGATAAAGGCAATGATTTCTTGTGCAGTCATTTTTTGTGCAGTCATAATGATTCCAATCTAAAAATAATATTTTTTCTATTATATCAAAATTTTCAGAAAATTTTATGAAGAAAGATAAAAAATTGAAAAAGGAGCTGAGCAAAAAGTCCAAAATAAACAAAACCGCATGAAATCTTTCGCCTAAAAACGTTGATTTCATGCGGTTTCTTATTTATTAAAATTAAACAATATTAGTTAGATTTCGAATTTTTTGCCCAGCCTCACTCAATTTTATTGAAGATTAATTACGCCTGTTTCCGTTCCCCAAAAACCTGTTTGAACTCTAAGTTGAATACTTGGGTCGTTTGCTGTCTCTTCTGTAATATCAAAGACAACATTACCAGTAACAGAATTTTCTGGGTTTACTTCAGTTAAGAAAAATTTTGCATCTTGGTTAGCATAAATTCCCGCAGTTGAATCAGACTTATACTCTACATCACCTTTTAACAAGGTAAAGAAATCATCCGTTACGGTAATAGCTTCTTTACCATTATTTTTCACTGTTACATTCAGCACTAGAAAGACTCCGTTAGCAGTCTTACCGAATTCTCCACCTACGTTAGTGGTAACCTCTTTTGAATTGACAAGGTAAACAACGTCTCCAACTGGAACTTCCTGTCCAATACTGTATGTTGTAGCTTCTTTTTGTTCTTCCGAGCTACTCGCTGATGCTTCGGTTGTAGTTTGGGTAGTAGTTGATGTAGTTTGGCTAGAAGAAGTTGAGGAATTACTTCCACCACCCAATACACTTTGTAACCCACCAATCACAAACAATCCAACCAACACAATAAACCAAATTCGCTTGTAAAATGGTTTCTTTTGCACATAAACATTACCATGTTCATCTTTAATTTTCTTTGCCATAAGAGCCTCCTAAATAGTGATAACTCCATTATATATATATATATATATTGTCAAGTATAAAAATAAAAAATTAGAAGTTTTACCTCCTAATTTTCAATCATTATCTAATCTTCAATTTCTTTTCTCGGATTGACAGCTCCGACGATATAATCCTGCACCAAGCCCATATTATCCAGTACAATCCCATGGAGAACTCCGCCGTAAACAGCTCCGCCATCAATCCCCATTTTACCATCTGGGCTAGTCCAAATTTGACTAATGCGGAGATTGGTCTGATAAAGACTATACACAGGTGTATGACCAAAAACAATGGTCTTTCCTGTTGTATTTTTAGCCTCATGAAAGGGCTTGCGCAACCATACCTTATCATGGTTGTTTGTTGCTCGCCAATCAGACAAGGTCAGATCCACACCCGCATGAACGAAAATATAGTGCTCGGTTTCTACATGGTAAGGGCATGTTTTGACAAAGTTGATCAATTCTTCGTATTGTTCCATCACCGCATTGGCATCGACTAAGCCATCCACAGGTGCATCCAAGGGACGCCCAAGAAGAGAATTAATGGTCGTATCTCCTCCATTCCTCCGGTAATGGTCATAGCGTTCCAAGGGATCCCGCAACCAAGCTAAAAACATACGTTCATGGTTACCTGTTAGACAAATAGCTTCCTTTTCGCAAACCAACTGCCAAACCAGTTCTAAACAGGCCTTTGAATTTTCTCCACGGTCAATCAAATCTCCCAGAAAAATTAGCTGTTGTCGTTCTTCATCCCATTTCTTTAAAATATCTAGTAGGAGCCCAAACTCTCCATGGATATCACCCACTACAAAAAATTCATTTTTCATAGACTCTATTCTACCACATTTAATAAGCAAAGAAAAACTGACCGTTTCCGATCAGTTTGGTTTTCTTACAAACGTGCGTTTAATTCTGCACCAAGTTCTTCAAATCCTGGTTTGCCAAGAAGAGCGAACATATTTTTCTTGTAGGCTTCTACACCTGGTTGGTCAAATGGGTTGATCGCATTGAGGTAACCAGAAATAGCAATAGCCAATTCAAAGAAGTAGAAGGTGTAACCAAGTGTGAATTCATCTTGTTGTGGAAGAGTCACAAACATGTTTGGCACGCCACCATCTGTGTGAGCAAGAAGCACACCATCCGTTGCTTTTTTGTTTACAAAGTCAACGTCTTTTCCTTGCAAGTAGCCAAGACCATCAAGGTCTTCTTCCATTTCAGGGATAAGAATATTTTTTCTAGGCTTGTCAACACGAACAACTGTTTCAAAGATGTTGCGGTTTCCTTCTTGGATAAATTGTCCAAGAGAGTGCAAGTCTGTTGAGAAGTTTGCAGATGTTGGATTGATACCTTTTTGATCCTTACCTTCTGATTCACCAGCCAACTGTTTCCACCATTCACTGAAGTACTGAAGCGATGGTTCGTAGTTAGCTAAGATTTCTGTTACATAACCTTTTCTGTAAAGAATATTACGCACTGCAGCATATTGGTATGCTTGGTTTTCAGCAATTTTATCAGATGTGAATGTCGTACGGGCAGCATTTGCACCTTCCATAAGAGCGTCAATATCTGCACCAGATGCTGCGATTGGCAAAAGTCCAACTGCTGTCAATACTGAGAAGCGTCCACCAACATTATCTGGAACAACAAAAGTTTCCCAACCATTTGCATCTGCTTCCACTTTTACAGCACCTTTGGCTTTATCTGTTGTAGCATAGATACGGTTATTAGCTTCTTCTTGACCGTATTTTTTCACAAGCAATTCTTTAAAGACACGGAAAGCAATCGCAGGCTCAGTTGTTGTACCTGACTTAGAAATAACGTTAACAGAGAAATCTTTATCTGCCACGTAGTCAACCAAGTCAGCAAGGTAGCTTGATGAGATAGAATTTCCAGCGTAAAGGATTTGTGGCGCTTTGCGTTCTTCACGAGTTTGCAAATTAGCAAAAGAATTGCTTAAAAAGTCAATCGCTGCTTTGGCACCAAGGTATGAACCACCGATACCAATAACCACCAAAACTTCACTTTCATTTTGGATCTTAGCTGCAGCTTTCTTGATACGAGCAAATTCTTCTTTGTCATAGTTTTCTGGCAAATCCAACCAACCAATAAAGTCGCTACCAGGACCTGTACCTTGACGAAGCATTTGGTCAGCCAATGTAACCTGTGGTTGCATATAATCAACTTCTTGTGCACCAACAAATTGGCCTAAGACTTTTGAATAATCAAATGTAATATGTGTCATGTTTTTCCTCCATTTGTATACCATAATATGATAACGCTTTATCAGGTTTTTTTCAAGGAATTTATCAATTTTCATTCATTTTCATGAAATGGTTTGCGCAACTTTTGGTTTTCTTGAAAATTCTATGAAATTTTCACATTTATAATAATCTTCTAGAGTCTCTCCCGAGTGTGTTACAGTAATCCAGTAGGGAAATAGCTTAGCTAGCATATACAGTGGAATCAGAGCGATGTACCAAATAAACATAACCTCAAAGATAAAGCGTTGGTTGTTTCCTCTAGAAATATAACGTTGGCGATATTCCTCTTTTAAAAACGGATGTGGAATGAAAATATGAAACAAGACCCCACCACGTACTATCATTGCAGCTAGCATTCTGGCTAAAAAATTCAGTGCTACTAAAACAACTTTTCCATCCTCGTGGAGACTATATGCTTTATCCACATAGATTGTTTTATAGCGCTTATCCTTTAAAGGACGCCTCGTTGATTTTCGTTCTTCCTTACTCAAATGCTGTACACTACTATTATCGTATTTAATATCGGACATTTCTAAGTCCACTACACTGCTATATTTCTTAGCAAGAGTCGTTTTCCCCATACCTGGAAAGGCAAATACAAACATAGACTTTCCTCCTTCTTTTTCAATAGAATAGCAGAGCAGTCCAAAAGTTTTCTTAATAATATTCGAAAAACAGAGCCATCTGTTATTAATTCAAACACGACATGTTATGTGACCATGAAAAAGAATTCGAACAATAAGGGACAAAGAATACTTCAAACCGCCTCCACCCTGACAGTGCCTGACTTTTATTCTTTTCGTTATGAGTTGGGTTATTGTAGCTTGGCTACTTTCGTTCGTGGTTTGATTTGACTGCCCCTATTTTGCCCCTATTTCTAAAAATAAGCCAAAGAAAACCCTCCGAAAGCTTGATTTCAAAGGGTTTTTAGACTATACACAAAAAGAGCACACACTCGAATTCGCTTAGGGCTGCTGGATTCCTCCCCTGACCCGCTTCACGCACGAATGTTGCTCCGTTTATTATTATAACACAATTTGACTAGAGTGCAAGTGGAGAGTCGATTAGAATCATTCCCTTTGTTGTATTTTTCAAAACGCGCTCCTTTTTCTGACAAAAATATTTGGTTTAACTCTCTTAAACTCAAGAATTTTCCTCCACTGATGGATTGA
>NZ_JAIMDU010000003.1:0-97873 GCF_019794615.1 Streptococcus suis
TTTTTGAAACTTTTTTTCGTTCCTCTGTTAACCAATCCCCTCAAGAGACAACTCAATTATTCTATCATCTTCACTTACTATTGTCAACTACTTTTTCAAACTTTTTTGTTTCTTTTCAACTTGAAATTTGGGCTGTATTTTTATTTATTTTTATACTAATATCTAAGAGAAGTTTCTTTGGCCTCTATTTCCCTAAATACCAAACATAGCGCTCTCGATCAAGAGCGCTATGGAAATTTATTTTGAATAATCATTTATATTTTGAATTATTTTATTACTGATCATTCATTTTATTTTTTATCTCATCATATGAAAGTGGATGGACGTCATCCTCACCATGTTCGGTATGCTCAGGCATTTTGCCTGTTTCATAGAGTGATTTTATTTGGACACTATCAAGTGTTTCATATTTGAGCAATGCCTCAGCGATGAGTTTATGCGTTTCACGGTTTGACTGGATAATATCTGCTGCTTTATTTCGAGCTTCATTTAATAAGTCTCTGACTTCATTATCTAATTCATAAGCAGTCTGTTCTGAAATATATTTCTGAGTGGTTTGACCACCAAACATTGCATGGTTCCCTTCGTACTGCATTGGACCCATTTTTTCACTCATACCATACTCTGCAACCATTGCACGCGCCATCTGCGTTGCTTGTTCGAAGTCGTTTGATGCTCCTGTGGTCTGTGTATTGAAAATAATTTCTTCTGCTACACGTCCACCCATAAGGCCTGCCAATTGTTCTTTCATATCATCTTTTGAAAGAAGCATTTGGTCTTCCTTAGGTAGTGCAATCATGTAACCTCCTGCACGACCACGTGGGACGATAGTTACTTTATGTACCTCACGAGCGTTTGATAAAACAAGACCTACAATAGTGTGTCCCGCTTCATGATAGGCAACTATTTCACGTTCTTTAGCAGACACCTGACGATCTTTCTTAGATGGACCTGCAATGACACGATCTTCTGCTTCATCAATATCGGATGCATCAATAATCGTTTTATTTCGTCGAGCTGCGACAAGTGCCGCTTCGTTAAGAACATTCTCTAAATCAGCTCCAACAAAACCTGGTGTTTGTTGTGCTACTAATTTTAAATCAACGTCTGCTGCAAGTGGTTTATTTTTAGCATGAACCTTTAGAATAGCTTCGCGACCTTTAACATCTGGACGGCCAACCAATACTTTACGGTCAAAACGCCCTGGACGAAGCAAAGCTGGATCGAGTACATCACTACGGTTTGTTGCAGCAATAACAATAATTCCTTCGTTTCCTTCAAAACCATCCATTTCAATCAAGAGTTGGTTAAGAGTTTGTTCGCGTTCATCATTTCCGCCACCCATGCCGACGCCACGTTGGCGACCAACGGCATCAATTTCATCGATGAAAATAATGGCTGGGGCTGCTTTTTTAGCATCTTCAAAAAGTGAACGTACACGACTAGCACCAACACCAACAAACATTTCAACAAAATCAGAACCTGAAATAGAAAAGAATGGTACACCGGCTTCACCAGCCACAGCTTTAGCAAGTAGTGTTTTACCTGTTCCCGGAGGGCCCTCTAAAAGGACACCGGCTGGAATACGAGCACCTAATTTCGTGAAACGTTTAGGATCTTTCAAGAATTCAACAACTTCTACCAGTTCTTGTTTTTCTTCTTCTGCGCCTGCGACGTCTGAGAAACGTACTTTTATATTGCTTTGTTCAAGAGCTTTAGCTTTGTTTCGACCAAAGTTCATTGCTCCGCGTGCTCCACCGCCACCTTGGTTCATCATCATCATGAAAAATACACCAAAAATGATGAGTGGAACAAGATTTATCAAGATACTAAACCATAAACCATTTGTACTCTCTGGTTTAACTGTAACTTTAACACCATTTTCATCCGCAAGTGTTTGTAATTCTGACAAACTTGTTTCAGATGGAAGTATTAGAGCCTTAAAGTTTTTATATTTAACCGTACTAGAGACTTGGAATAATTTGATAGAAGATGCGAGTTCATCATTAGCTTCTTGTTCTTTTTTATATGTACCTGTTATTTCGATAACACTTGAATCAGGTTGATAAGTAATTTCAGATACATTGTTGTTTTTTAATTCTGTAATGACCTGTGAGTAGCTAATTTCTTGAGTTGCAACCTGTTGACCAGCATTAAAAAATTGAAAAGCTGTAACAAGTGTCGCTATAACGAGAATAATGAGAAAAGGATTTTTTATAAATCCTTTATTTGGTTGATTGTTCATAATATAGTAGGAAACCTTTTTCTATTTTGTATAAACTTCCTCTTTGAGTACACCAACATAAGGAAGATTACGGTAATTTTCATCATAATCTAATCCGAAACCAACAACAAATTCATTTGGAATCGTAAAACAAGTATAGTCTGGTTCTATTTCGACTACACGTCCTTCTGGCTTATCCAGTAAAGTTGCAATTTTGATAGAGGCGGCTTGACGAAGGGCAAAGAGTTCTTTTAATTCTTTCAGTGTACGACCTGTATCTATAATATCTTCAATAAAGATAATATGACGACCAGCTACACTGTTATCTAAATCCTTTATGATCTTTACTGTTCCACTACTTTCAGTACCACCATGGTAACTTGAAACAACCATATAGTCTGTTTCAATATGGGCATCAATATGTTTGATAAGTTCTGCCATAAAAGGAATAGAACCTTTCAAAATACCAACGAGAAGTGGGTTCTTATCAGCATATTCTTTCGCAATAATTTGTCCGAGTTCTTTACTTTTTTCGACTATCTCTTCTTCTGAAACAAGAATTTTCTTTATATCTTTGTCCAACATAGTTGTTCTACTCTTTCATTTTTATATATAATGTAGCCTTAATTATATCATTCTTTGCAAATTTACTCAAATCACTAGTCACTAGTTTTACAATTCCGTATATTTTATCCGATTGTTCGATGATAATAGCATCCTGTCTAATTTTTTGTGGAATTTTATGGTCAATAAACCAGCGACGGAGTTTTTTAGTGATGCCATTTACTAGGATAGCATCTCCTGCTTGTCTTCCTCTTAATAAAATTGGTTCATCTGTTGGAAAATAAATTACCCAATCCGCATCTTTTAAGGGGTGGTTCAGAGAAAAAATATAAGAATCATATGAAAAAATACCTTCTGATTTTATCACGATTTTTTCCTGTTGGCTATACGTCTCTGGTCCTATTTTATAGATACGAAAATTCTGATAGTTTTTCTCTAGTACATAGTCATTTTTTAATATATGATAATAGTTCTTATTCGATTGTAATATATGTATCAATTGCTCGAACTGAGAACGAGAGAGTTGTAAATCAGGAAAACTATCTAAATACTCTTCAATTAAGACGCGTTGAACCGCAGGTGTCTGTTGTTGAAAACTTACCAAATCAGTTGTTGAAATATCCTTTGTTAAGTCTCGTAATGCTTGATAGATGTAATTGGTATCATCTGCTAGATGATTAAGTGCCACATCAATTTTAGGATTTTCTTGTTTTAACTGCGGAATGTAGTTATTTCTGACTCTATTTCGAAAATATCCCAAATCTGTATTACTACTATCTTCAAAGTGAAATAGGTCTTCAAACTCGGTTTTATGGAAAGATAATAGTGGTCGGATAAGCTCACCTGAGGCAAAGGATTGAATAGACTTAATGGCAGATAGGTGGCGCAGTCGACTCCCTCTTATCAAACGCATCAACACCGTCTCGGCTTGATCATCAGCATGATGGGCTGTGACTAGAGCAGTGTATCCCTCTTTCTCCATAACTTCAGCAAAAAATGTATAGCGCCATTTACGTGCTGCTTCTTCTGAAAATATTCCTTCAAAGCGGGATAAATAGAAAGGTACTTCACAATCTTTTGCTAACTGTTTGAGATATTTTTCCTCAGTAACAGATTCCTCTCTTTGTCCATGGTTGACATGGGCAAGTCCAAGTTCAATGCCTAATTCTTTGCTGTATTCGTGCAAGAGATGAAATAGATTCATAGAATCTAAACCACCTGATACGGCTACTAATACTTTCTTGTGTTTATCAAAAAAGTGACCTTCCTGTGTCACTTTTAAAAATTTATTTTTCATTTACTTCAATATACCATAAATATCATTTGCGATTTGGGTAATCTCATCATAGCTCGATTTATCCGTAAAGATGGATAAAACAAAAGGAGATTCTGCATATACAATTGCCACATCATGTTTCACATCATCTGCATCACCAATCTTATGAGCAACTGGGACTGGAATGTCTTTCGAAATGCGTTGGTTATCAAATTGGGTAGATAATAAACTTTCTATGACATAGCCATTTTGTTCATATAAGGCTTCCATCATTTTTCCTGCAACTTGAGCTGATGTTTCACGTGAAACCATATCCCATCTACTACCTGTTACAGCAGTCGTCACTTGATAAAAATCATCATCAAATTTATTTGCTATATAATATGAAAGTAAATTACTTGCTACATTATCTGACTCTTTAGCTGTTTTATTAATTAATTCCTCAATGGTGTAGTCTTTGTTATCGGGTGTTTTTGCTAAGGAACCACTACCAGAGACTTTATATGCCCCATTAAATGAGATTGATTCTGCTGTATATTTAACTGTAGTGTTCAAAACAACTTGACCAGCATTCAGTTGCTCTTGGACATAGTATAAAATAGGGAGCTTAGCAATACTTGCAGAATAAAATATCTTGTCTTGATTAACACCTGCTTCCGTTTCAGTTGTTAAATCTTTTACATAAATACCTATATTATTTTTTGAATAGTTGCTACTCAACAATGCTTGAACAGCTTCCATTCTATTGTCTTTTTCTGATAAATCTTTTAGTGAAATCCAGCCTCTATCACTGATATAGGCAAAGTCTCCAATGGCAGTTGTCGCAATTTTAGAAATGGTAATTGCTTGATAGGCCCGCAAGTCTGTTTTCAATTCCTTTGCTTGATTAGAAATTGGGGAAGACAATACAGTAAAACCTTGTTTAAGCCAATAAGTTTGTTCTACAGAGGATTCGGTCACAATCCTATCATCAAAGAGTAGCTGTTTACTTGCAAGAATATAGTAAGTATTATCTAATTGATACACTAACTCTTTCCTTTCATTGATTGCTACACCAGTGATAGAAAAATCTTGATTTGGTTTTATTTGTCCACTTACCTGAGTCAAGTTTACATCAGAATAGATACTTTCAGTTTGAAAAACATTTGGATTTTGAGGGATTGTTTGAAAATACTGATCATAAACAGTTTGTGTTAATTCATATTCTTCTTGCGCTGTGAGTTCAAATGGTATTTCAGTACTATCAACCACTTGCCATCCAAATAAAATTGGTAACAACCATACGATCAGTTTTTTCTGCATATTCCCTCCTTTCCTCTCTATTCTATGTTTCCTTTTCTTCTAGCTTCAGTTCCCTATTTTTTTGCGATAATTCTTCTAATTTTTCGTCAGAATGCTGTAAAAATTGCTCCACAATTTGTAAAATAGACTCAGTCATTTGGTAACCCTGGAATATTGTAGACAAATTCCCCTTCTTTGGAGTATTGATATTTTGCTCGAACATATTTGGCAGCATAATCTTCATCTTTTAATTTGGTTACCAATTGAGATTCTTGCTTTTCAACATCAACTAATTCTTCATACCGTGTTTCTAATTCAACCAATTTCTTTTCATTTTCTTGCAACTTACCATAGCTTTGAACTAAGTTATAAGTCGGCAATATAAACAAAAAAATGACTAAAACAAGTATGGCTCCCATAAAACGATTTTTTCGTTGTCGTTCTTCATGAAAATGTTGATCTTTTTGGCGTTCTGACTGAATAAAGGCATTATTCAGTTGGAGGATGTTAGATTTTTTCATCTGTTTCTATCCTTTTTTCACTGATTATTTCATACATTTTCAGTGCATCTTCTTTTTTTGTAGAATCTTTCATTTCAAGTACTTTAACAGTGAGTAGTTTATTGCCGAATTGGATTTCAATCTGATCATTTATTTTCAAATCTGTTGAAGATTTTGCTAAAATGCCATTGACTTTTATTCTTCCCTTATCAGCTACTTCTTTTGCAACTGTTCGACGCTTGATAATGCGAGAAACTTTTAAATATTTATCTAGTCTCATACCTTTACCTCAAGTAAATATTCTACCATTTTTTCATTCAATTGAGAAATTTATTCTGCCTTTCTAGCCTTTATTTCTTGCAACTTTTCAGCAAAAGAAATCATTTCTCCCAAAATCTCATATTCTTTTTTCTGTTGCACATTAAAAATAATTGCCAACTTTCCTCTATTTTCTGTTATCTGAGCTTTTAAATTAATGGAAGAAAGTGCTTCGAAATAATCTTGCGTCAGAAAAATTTGACCTGCCATCGGTTCAAATGTGACAATCACCTGATGTTGTCGTTTTAAAACAGTATGACAAAAGACCTGGTCCAGATATGATTTAAGAAGTCCAATTTCAAGTAAGTATGCAACAACATCTGGATATTCACCAAAACGGTCTATCAATTCTTCTTGTAATTCTTGATAGTTTACACGACTGTCAATGCTCTTGATGCGTTTGTAAATTTCGATTTTTTGCCGTTGGTCAGCAATGTAGTCACTTGGTAGATAAGCATCAATCTGTAGGTTGACCTCAGAGTTACTTTTCTGACGCTGAGCTGACTTGCCTTGTTTTTCTAAAATAGCCTGTTCTAGCAATTGTGAATACAGTTCATAACCTACAGAATCAATAAATCCTGACTGGGCAGCACCTAAAATATTACCTGCACCACGAATAGACAAATCTTGCATAGCAATCTTGAAACCTGATCCTAGTTCTGTAAAGCCCTTGATTGCCTCCAAACGTTTTTCAGCTACTTCTGTCAAGGACTTGTCTGGACGGTACATGAGATAGGCATAGGCAATCCGACTGGAACGGCCAACACGTCCTCTAAGTTGATAAAGAGTTGACAGTCCCATGTGATCTGCATTCTCAATAAACAGTGTATTAGCATTTGGAATATCAACACCTGTTTCAATGATTGTTGTGGTCACTAGAATATCATACTCACCCTCTACAAAGGCATAGAGAGTATTTTCTAATTGGATTTCTGACATTTGACCATGAACATATCCTATAGTAGCTTCTGGGACTAATTCTCTCAATTCAGACACTTTTTGTTCAATAGTGTCAACTTTATTGTAAAGGTAGTAAACCTGCCCTCCGCGATCAATTTCTCTTAGAACTGCATCTCGAATTACAGATGGATTTGTTTCCATCACATATGTCTGAACAGGATACCGATTGGTCGGTGGAGTCTCAATTACTGATAAATCTCTTATCCCTAGCATGGACATTTGTAGAGTGCGAGGAATTGGGGTAGCAGTCAATGTTAAGACATCAATTTTCTTTTTCAGTTCCTTCAAGCGTTCCTTATGCTTGACACCGAACCGTTGCTCTTCGTCAATAACCAGTAAACCTAAATCTGCAAAAATAACATCTTTTGATAGAAGACGATGGGTCCCAATCAGGATATCAATTTGTCCTTTTTTCAACTTCTCAAGTGTTTTTTCCTGCTCTGCCTTTGTTTTAAAACGACTCATAACATCCACATTTACAGGAAACTCTGCAAACCGTTCTTGGAAAGTCGCATAATGTTGTTGGGCCAGAACAGTCGTTGGTACAAGAATAGCAACCTGTTTGCCATCATTGACGGCTTTAAAGGCAGCACGCATAGCTACTTCTGTTTTACCAAAACCAACATCTCCTACTAATAAACGATCCATTGGAGAGTCTTTTTCCATGTCCTTCTTAATTTCATTAATGGAACGAAGTTGGTCGTCGGTTTCCACATGTGTAAAGTAGTTGTCAAACTCAACCTGATTCTCATCATCTGGTGAAAAGGCAAAGCCTTTTAGTTGGCTACGCTCAGCATATAGTTTAATTAAATCATCTGCTATATCTTCTACTTGTTTTTGAACTTTTTGTTTTGTTCGCTGGAAACGACCATCATTTAATTTATTAACTTTTGGAGCTTTTCCATCAGATGCTAAGTATTTGGAGAGAAGATCTATTTGTTCGACTGGAATGGAAATTCGATCTGCATTTTGATATTGGACAGTCAGATAATCACGATGAATTCCTGAAATTTCAATGGTTTCAATTCCTAAATACTGACCAATACCGTGAACATGGTGAACAACATAGTCACCAACAGCTAGCTCACTATAGTCCTTTATGCGCTCAGCATTAGAAATATTCGTTTTTCGAACCTTGCGCTTAATTTTTTTATTAAAAATCTCTTTTTCAGTAATCAAAACAAGCTTTTCATCCATCAGATGAAACCCAGCTGTAAATTGCCCAATAGTAACTTGTTGTTGACCTTCTACCAACTTATCTGATGGATAAGATGGTAGTTGGATATTATACTCTTGTAAAGATTTTTGTAAAGTATGTAAACTTGATTCAGAACTTGCTTGAATTATGACCGTATTCTTTGACTTAGCATACCGAGTCAATTCTTCCTTTAAAAGTGGAATTTGGTGGAAGAATTCTTGCATAGGGTGTTGTGTAAATTGATAAAGTGCATCGAATTTTACATTTCCCAACCCCTTTTGAAAACTCGAAAAGAAGGTAGCAGGTTTATATTTTCTTAATTCTGAATACGTTGATGCAAAATACTGTAGACTTGACACGGATTTACTATTTTGTAAATCATCTGTCAATAATTCAGCAACCTCTTTTTCAAACTGTACTTGTTTGTCAGCAATTTTATGAAAATCATCTAAAAATAGAGGCGAACTCTTAGGTAAATAGTCCAATAAGGTCCATGAATTTTCATATAAAAAAGACAAGAATTTACGCAAGTCTGGATGTCTATACTCCGCTTGCATATCTGCTAATACTTCGCGTAAATAAGACTGCTGATCTTCTATACTTGAATGTTCAATGGCTGTTTGAATTTTTTGTCTCGCTCGCTCATAATCTTCCGAAGACAAAAGGATATCTGAAGCAGGAGCAATAGTGACTTTATCTAGATTTTCTAGAGATTTTTGACTATCCACATCAAAAATTCGAATACCATCAATCTCGTCTCCAAAAAATTCCAAGCGATATGGAGAGTCTGCTTGCATATCAAAAATATCTAGGATATCACCACGTTGGCTAAATTCTCCCTGTGTTAAGACACGAGACACTTTCTTATAACCAATATTAACAAGTTTCTTTACAAGAGTGTCAACTTCAAATTCTTGACCTATTTCAATTTGAATCTTTGCATTTTTATAAGCTACTGGATTTGGCAATAAAACCCTACAAGCTGCCATACTGACAACAATAATTCCTGACCGAGTGGTGTCAGTCAAAAAATTCAAGCTATTAATTCTTGACTGGATTCGTTCTTTTGAGGCAAATATAAACTCTGCAATCGGACTATCGTCTGTAAAGAAGTTGTAAACATTCTCACCGCCAATTATCGCTGTTAAATCTGCTACTAGCTTTTCAGCTTCATTCTGACTAGCAGTCACTATCATTATTTTCTCTGCTAGACAATCATAAGCAGTAGCCATGACTAAAGATTTACTCGTTCCAGAAAGCCCCAACAACAATTGCCTAGTTGATTTATTCAATCCTGACTGCCATTGGTTGATTTGCTTATTCTTGTGAAGTATATCTAATATATTCATTATCCGTTAAACTTTCTCATAATTGCTTCAAAATCATCTTCTTCTAAATAAAAGTTGACAGCACTGTCAAGTTTATCTAGTGCTAAATCAATTTCAATGCGATCCTCTGCATCAAATCCTGATAAGACATGATTGACAACACTCATCTTCCCTTTAGGGCGACCAATTCCAATTTTAATCCGATCGAATTCTTGTGTTCCAATATATTTAACGATAGATTTTATTCCATTATGGCCGCCAGCAGAACCTTTTTGGCGAAAACGAATTTTCCCAACAGCCATATCTAAATCATCGTATGCAACTAAAATATCTTTTTCGTCTAAACCATAGTAGGTCATCAGAGCATGGACAGCTTTTCCTGACTCATTCATAAACGTAGTTGGTTTAACTAAAAAGATTTTTTCTCCATCAATGAAAGTTGTTGCAATATCAGCTTGAAAAATCTTATCGTGGGTAAAGGTTACATTTTCACGCTTAGCAATTTTATCAATAAGCATAAAACCAACATTATGCTTGGTTTCAAAATAACGGTCTCCTGGATTCCCTAGACCAATAATCAATCGTGTCATTTATCCTCCTTATTGTCATTTAGTTAATCTTTTATTACTTCTATGTGGAAACTTCGTTTCCTTATTTGCAGATTCAAATAATTATGAAACTATTTGAACTCACTTTGTTGTACTCTAGTACTGCCAATAGTTCGATGCCTAGTGCTAAAAACAAACTAAACAACCAGAAATACCAAAAGGCTGGAAAATACTTCCCAACCGAATACTAGTCCTATTATTCTACGAACTCTTTTTCTATCAATTCCTCTACCTAAGCACTTTGTAAATACAGTATTAGAGAATGGGAATTGTTGGCTATCAGACATTAAAACGGAACTCCATGATGTCACCATCTTGAACGACATATTCTTTTCCTTCTTCACGAAGACGCCCAGCTTCCTTTACAGCCTTTTCGCTACCATACTTGATTAAATCATCATAGGACATGGTTACTGCTCTGATAAAGCCTTTTTCAAAATCTGAGTGAATAATACCTGCAGCTTGAGGTGCTTTAATCCCCCGTTTGAAAGTCCATGCACGTACTTCCTTCTCTCCTGCTGTAAAGTAAGTACCTAATCCAAGTAAGTGGTAGGCTGCACGGGTTAATTTGTCCACGCCAGATTCTGTTAAACCAAGAGCTTCCAAAAACTCACCCTTGTCTTCATCGTCTAGTTCTGAAATTTCTTCTTCAGCACGCGCAGAAATCACCACCACTTCTGCATTTTCTGTCGCAGCAAAATCACGAATTTGTTGGACATATGCGATAGAGTCTGGATTAGCTACCTTATCCTCATCAACATTGGCTACGTAGAGTACTGGCTTAGTAGTCAAAAGGAACAACTGTTTCACAATCTTTTGTTCTTCATCAGTAAATGATACGGTACGGGCAGATTTTCCATCTTCTAAAACTGGCTTAATTTTTTCAAGAACCGTAAATTCTGCTACAGAATCCTTGTCTTTTTGAGTACGGGCCATTTTTTCAACACGCGCATAACGCTTGTTGATGCTCTCTAGGTCCGCCAAAATCAATTCTAGGTTAATGGTATCAATATCTGCGATTGGATCCACAAATGCATCTTCACGGCCTTGTTCACGCATGACATTTTCATCATCAAAAGCACGGACAACGTGAACGATGGCATCCACCTCACGGATATTGGCCAAGAATTTATTTCCAAGCCCTTCACCTTTTGAAGCACCTTTGACGATACCAGCAATATCGGTAAATTCAAAAGTAGTTGGCACTGTTTTTTTAGGGGTAATGAGTTCGGTCAATTTTTGTAACCGCTCATCAGGTACTTCCACCATACCGACGTTCGGATCTATTGTTGCGAACGGGTAGTTTGCTGCTTCCGCTCCTGCCTTTGTAATTGCATTAAATAAGGTTGATTTACCTACGTTAGGTAAACCTACGATTCCTGCTGTTAAAGCCATGTTTTTTACTCTCCAATTAAAATTTCAATCATGACTATTATAGCAGAAAAGTAAATAAAAATCCTGCCAAATGACAGGATTCAAAAAATTAACCAAACATTTGAATAACTTTCATTGCACCTGCAAATAAACCAAATGCAATAATCATGATTGGTATAACAACCCACCAATATTCAGATAAGAATTCCCAAGCATTCATTTTTCCTTTTTGTTCCACCACAATTTCCTTCTCAGGCTCTTTTCCAAAAATCAGATAATCTAAACTGACACCAAAGATTTCTGCCAGCTGGACCAGTTTATCAATATCTGGCGTTGCTTCGCAATTTTCCCACTTGGAAACAGCCTGACGTGAAATATAGAGTTTTTCTGCCAACTCATCTTGAGACATGTTCTTGGCTGTGCGTAAAGTTCGAATTTGTTGTGCTAATTGAGTCATTTTTTTCCTCCTGATTTCTAAGTTTAGTATAACTTAGGTATAAATAGTTTACTAGCAACACTTCAGAAACTCTCGCAACCAACGGTTGCAAGTTGTCAACTAGCCTTCGCTTGGCAGAACTTTCTTCATTTTTTTCTCAAAATCATGCCGGCTCATCATCACTACATGGTCACAGTTGTTGCAGCGGATTTTAATATCCGCTCCTAGACGGATTACTTCCCACTTATTGGCCTTCTTGCCGGTCGATTTGATGACACAGGCATGAGGCTTTTTCATTTCGACAAAGGATCCTAATTGATACATACTTCCTCCTTAAAGATACATACTTCTTTCTTGATAGATTAAACTTACTTCGTTTGCTGTAGTAATCTCTCCATCCATCTGTAATAATAGTTTTTCATTTGATTTAAGTACTACATGTAAACCTGTTAGATGACGAATAGTTGGTGATAATTCATGCTTTTTCAAAACCATAGATAACAATGACTGAAGTCGTTGAAAAAACGAACCATTCTCAAAGTAAACAAGATCAATTTCTTTCTTTTTAGCACTTGCTGTTGGCCAAATCATAATTCCACCACCAAAATAACTACTGTTGGCTATCGAAAGAAAAAAGAGATTGTCTAATGGATAGGATTTTCCGTCAAGAATCACTTCTATATTAATGGATTGCTTTGAAAATAGGGTTTTGATACCAAAAAATAAGTAAGTTAATTTGCCTAATTTTATTTTATTTAACATTCTTTTTAAAGCTGAATCTGTAGAACTATTGATTACTTGTGCTGCAAAACCAATATCCATGCTATTCACAACTGTTCCAAAAGAACTCTGTAAAACATATATGCTTTGTCTTTTTCCCTCTAGGATTGAGTCTATAACTGTAGATAAATTTTTGATATTCATAGCTTTTGCAAAATCATTCCCAGATCCGGTCGGAAAGTAAGCAAAAGGTAATTCTGCAGGCCAAAAAGTAAGAGCCTTTGATAAAGTACCATCTCCACCTATGATGATAAAGTGATCTTTTCTGTACGAAAATTCTCTTAAAATGGCCTCTATTTGATTTTTTTCGTCCCCTGGCCCTGCAGTCATAAACTCTTTTATTGTAAATTGCGGATAATTATCCTTAATGCTTGATACGATGCTTTTGGCAGTATGGCTACCTGCATTCGGATTTGCTAAGATATATAAAGTCATCTATTTCCCGTCACTAGTCACATTGATTATTACAGAGTATTATTTTTTTAGTATAACATAAAAACGGCCTGTTTGGCCGTTCTTGTTCATATTAGTTTGTGCGAACTGGGGTTACCAATTGAATAAAGTCTTCACCATCATTATTTGGCACCAAGGTAAATGGTCGAACTGAAGAAATAAAGCTAATTTTCACTTGTTCACTAGTTGTGGCTTTCAAAGCTTCAATCAAATAAGTTGGGTTAAAGCTGATTACTAAGTCCTCACCTAATACTTCGACAGTGTCTAATTCCTCATTCACCCGTCCAACTTCTGGCGAATTTACGTGGGCAGAAACTACGCTATTGGTAATCTCTAGTTTTACAGTACCATTTTGAGTAGCATTTGACAGTAAGCGTGCGCGTTCCATAGAGTGGCGTAAAGAAGCAGTATTAAAAACAACTGTTGTTTTATATTCTACCGGAATCAAACGATCAGTATCTGGATATGTTCCTTCTAATAACCGAGTATAGAAGCTAATTGATTCACTTCTAAATAGAATTTGATTATTGGAGAAGAATACTTCTACTGTCTCAATATCATCTGTAAAGACAGCTGTAAATTCACGAAGGGATCGACTTGGGATGACAACATCAAAGTCATCTCCTGATGTGTCTAATTCAAGTTTACGTTGACTCATTCGGTGCGAGTCTGTTGCTACTGTTTTTAGATTTTTATGTTCTGTCAGAACAAAGTGAACACCGGTCAAAATTGGACGACTTTCCTGGGTAGAGGCCGCAAAGGCTGTTTCATTGATGGTTTGTCTAAGTGTACTTGTTTCTAATATCAGAGGTTTTGAGGTAGGAACTTCCTGTAGACGAGGATATTGCTCAGAATCTTTCCCTTTTAAAGTAATTTCAGATTTTCCACTGGTTAAAACAATTTGCTTTTGTTCAATCTCAGCGAAATCTAATACTAGATCTGGCATGCTAGAAACAACATTGATGAAGAATCCAGCTTCTAAAAGAATAGAACCTGGTGAAGAGATTAATAAACCAGCATTTTCATCCTGAGTTGAAATATAGTGTTCAATTGAAATTTGTCCATTTGAACCTGTTAAAGTAATTCCTTCACTTGTTACTGAAATTTTAACAGTTGAAAGAATTGGAATAGCATTCTTACTACTAATAGCTCTTTTAGTAACATTCAATGCTTGTAAAAATATAGTTTTATTTATTGAAAATTGAATCATGGATTCTCCTTTATTTAGTATCTATAAGGTTAATAGTAATAGTAGGTTCTGTGAAAAGTGTGGATAACTTAAAAAACTATAGATAAATCAAGGATTTCTACTTGTTCACAAAGTGTGGATAACTTGGCGGGTTTTGATAGAAGTTATCCACAACTTAGCGGATTTTATTTTTTATAGCAGTTATCTCTATTTCTAAATTATCGTCATCTAACAAGAGAGATTTAATTTTATTGTAGGCATGCATGACAGTTGTATGGTCTCTATTACCAAATTCTTTTCCTATTTTTGGAAGAGAGTTATCGGTCAATTCTCTTGCTAGATACATAGCCACCTGGCGCGCGTGAACAATATGTTGCACTCGTTTAGAGCCCTTCAATTCTTTTACGCTAACACCGTAAAAATTGCTTACCTCATTTTGAATTTTTTCAATTGGTATGACTAGGTTTTGAGGACTTGTTTGTTTTCTAGAACGAATAGCCTCTGCTGCAACTTCAACGGTAATTTCAGAAAGATTTCGCATGGATGCCAAAAGATTAATATCTTTCAATGCTCCTTCTAAATCACGAACGTTGGAATCAAATTGTCCTGCTAGATAAGAGAGTGTTTCATTGGTAAATGTATAGGGCGATTCATCACATTTATTTCGTAGAATCGCAATTCGCGTTTCGTAATCTGGCGGAGTTATTTCACTTGTTAATCCCCATTTAAAACGTGTTACCAAGCGCTCTTCAATGTTATCTAAGAAATCAGGGTTTCTGTCACTTGTCAATACAATTTGTTTATCTTGGGTGTGGAGTGCATTAAATGTATTGAAAAACTCTTCTTGCGTAGAGGCTTTATTTTTTAATGATTGAATGTCATCAATGAGTAGCAAATCTAGATTCCGATAGGTCTTCTTAAAACTATCCATATCGTTTAATTGCAGATGTTTTAAAAAGTCATTGATAAAGGTTTCTGAAGAGACATACTTAATTCGCGCGTGAGGATTATCACTTAATACCTTATTTCCAATTGCATTCAAAATATGAGTCTTACCGAGTCCTGGGCCTCCAAAAATAAATAATGGATTGTACAAGCCTCCCAGATTGTCAGAGACAGCCAGTGCGGCTGCTTTTGCCCATTGATTATTGTCCCCTTGCACAAAGTTTTCAAATGTATATTGAGGTTTAATATCAGGATGAACAGCAGGAAGAATTTCAGCAGGTGCAGCCTCAGCTATGCTATTTTCTATTGGTGGTATTGTCCCATTCTGAGGAGTATATTGTGTAGTTTCTTCAGTAAACTGGTACTGAATCGTAATAGGTTCACCGTATACTTCAAAACTTGCAGCTACCATTAATTCTTCAAAATTCTTTTCCCAAAATTCTTTTTTGAAATCACGATTCAGAAATATTTTGGCAGTCTGATGTTGAATAGTTAGTAGTTTTGCATCAGCAACGTAAAAGTCATATACAGACGGTTTAAAATTCGATTGCACCAATTCTAAAAAACGATGCCAAAAACGTTGTTCTTGATTCATAACATCCTCCCTTCTTTTTGTTATCGTCCTAATAGTTTACCATAAAAAAGAAAAGTTTTCCACAGGTGTTTTAAAAAATCCACACTGTTTATAAAAGTTATCCACAATATGTGAATAAATCAAATAAACAGTCTATATGAGTGAATTTCTTAAACATTTTCTTGTGGAAAACCTTGTATATAGAATAAAAATATGAACAATGCTATTTCAGACTGTTGATAATTCTTTCAAATTCTTCGATGTTTTGAAATTGAATAGTCAGTTGTCCCGATCCATTTTTCTTTTGTTGGATTGTTACCTTGGTACCAAGTAGTTTTGCTAATTTCTCTTCTTCTTCTGCAACAAATTGGTTGGATTTTCTAATTGTTTTTTTCTTTTTAGAGGATAGTATTGTTTCTAACTGTCGTACACTGATATCCTTTTCTTGGATTTTTTGAACCCATTCTGCTTGTTGTTTCTCTGATAGCGATACTAGCTGTCTAGCATGCCCTTGTGTGATTTTTCCAGTTTCTACTGCTTGCCTTGTAGATTCGGATAAATGGAGTAAACGAAGAAGATTAGTGATATATGGTCGTGATTTTCCCATGATTTGGGCAATCTCATCATGTGTCAAGCCTTTTTCAATCAACTTTTCGTAGGAATGAGCCTCTTCAATAGGATTGAGGTCAGAGCGTTGTAAGTTTTCTATGATAGCTTGGTAGAGTAAATCATCATCAGATAGATGCTTGATGACTGCTGGAATCTCTGTTAATCCCGCTAGTTGACTAGCTCTTAATCGTCTTTCACCAGCAAGTAGCTCAAAACCAATCAGAGGTGATCTGCGAACAATAATGGGTTGAATGACGCCATTTTCTTTGATAGATTGAGCTAATTCCAATAATTTTTCTTCATCAAAATGCAATCTTGGTTGATAGGGATTGGCTTGAATGTCTTTAATTTTGAGATAGTGTAGTTCTTCCATACGGTTATTCTAACAAAAATAAATAGACTTTACAATTGTGTAAAGTCCATTTAAACATTATCTTATGACAAATCATCCGTTGAATGTGTCAACTTAATGTCAACGGTCATTTTCTTATTATTTCTATAATAGGTAACAGTTATGGTGTCGCCAATTTGATGCTTGTAAAGTTCACTTTGTAAATCACTCTTATTTTCAATAGTTTCACCATCGATTTCAGTAATGACATCATATGGTTCAAATTTTCCATCAGCTGGCAAACCTGATTGAGTAGATACAATTAGTACTCCAGATGTTAAGTCTGTATTTGCTAATCCTGCTTTTTCTAATTGACTAGTAGATAAGTCTGTTAAATTGACCATTTGTACACCGAGTGCTGGACGAGTAACTTTACCATTTGTTTCTAATTGATTAATAATCTGTACAGCATCATTTGATGGAATGGCAAAGCCCATTCCTTCTACTGCAACTCCTGAACTGCTGACAGAACTAGAGGTTATTTTACTTGAGTTGATACCGATAACTTGTCCTTGAATATTGATTAGTGGTCCACCTGAGTTACCTGGGTTAATGGCTGTATCAGTCTGGATAGCATTTGTTGAGATTGTTTGGCCATCTTCTGTTTGTGAAGTTACTGTACGACTGAGACTAGAAATAATCCCCTGCGTTACTGTATTTGCATAGACACTTCCTAATGGGCTACCGATTGCAATCGCAGTTTCTCCAACTTTAATTGTGTCTGAATTAGCAAATTCAGCAACAGTGGTCACTTTATCTGCAGCAATTTTGATAACAGCAATGTCTGAATAAGTATCTGCACCTACGAGTTCTCCGCTAAGCTTTTCTCCAGAAGCCAAAAGTATATCGATTTTTTCAGCACCTGAAACTACGTGGTTGTTTGTAACAATATATGCTGTATCACCATCTTTTTTATAAATAACACCTGAACCTTCTCCAGCAACAGCTAGCTCATCTGAACTTTCAATGTTGCCAAAAATAGAACTGAGGCTATTCGATGATTGAGTTTGATAATTGATAACGGAGACAACAGCATCTTGAACTTTTTCCACAGCTTGAGTGGTGGAGGTATCGTTGCTATATTGAACATTGCTCACACTGGTTGTATTTGCTTGATTTGAAGTAGAATTTCCTTGAGTCAGAGTTGATGAAGCAAAGTAATACCCACCAATTCCTCCTAAAAATCCAACAACAAACAAAATAACAAATTTCAATAATTTTTTCATTAAAGGATTCCTCCTAGTTTCCCAATTTCGCTTTAAGATTACAATTACTTTCTTAATTATAACTTAAAGTTTTCAAAAATCAATCCACAAGCTGTGGATAACTTTTACTAGTATGTGAATAACTATTGATTTATAGAGAATTTTTTATAATTAACTACTGAGAATAGCCTGTGGATATGTTACAATATTTTTATGAAAATAAAATTGATAACCGTTGGTAAACTGAAAGAAAAATATTTAAAAGATGGGATAAACGAATATGCAAAGAGGTTGGGAAGATTTGCGAAGCTTGAATTCATAGAACTACAAGATGAAAAAACACCAGACAATGCTAGTCAGGCAGAGAATGAACAAATTCTGAGAAAAGAGTCTGATCGCATCATGTCAAAAATCTCTGATCGAGCATTTGTCATTGTATTGGCGATTGAAGGAACCCAATTCCCTTCAGAGGAATTTAGTAAAAAATTAGATACTATTACGACTAGTGGCTATTCAGATATTACATTTGTTATTGGTGGAAGTTTGGGATTGGATTCTGTTGTTAAGAATAGGGCAAATTTATTGATGAGTTTTGGAAAATTGACCCTTCCACACCAATTAATGCGATTAGTATTGATAGAGCAAATTTATAGGGCTTTTATGATTCAGCAGGGAAGTCCTTACCATAAATAGTTTCATGTGAAACATAGGAGAGAAAGAGTGAGGAAATATAGAGTTTTTGAAGGACTTCGTATCGCAAGTTGTCTAACTTTTATAAGTGGTTATCTAAATGCTTTTACATATTTAACTCAAGGTGGTCGCTTTGCAGGTGTTCAATCAGGAAATGTTATTCTTTTAGCTAATCAATTGGGACAAGGGAATTTTACAAATACCATCCATTTTCTAATTCCTATTATCTTCTTTGTATGTGGGCAATTTTTTACCTATTTGGTGAAAAATTACTTTCTAAAAAGACACTATCCCTGGCATTTAGGTAGCAGTGTCATTATGTTATGTTTTGTATTAATTGCTGTTATACTGACACCGGTTATGTCTTCATTTTATACCATGGCTATCTTAGCTTTTGTAGCTTCTATACAAGTTGAAACATTTAGAACTTTAAGGGGTGTTCCATATGCAAATGTAATGATGACTGGTAATGTCAAAAATGCAGCCTTTATTTGGTTTAAAGGAATAATGGAAAAAAATAAGGAGTTAATAAAGACAGGACGAAATATATTTATAACCATAATTGGCTTTATGCTTGGGGTTATTTGTGCTACAATCTTGTCCAGAATGTTTCTTGAATATGCTTTGGTTGGGGTTATATTTCCTATGATGTATGTAACTTACAAATTATGGCAAGAAAAAAATCCCACCTAATCTGATGGGATAAAATGATTCCAGCAGGATTCGAACCTGCGACCGTTCGCTTAGAAGGCGAATGCTCTATCCAGCTGAGCTATGGAACCGCTAGTAACCATTTTATTTTACATTAAAGGGTTTAGTCTGTCAAGTTAATAAAAATAGTAAAAATATATTGACAAACGATTGGAGCTATATTATACTAAATATTGTTCTGTAGAATAAATGGTCCGTTGGTCAAGGGGTTAAGACACCGCCTTTTCACGGCGGTAACACGGGTTCGAATCCCGTACGGACTATTTTTTCCGCCATAGCTCAGTCGGTAGAGCGCATGACTGTTAATCATGATGTCACAGGTTCGAGCCCTGTTGGCGGAGTAAGAACGTGTAGGAAACCTTGAGAAATCAAGGTTTTTTTGTTTTCTTAAATAGAAAAACCGAGAAGTATTATTTTTCTCGGTTTTTAAGATAATAAAATCGAAGAAACTGATAAGTACAAAATACGAAAATAGCCCCAAAAGAAATCAGTAAACCGACATAAAAACCTTGTGGAATAAAGGTTAAAACGAGTTTTGTTTGACCAGGTTCTACATTTACTTTCATAAGACCATTTTGAGCCTTTTGAATTTCTACTGGCTTGCCATCAATGGTTGCACTCCATCCCTTATCAAAAGGAAGGGTTAATAGGATAGAAGCTTCTTTACTTGTTTCAAAATTTACTGTGACTCTATTACCATCTGCGCGTGTATCAATGTTTTTTTCTTGGAGTATAGATACTGCTTGTTGGAAAGCTAGTAAATCCAATCGATAAAATTGTGGCAAATCAAATGATACTTGGTTATTCTCAGGAAAATAGACTTCTATCTGAGCCACAGTATCGGTAGAGAAATTTCCAATATTGAAAAAGGAAAAAGCATTATCAATTGTAAACTCACTTGACTGATTGTTGACAGTGATAATAATTCTTTTTTGATTCTCATTTGAGAAAGTAATATTTGGTAAATTTAAATATACCTGACTATTTGCAGGAATTGTAACAGTGAAAGTAGCTTTTGCAGCATCCTCAGTTTCAACTTTATTGACAGTCATTTGATTGCCTAATTCAACTGTATTTTGTGATTCAATGTCTTTAAGTGAATAATAATATTTTTGTGATAACCCAGTCAATTGATTTAGGAAGTTTGTTTGGTTGTCAAGAGTTAAATTCGTAAACTTGACATCTTTGTAAACTCCATCCGTTAGAATAGCTAACCCTTGGCTAAAAGAATTTTCGTAGAGACTAATTGTATCAAGACTCTGACTTAACGAAAAACCATACTTATTGGGATTGCTGCTTGCTAAGTTGTACTTTATTCCAAATAGACTATCAGCTATAATAGTATTATTTTGGTATCGAAGGTTTAGATTGGTACCATCAGATCGAAAACCAAGTTTATCCAATGCTGAGCTAGATGCTCTGTTCCTTATGGAAGAAAATTGAGAAATACCATTATAATTGAATTTCATACTATCATTACCTGTTTGAGGCAAGAGACGCTCCATTCGATAAAACGAATCATTGCTCTCAGTTGTAGACTTTACAAGACTGTCAATTTCTGACAACTTTTCTTCATAGTTAGAACGACTAGGAAAATGCCACTCGTCCGATAAGCCTTGCACTTGATAATAAGTATGAATTCCGACTTCTAAGAGACTAAATAGTACTATGGTGGAAGTTATCCATTTGTAGGATGACTTGTAGCCTAGGATAGCAATAAAAAGAATAAAGTATGCCATCAAAAATTCTAGTGTCAATAAGAAGTTGACATCCACTAGAAAGTCGTAATGATTTTTGAAAAAGTAAGTGGATAAAAATCCAATAAATAGAAATGAAATAACTAATGTGAAATGTTTTAAATTAATTTGATCCAAACGCACAACAGTTTCAGCAGCTAGGTAGATGATACCTATTGAAAGAACCCATGCATAGCGATATAAAAACATATTCGGAGCATGCATTCCTTGCCAAAAAAGATTTAGTGGCTGTAAATAAAAACTTGAAATAATGAGTATAAAGAATAGGCTGTAAGATAGCTTTACAATTGGTTTGATACCTTTTAATGTGAAGAATAGCAAAGCTAGAATCAATGGGACTAAACCAACAGAAATCATAGGAATGGATCCAAATTTTGTCGTATCGAAACTACCTACTAAGTTTTTGGCAAAGAAGTCAAGATACCAAGAATCTTCTGTTTTTAGGTTGACAATGCTTGTAAATGTTTCACCGTGAGTCTTCAAATCAAGATAGGTTGGCAACAACATGAACATGCTACTCAATGTAGATAAGATTGACACCAATGTAAAGTTTACAAATCTCTTCAATTTCTGCCCCTCTAACCAAGACAATTGTACGAGTGTCCAAATGATTAGAAAAACAGCGGTCATGTAACCAAAGTAATAGTTTTGTACAAATAAGCATGTCAGAGCTACATAGTAAATGATTTGTCCTTTTCCCGTTAATAATCGATGTAAACCAAGGAGAATGATTGGAAGAAGAATAAAAACGTCCAGCCAGTTATTAATTTCTAATTGACTAGTACTGAAACTCATTAGGGAAAAACTAGTAGAAAGTAGCAACGCCCACTCTTCTTTTAAATTTTGGTGAATGCCTTTTAAACTGACAAAAGTTGACAACCCTATCAATCCAAACTTGACAATAGTGACAAGATATAGGGCATCTGGCATAGACTGTAAATTGAAGAAAAAAACGATGGGAGATAGGAAAGAACCTAAATAATACGAAGACAATGCGTAGAAATTCAGTCCCAAACCGCTAGTAAATGTGTAAAATATTGAGCCATCTCCATGTAAAGCATTTCGTAATGTTTGATTAAATATAACATACTGATGGAAGCCATCACTTGCTAATATAGTTGTGTCACTTCTCCACCAGATTCCTTGAAATGCCAAGACAATAGAAATAATAGTTAGCGGGATAAGGAAAGATAAGAGGTAATAAATGGATGTTTTTGTAAATATTTTTTTCATAGATTTAAAAGAAAAGGCGAATAAATCGCCTTTTTATTATGCTTTCCAAAGTTCTTGTACTTTAGCTTGTACTTCAGCATTTTCCAAAAATTCATCATAAGTTTCGTCGATTCGATCAATCACGCCATTTTTAGAAATGACGATGATATGGTTTGCTAAAGTTTGAATAAATTCGTGGTCATGGCTGGCAAAGATGATGGATTCTTTAAAAGCTTTCAAACCATCGTTCAGACTGGAAATTGACTCCAAGTCCAAGTGGTTGGTTGGATCATCTAAGACCAATACGTTTGATTTAAGGAGCATGAGTTTTGACAACATCACGCGCACTTTTTCTCCCCCTGACAAGACATTTACAGGTTTGTTAACTTCATCTCCGGAGAAGAGCATACGCCCTAAGAATCCACGTAAGAAGGTATTATCATCTTCTTCCTTGCTAGCAAAATTACGAAGCCAATCAAGGATTGATTCATTGGTATCAAAGTCACGAGTATTGTCTTTTGGTAAGTAGGATTGACTAGTAGTGACACCCCACTTGACAGTTCCTTCGTATTCAATATCACCCATAAGCGCACGAATGAGAGCAGTTGTTTGGATGTCATTTTGTCCAATAAGAGCAGTCTTGTCACCTGGACGTAAGATAAAGTTGATATTGTCAAGAATCGTTTCACCATCGATGACAACTTTTAAGTTCTCAACTGTCAAGAGGTCATTACCGATTTCACGTTCAGATTTGAAGTTGATGAATGGATACTTACGGCTAGAGGGTATGATTTCTTCTAATTCAATTTTATCCAACATTTTTTTACGTGAAGTGGCTTGTTTGGATTTAGATGCATTAGCAGAGAAACGGGCAACGAATTCTTGTAATTCTTTGATTTTTTCTTCAGCCTTTGCATTTCGATCTGCTTGTAAACGGGCAGCCAACTCACTTGATTGTTTCCAGAAGTCGTAGTTACCAACAAAAATCTTGATTTTACCGAAGTCAAGATCAGCCATATGTGTACATACTTTATTTAAGAAGTGACGGTCATGGGAAACAACAATGACGGTATTTTCAAAATCAATGAGGAAGTCTTCCAACCAGTTGATGGATTGGATGTCTAAACCGTTGGTTGGCTCGTCCAAAAGAAGAACATCGGGTTTACCAAAAAGCGCCTTGGCTAAGAGAACTTTGACCTTTTCACCATTTGTCAATTCGCTCATATTTTGGTAGTGAAGATCTTCTGAGATGTTGAGGTTTTGGAGTAACTGTGAAGCTTCGCTCTCAGCTTCCCATCCACCAAGTTCAGCAAATTCACCTTCTAACTCGGCAGCTCGGACACCATCTTCATCAGAAAAGTCTTCCTTCATATAGATGGCATCTTTCTCTTTCATGATGCTGTAAAGTTGGTCATTTCCCATGATAACGACGTCAATCACACGTTCATCTTCGTAGTCGAAATGGTTCTGACGAAGGACAGAAAGTCGTTCATCTGGACCAAGGGAAATATGGCCAGTTGTTGGTTCGATATCTCCTGCTAAGATTTTTAAAAAAGTAGATTTTCCGGCACCATTAGCACCAATCAATCCATAGGTATTTCCTGCTGTAAACTTAATGTTGACATCATCGAATAATTTACGATCGCTGAAACGTAGCGACACATCTGATACTGTAAGCATAGTTTCTCCTATTTTTCTGTCTATTAGTTTTATTGTACTAGAAAGAACTTGAATTTTCAATGAATTACATTGGAATCAAAATATCTTCATTATACTGTTTGTGGTCTTTTTGAAGACTGAATCCACGTCCTTTAACTTGAGTTGCTGGCATGACAATTAGAAATGCAGTATCGTCGATTGCAAGAATATTTGTTTCAAGTTTTTGAATTTCTGGACGTGAAACGGTTGTCATCAGCATTCGTTGTTCTTTACCTGTAAACCCACCAACAACAGGAAATTCAGTAACACCTCGATCAACAACTGTTGTAATGTATTCTTTTATTTCTTCATGATATCTCGATATAATCATTACATTTCGAGAGGAATCAGCACCGGACATCATCAAGTTGACAATATAAGTGATGGTCATCAGTGCGAGGATGGAGTACATTACAGAATCAGGATCAAAAGCAATAAAACCTATAATAACGATTATTCCATCAATTATACCCATTAAAATCCCAATAGGAATCGGGGTTAATTTATTGAGTAATTGAGTAATAATTCCAGTACCGCCAGTTGAAGAATTTCCAAGAAAAACAAGACCAATTCCAATTCCAACAATAATACCACCAAATAGTGCTGCTAATAGCGGATCTTTAGTAAGTGTTGGAAGTGAGTCTGTGAGTTTTAGAAAAAATGGGTAAATATTAGAACCATATACGGTCTTCAAAAAGGTTGTTCTACCTAGAAAAACGTAACATGCAATAAGTAGGGGAATGTTAACGATAAATACAAAGGTGGCTGGATTTATTTCAAATAATTTGTTAATACTAATAGCCAGACCACTTATACCCCCGGAAGCGATGTTGTTCGCTAAAAAGAGGCTGTTAAAGCCAACAGCCATGATAAAGGTACCAATGGTAACTAGAAAAAACTCTTTAAATCGTTGCATAATAAGCTCCACAAAAAATAATTCTATACTATTATCCATCATTCTCTTGGTAGCGTCAAGGCTTTACTGACCTTGACTTTCTAATTTTTTGCGGTTATAATAGGAATCAATCAGAAGAGTAGTAAGTGGATAATTTTTAGAGAGTTTGTGGTTGGTGGAAACAAACAAGAGTCGCTTATGAATGGACTGAGTGAATAGAATCTGAACAAATAAGGATTCGGCTAGCAGGCCTTATGTGCAAAAAGATGTAAGCTTATTTAATGCTTATAAGTGAGGTGGCACCGTGTCCTTGACGCCCTCGCACAGTTTTCTGTGCGTGGGCTTTTATTATGTAAAAGGAGAACATTTTATGAGTAAACCGATTATCCTAACAGGAGACCGTCCAACAGGCAAATTACATATTGGACATTATGTTGGTTCGTTGAAAAATCGTGTTTTATTACAGGATGCAGGTCAACATGAACTTTTTGTCTTTTTAGCTGATCAACAGGCTTTGACAGACCATGCAAAGGAACCGGAAAAGATTGTTGAATCCGTTGGAAACGTAGCGCTAGATTATCTAGCGGCAGGACTTGATCCAGCTAAGACAACGATTTTCATTCAGAGTCAAATCCCTGAATTGGCAGAATTAACCATGTACTACATGAACTTGGTATCTGTTGCGCGTTTAGAGCGTAACCCAACAGTTAAAACAGAAATTGCTCAAAAAGGTTTTGGCGAAGGAATTCCAGCTGGTTTCTTGGTCTATCCTGTGTCACAAGCGGCGGATATTACAGCCTTCAAGGCAAACTTTGTTCCAGTAGGAAATGACCAGAAACCTATGATTGAGCAGACTCGTGAACTTGTTCGTAGTTTTAATCATGCTTACCAAACAGATGTTTTGGTAGAGCCAGAAGGCATTTATCCTGAAAATGAGGCAGCAGGTCGTTTGCCAGGTTTGGACGGCAATGCCAAGATGTCTAAGTCACTTGGAAATGGTATCTATCTGGCAGATGACATGGATACACTCAAAAAGAAAGTCATGTCCATGTACACTGATCCCAACCACATCCGTGTTGAAGATCCAGGCCAGATCGAAGGAAACATGGTTTTCCATTATCTTGACGTTTTTGGACGTGAAGAAGATAAGGCTGAGATTGAGGCTATGAAGGAGCACTATCAACGTGGTGGTTTGGGTGATGTGAAGACCAAACGTTATTTACTGGACATTTTAGAGAGAGAATTAGGACCAATCCGTGAACGCCGTCTGGAGTTTGCACAGGATATGGGTCAGGTCTATGCAATGTTGGAAGCAGGGAGCCAAAAAGCTCGTCAGGTTGCTGCGACAACTCTTGATCAAGTGAAATCAGCTATGGGAATCAACTATTTTAAATAAGGTTAACAATGAAAGAGCAATGTTGAAAAAATGTTGCTTTTTTCATTTAAATCACAGAGAAGTAAAAAACAAACGTTCGATTTTTATAGATAAAACTGAATAGAATTTTCTGAATTTTTAGGATTAACAATATTAAAGCGAATAATGATTGACAAATGATTTCAAAATGTTATCATAATTAAAATACAAATAGCAATCAAGCTACACATAAATAAGAAAAGAGGAAGAAAATGTCAAACTGGGACACTAAATTTTTGAAAAAAGGCTTTACTTTTGATGACGTATTACTTATTCCGGCTGAAAGTCATGTTTTACCACATGATATTGATTTAAAAACACAATTAGCACCAAATTTGACCCTTAATCTTCCGATTATTTCTGCTGCCATGGACACTGTAACAGATAGCAAAATGGCTATCGCTATGGCGCGTGCAGGTGGTTTGGGTGTCATCCATAAGAATATGTCTATCGCGGAGCAGGCTGATGAGGTGCGTAAGGTAAAACGTTCTGAAAATGGGGTCATTATCGATCCATTCTTCCTAACACCAGAGCACACCATTGCTGAGGCTGAGAAATTAATGGCAACTTATCGTATTTCAGGTGTGCCAATCGTTGAAACATTGGAAAATCGTAAATTGGTTGGTATTATTACCAACCGTGATATGCGTTTCATTTCCGACTATTCACAGCCAATTTCTAGCAACATGACAAGTGATGATTTAGTGACAGCGCCAGTTGGAACAGACCTTGCGACTGCTGAGGCTATTCTTCACAAGCATCGTATTGAAAAATTGCCATTGGTTGATGAAAATGGTCGTTTGTCAGGCTTGATTACCATCAAAGATATTGAGAAAGTGATTGAGTTCCCAAATGCTGCGAAGGATGAATTTGGTCGTCTCTTGGTTGCGGGTGCTGTTGGTGTTACATCTGATACTTTTGAACGTGCAGAAGCCCTTTTTGAAGCAGGTGCAGACGCGATTGTCATCGATACGGCTCACGGTCACTCAGCAGGTGTTCTTCGTAAGATCAAAGAAATCCGTGACCACTTCCCAACTCGTACCTTGATTGCCGGCAACATTGCCACAGCTGAAGGAGCTCGTGCTCTTTATGAAGCTGGTGTTGATGTTGTCAAGGTCGGTATTGGCCCAGGTTCAATCTGTACAACACGTGTCATTGCAGGTGTTGGTGTACCACAAGTGACAGCTATCTATGATGCAGCTGGTGTTGCGCGTGAATATGGTAAAACCATTATTGCTGACGGTGGTATCAAGTATTCAGGAGATATTGTCAAGGCACTTGCTGCGGGTGGTCATGCCGTTATGCTTGGTTCTATGTTTGCTGGTACAGATGAAGCACCAGGCGAAACAGAAATCTTCCAAGGTCGTAAGTTCAAGACCTATCGTGGTATGGGCTCTATCGCAGCCATGAAACAAGGTTCAAAAGACCGTTACTTCCAAGCATCTGTCAATGAAGCCAATAAACTTGTTCCAGAAGGAATTGAAGGACGTGTAGCTTATAAAGGATCTGTTGCAGATATGATATTCCAAATGGTTGGTGGACTTCGCTCAGGTATGGGCTATGTAGGTGCTGGTAACTTGACCGAATTGCATGAAAATGCTCAGTTTATCGAAATGTCAGGCGCTGGTTTGAAAGAAAGCCATCCACACGATGTTCAAATAACAAACGAAGCTCCAAACTATTCAGTACAGTAAACAAAAACAAGACCCTGGTTGACAGGGTCTTTCTTTAAGTGTAAATATAGTTGACAAATATTGTAAAGCACCTTTTCAGTCTTCGGTAATGTTTCCCTTTTGAATATGGAAAATTTTAAGATTTTCAGGCAGCTTATGTAAATGGTCCAAAGATGTCGTAGTTATAAATGTTTGAATCGTATCGGTAATTGTTTCAAGCAATTTCAATTGTCGATTGTTATCAAGTTCGCTCATGACGTCATCTAACAATAGAATCGGATACTCTCTTGTCATTTCTTTCATTAATTCTATTTCAGCGAGTTTGAGAGAAAGGACAAGACTACGGTGTTGTCCTTGGCTACCAAAATGGGCGTTCATATCATTTAGAAAGAAGGCAATATCATCACGGTGTGGCCCTACACTTGTATTTTTTTTGAATAAATCACGTTTACGATTATTTTCTAACTCTGTCAAGAAAGTGTCAATTAAATTGACAGAGTTAGTCAAGTTAACTGAAGATAGATATTGAATGGTTAAGGTTTCTTTTTGATTTGAGATTTCTTGAACTTTGCTGTTGCCATGCAATTCTAATTTTTTTAGAAAGTCAATCCGGTGTTGGATAACACGACTACCATACTCTGCTAGTTGATGATCCAATACAGATAAAAAGGTATTGTCTACCTTTTCTGTAGATTTAAGATAGGCATTTCTTTGTTTTAAAACATGGTTATAGCTTGACAAGTCTGAGAGATAAATTGGTTTGATTTGTCCTAATTCGACATCAATGAACTTTCTCCTTAAGGCAGGGGCACCTTTGATTAATTGCAAGTCTTCCGGTGCAAAGAGAACAACGTTCATGTGTCCAATGTAGTTTGAAAGCTTTGCTTGCTTGAGATGATTGACTTTTGTTACTCGCCCTTTATCTGTCAAGTGAATGTCAAGCGGAATCTTACCATTTGTACGATGAAGTATTCCGGAAATAGATAATTCTTTTTCCTGAAATTGTAGAAGGTCTTTATCTGTTCGGGTTCGATGACTCCGTGTCAGGGCTAAAAAATAGATAGATTCTAATACATTGGTTTTACCTTGGGCATTTTCACCTAAAAAGACATTGAGTCCTTTGTGAAACTCAATATCTAATTGGTTGTAATTCCGAAAATGTTTTAATGCTAATCGTTCCAACCACATGTTTATGTACCAGGGAAACGAACAGGTTTTCTGTCAGCTTTTTGAGCTGTTTTTTTTGAAGGAGGGACCTGTTTCTTATTTTTTTTATTCTCTTGATTCATTTTTTTAACAATGGCAGCTACCCGCTCTTTTTCAGCCTGGTCTTCTTGGTATTGCTGAATTTCTTCTGTACTTGGAGCAATAACAGTTATAGTAATACCATGTTCTGGTAGTGCGACTGTGTCACCAATACGGATTTTTTTCCCTCTTCTTTTTTCATCTTCTCCATTAAAAAGGATGGTGTTTTCTTCTAAAAAAACTTTGATAGCACCTCCTGAGTGAAGAATACCAGTTGTTTTTAAAAGAGCCTGTAAAGTAATGTAGTCATCAAATAGTTTAAATTCCATATGTCACCTCGTTACAGAATATTATAACACAAAATGGTATAATGAAAGGTACAATGTTTGAAAGAGGAAGAGAATGCAATTACAAGAAGGAGTTAATCTTCATTTTATAGAATCAAATAAGTTTACGACCAATAGAATTCGTGTGCGTTTTGCTGCAGCAATGAGTGAAAAAACAGTGGCAGGTCGTGTGCTACTAGCCAATTTACTAGAAATGGGAAATCAAGATTATCCAACAGCGCGTCAACTTCGAATGAAATTAGCTGCTTTATACGGAGCACATTTTTCAACCTCTGTTTCTAAGAGGGGACGAGTTCATTTTGTTGATGTGAACATCTCGTATGTGAAATCATCGTTTTTGCTCAATAAAGAAGATATAACTTTAGAAATAATTGATTTTCTATATGCCTGTCTATTGCGACCGTTGACAGAAGGAAAAGCCTTCAATAAAAAAATGTTCGAAGTGGAGAAAAGAAATTTATTAAGTTTTTTAGAATCTGAGGTAGAAGATAATTTTTATCATGCGGATGTTGAAATGAGTCGTCTCTATTTTAATGATGAAGATATACAGGTGCCACGAGTTGCTCGAATTGATTTAGTACAAAAGGAGACAGCTGAATCTGTTTATGAAGCATACAAAAAAATGCTAAAAATGGACAGGATTGATATTTTTGTTGCTGGAGAAGTCAATCAATTAGAGGTTCAAAATAAATTTAAAAACTTTGACTTTACATACCGAAATCCAAAATTGGAGTTCGAGTACTCACAAGATTATTCCAATATCGTTCATGAAAAAGTGGAACGAAAAGTTGCTCAACAATCTATTTTAGAATTAGCATATCATTTACAAGTTGTTTACAACGATGTAAACTATCCTGCATTGTTGGTTTTTAATGGTCTGTTAGGTGCCTTTTCTCATTCTAAATTATTTATGAATGTTCGGGAAAAAGAAAGTCTGGCCTATACGATTGGGAGTCAAGTGAATATTTTTTCAGGTATGTTGAAAGTATATGCTGGAATTAATCGAGAAGATCGATTGAGGACAATGAAGCTCATAAATCGTGAATTTCTTGCAATAAAACGTGGTCAAATTACAGAGGATGACTTGGAATTAACAAAAAAATCACTAACTCATTCTGCAACGCTGGCTCAAGATAGGCAAAATAATCTAATTGAACAGGCCTATAATGAAGTCTGCTTAGGAGAACGAAATCTAACTTGGCAACAGTGGATTGATGGTATTCATGCGGTATCGATAGACGATGTTGTAAAAGTTGGAAAAGTTATTCGTTTACAGGCTATTTACTTTATGGAAGGAGTTGCTCAATGAAACTAATTGAAAAATGCTATCCGTATATGAAGGAGAGTCTTTATTATGCTAAACTTGACAATGGGTTGACAGTAACTTTACTTCCAAAAACTGATTTTAATGAGGCCTATGGAGTATTAACGACAGAATTTGGGGCTCTACATACTCAATTTAAAGCAGATGGTAAAGAAATTGTTCACTATCCCGCAGGGATTGCCCATTTTTTGGAGCATAAACTATTTGAATCAGAAGAAGATGGCGATGTGATGAATCAATTTGCCAAATTAGGTGCTAGTGCAAATGCCTATACTGGATTTCGTCAAACAAGCTATCTTTTTTCAACTACCCAAGAAGTGTTATCTTGTTTGAATTTACTGCAATCATTTGTTACTAAGCCTCATTTTACAAAAGAAAATGTAGAGCGTGAGCAAGGAATTATTGAACAAGAAATCGAAATGTACCAAGACGATGCAGATTATCGTCTTTATATGGGAATTTTAGCTTCACTCTATCCGGGAACTCCATTAGCTTATGATATTGCTGGTACTGTTGAATCAATTTCACAAATTACAGCTGATGCTTTGTATGAAAATTATTTAGCCTTCTATCGTCCAAGTAATATGCATATGTTTATTGTTGGAAATTTTATTATAGAGGAGGTATGGGAAGAAATTATTCAAACCCAAGAGAACTCTGTGCAAGATTGTAGGTCGTTTGAAAAACTTGCCTTGACACATTTACCAATTTTAGAACATCAAACAGAGCAATTTGAGGTAGCTACTTCAAAATTAGCAATAGGGTTAAGAGGGAATGATGTTATTTCAAGGCAGGAAATTCCAAGATACCAAGTATGTTTACAATTATTATTTGCAATGTTATTTGGTTGGACTTCAAAACGCTATCAAGCCTTATATGAGGATGGAATAATTGATTCTTCGTTTCAATTTCAAATTGAGGTGAGCCCAGACTATCACTTCGTAGTCATTACAACTGATACCGAATCACCAATTCGATTATCTAGTTTAATTATGAAAGCCATTCACCAATTTGAAAATGATAAAGATATCAATCATCAACAACTTGCATTATTAAAAAATGAAATGTATGGTGATTTTATTCGAAGTTTAAATTCACTTGAATTTACTGCCAGTCACTTTGTGACTCAAGTCACTGATGAGCAGACTATTTTTGATTTTCCAGAGATTATTCAATCTATTACACTGGAGGATGTTTTTGAGGTTGGGAGGCAGTTTATTTACAACTGTGATATGACAGATTTTACGATTTTTCCCCGATAGAATGTTGTAAAGCATCGAAATTTCCGTAGTTTTTTGTTAAAATAGAGTATTGTATACAATGAATGAATGAGAGAAGGGATTTATGAGGCAAAAAAGTATCGGTGAAGTTCTTCGATCAGCTCGAGAAAGTAGGGGCTGGAACCTAATTGATGTGCAGAGAATGACGAAAATTCAGGCTAAATATTTACAAGCATTAGAATATAATGATTTCGAATATATACCAGACAGTAACTACATAGAAAGTTTTTTGGTAACGTATGCGGATGCGCTTGAATTAGATTCTGCTGTATTACTAGATGCTTATAAAAAGAACAGTCTAGTAATCTACTATGAAGAAGGAGAAGAGGAAGAACTTTCTACGGAGTTAAAAAGACGTTATAAGTTAAGAAAAAAGAATAAAAAAGATTCTTTTCTTCCTTTGTTTTACTTGTTACTAGCAGCTGGTTTGATGATTATTTTTGTGACATTTGTGATTCATAGTCGTATGAAGCAAATTTCACTATTCTCAAATCAAAGTACATCTTATAGTGTGTCTAGGCAAGTGACAAATTCAACAAGCTCAATAGCAAGTACATCAACATCAGGAAATGTCATAGAGGAGTCTTCTTCAAATAGTTCTAGTTCTACTAGCAGTTCAACAACTAGCGCTTCTGAAATGATTCAGGTAACTGGATCTGGAGAAAGTATTAGTGCTACCGTATCAAAGATTACCTATCCAATTGATATTACTGTAACTGCAGACAATACAACTAGTTGGATTAGTTTATCTGATACAACACTTTCAGGTGGCGTAACACTGACCCCTGATAACCCATCAGCAACAACAAAAATAGAGGAAGGAGTATCTTCAGCTACTCTCGTTTTAGGTGTTGTAAAAGGGGTTACTATTACAATCGGTGGTCAAAAGTTGGATACATCGGCTTTAACTACTCAGACAGGAAGTATTACCCTGTACTTTGAACAATAAAGGACGAAAAGATGAAAAAAGAAAATATTCCCAATGCATTAACAATTGGTCGGATTCTCGTTATCCCCATCTTTATTTTATTATTAACGCTTTGGAACAATGCAATCAGCCATACACTGGCTGCAATTATCTTTGCTTTAGCTAGTATTACAGACTATTTAGATGGTTATTTAGCTAGAAAATGGAAAGTTGTTACAAATTTCGGAAAGTTTGCAGATCCAATGGCGGATAAAATACTGGTAATGACAGCTTTTATTATGCTAGTTGAATTGGGATTTGCCCCTGCTTGGGTTGTTGCGATTATCATTTGTAGGGAGCTTGCTGTAACTGGTTTGCGTTTACTTTTAGTTGAAAATGGTGGGACAGTCCTAGCCGCAGCAATGCCAGGGAAAATTAAAACCTTTTCTCAAATGTTTGCGGTCATTTTCCTACTCTTGCATTGGAACCTGCTTGGTCACATAACATTGTATATCGCACTTTTCTTCACCCTGTATTCAGGTTATGATTATTTCAAGGGTGCTTCATTTCTTTTCAAAGATACATTCAAATAATGGAAAATATTATCGAAGTTAAAAATCTTAAGTATAAGTACGATCAAGAAGACGAAAAATATACTTTAAACGACGTTTCGTTTCACGTGAAACAAGGAGAGTGGTTGTCCATCATTGGCCATAATGGATCAGGGAAATCAACAACTGTCCGTTTAATTGATGGCTTATTGGAAGCTGAATCTGGGGACATTTACATATCCGGCGATAAATTGACAGCTGATAATGTCTGGGAAAAACGCCGTCTAATTGGAATGGTCTTTCAAAATCCAGATAATCAATTCGTTGGGGCTACAGTAGAGGATGATGTTGCTTTTGGTTTGGAAAACCAAGGGGTTCCTCTTGAAGAAATGCGTGTTCGTGTTCAAGAAGCTTTGGAATTGGTTGGCATGGCTAATTTTAAGAAGAGAGAACCTGCTAGACTCTCTGGTGGACAAAAACAGCGTGTTGCAATAGCAGGTATCGTGGCTTTGCGTCCCAATATTGTTATTTTGGATGAAGCAACGTCTATGTTAGATCCTGAAGGGCGTTTAGAATTAATTCGTATTGTGAAGGAAATTAAAGATCAACATAATATGACGGTTATTTCTATTACGCATGATTTAGACGAAGTTGCACTAAGTGATCGTGTGATTGTGATGAAGAATGGGCAAATTGAATCAACCAGTACCCCAGCAGAATTATTTATGAGGGACGATTTGATTGAGCTTGATTTAGAACAGCCATTTACAGCAAATCTAGCTGAATCATTGCGCCAGGCGGGAATCGCTATTCCGCTACGCTATTTTACAGAGGAAGAATTAGAGGAAACTTTATGGGAATTCATCTCCAAGAAGTAAGCTATACCTATCAAGCTGGCACACCTTTTGAGGGGCGTGCGCTTTTCGGTGTAGATTTGGAAATTGTTGACGGTTCCTATACTGCATTGATTGGGCATACTGGTTCTGGGAAATCAACTATTTTGCAACTTTTAAATGGGTTAAATATCCCCACATCTGGTAGTGTGATGGTTGATGATATGGTTATCAACGCGACTTCAGATAAAAAAGGTATTAAGCAAGTAAGAAAAAAAGTTGGCTTGGTTTTTCAGTTCCCAGAAAGTCAAGTTTTTGATGAGACAGTCTTAAAAGATGTGGCATTTGGTCCACAAAATTTTGGTATTTCTCAAGAAGAAGCTGAAAAGATTGCTCGTGAAAAACTTGCACTCGTTGGTATTTCAGAAGAGTTATTTGAACGAAGTCCTTTTGAATTATCTGGAGGTCAAATGCGCCGAGTTGCGATTGCAGGAATATTAGCCATGGAACCAAATGTTCTAGTATTGGATGAACCTACAGCAGGACTAGATCCAGCTGGGCGTCAGGAATTAATGGATATCTTTAAACAGTTACACGCTAATGGCATGACCATCGTTCTGGTAACTCATTTAATGGATGATGTTGCTAATTATGCAGATTGGGTCTATGTGATGGAGAAAGGGAAGTTAATCCGTTCAGGAAAACCGAGGGATGTTTTTCAAGAGGTTGAATTTTTGGAAACTATTCAATTAGGTGTTCCAAAAATAACAAAATTTGCTGCGAATCTGGAAAGAAAGGGCTTTGTATTTGAACGCTTGCCAGTTACGATAAAAGAATTTGCCGAGGTGATGAGTCATGGATAAATTGATTTTAGGTCGGTATATTCCTGGAAATTCGATGATTCATCGTTTAGATCCACGTAGTAAATTGTTGGCCATGTTTGCCTTTCTTTTGCTTATTTTCTGGGCAAATAATTTGATAACAAATGTTCTAATCATTGCCTTTGTGTTTGCAATGGTCCTTTTATCACAAATACGCCTATCTTTTTTTATCAATGGTTTAAAACCAATGATAGGAATTATTCTGTTTACAACCTTCTTCCAAGTTTTCTTCACACCTGGAGCAAGTGTTTTGTGGGAATTTTGGATTTTTAAGGTTTCGATTGAAGGCTTGCAGCAGGCGCTGATTATCTTCATCCGATTTGTACTCATTATTTTCTTTTCAACTTTGTTAACATTAACAACAACACCTTTGAGTCTGGCTGATGGTATTGAATCTGGTTTAGCCCCTCTGAAACGGTTGAAAGTTCCTGTTCATGAAATTGGTCTAATGCTCTCGATGAGTTTGCGTTTTGTACCAACCCTTATGGATGATACCACACGCATTATGAATGCACAGAGAGCACGTGGTGTGGATTTTAATGAAGGAAATCTGATTCAAAAAGTTAAATCGGTTATTCCTATTTTGATTCCACTATTTGCTTCAAGTTTCAAGAGAGCTGATGCCCTTGCTACAGCGATGGAAGCGCGTGGTTATCAAGGAGGCGAAGGAAGAACCAAATACCGAGTTTTAGAATGGAAACTGCCAGATACCTGTGCAGTAATTGTCATGATATTACTTGGTGTAACACTATATGTACTAAAAAGTGCTTAAAATATTATCCTTTTCACCATAAAACAACTTTATTGTAATATTTGTAATAGATCTTTAAATAAAAAGTAATATTATGATAGTATGATAGGAATAGTTATAACAATAAGTAGAGGACTATTCTTTTTAATGAAAAAGAGTTTGATGTATAAAGCATTGAAAGGTGTTACTGGACTATTCACTATTCTTGCCTTGGTGTTGTTTGGTTTCATTCTAACAGGGAAGATATCTCATACACAAATTGTGAGAGCAGTATCTGATGCCCCATATACTATAAAGAATACAGTAAATAAGATTCGTAATGGTGTTCCACATACAACTGAATATATTTCAGCAAGTCCTATTTTTGAATTGGGCTATGAAACTATATTAAAGTTGAAGACTGATTCTCAACCACTTCAAGTGGAAGCTTTAGAAATTACGTTTGAAGAACCGCAAATTATTGAATCAACAGAAGTGGTGGATTCAAGTTCAGTCACTCCAGTAGATGTATCGCAGGAGAGTATTCAGACCGAAATATCAACACCTCCTGTGGAAGATTCTAATCAAGCGTATGATACAGCAGCATCAACAGTACAAGCGGTCACGGATGTTGTGCCTGTCGTAGCTGAAGTAAACACTCCTGTTGTAGAGCAAACTCAATCAGTTGCTGCTTCAACTCCCACAGTTACTCCTGTTTCATCAGGTTCCGTACTTGATGATGCGTCTGCTAAAGAATGGATTGCACAAAAAGAATCGGGTGGCAGCTATACAGTAAGTAATGGTATTTACATTGGTCGCTATCAATTGAGTAGTGCATATCTAAATGGAGACCATTCACCAGAAAATCAGGAGCGTGTAGCGGATGCCTATGTTTTGCAACGCTATGGTTCATGGTCGGCAGCCTACCAGTTTTGGTTGGCAAATGGATGGTATTAACATAAAATTAAGATGTCTAGGGAAGTCCTAGGCATTTTATTTTCATTGACAGGAATTGTCAAGACAGAGATATTAATGTAAAGAAATCTGTAAATTTATTTGGGAAAATACTCTCTAAGATCCCATAAACGGCCCTTTTATAGTGTAAACTCAATGTCATTGTAACATTTGTAATACATTTACAAAGTTAAAGTAATAGTTAGAAGGTAAGATAGATACATAACAGAAAGGAATGTGACTATTTATGAACATTACATTAAAAAAGAATTTAAAAACAACTATTTATGGTTTGGTAGCAGGTGCCTCACTTTTAGGTGCGGGTGTAGTTAGTGCAGATACGTATACAGTAAAATCTGGAGATACATTATCAGAAATTGCAAAAACGTATAGTACAACTGTTGAAAAAATCGCTGAGCAAAATAATATTGCTAACCCAGATATTATCAGTGTTGGTCAAACACTTGAATTAGGCGATGTCACAGTAGCGAGTGGTTCAGTAGAGACAACTCAAGAAACAGCCGCAGAAACAACGACAGAGGTATCAGCAGAAACAACTACAACTACTACAACTAGCTCTTATTCTTCAAACTTGAGTGCTGAGGATGCCGCAGCTAAAGAATGGATTGCAATGAAGGAATCAAGTGGTAGCTATGATGCTCAAAATGGGATCTACATTGGTCGTTACCAATTGACAAATACGTACCTAAATGGTGATTATTCTATTGAAAACCAAGAGCGCGTAGCTGATGCTTATGTTGCCAGTCGTTACGGTTCATGGTCAGCAGCCAAAGCATTCTGGTTGGCAAATGGATGGTACTAAAATACATAAGAGGAAGTCTAGCATTCTGCTAGGCTTTTTTGATTGAGTTTTTTAACTTTACAGATAAGCCGGTTTTGTTTATAATTGTGGAAAAATTGACTAGAAAAGTAGAACAATGAATTTACAGAAACGAATTTTTCGATTAAACATGATGATGTTGGTTTTATCCTTGATTGCTATGCTTGGTGTTAGTATTTATGTGGTGAATAGTATTTACCGGAACCAAGGAACATGGCAATCTACCAGTCAGAAAACAGCAACTAGTCAGGCTAGCCTAGAAAACTTTTCGGGAACTGATTTTTCATCCTTGGCAGATGAATTAGCAAAGAGTGGCGCACAACTTTACGCAGAAAGCAATGGTGAGGTCGTATTTTCAAATTTCAAGGATGATAGTGAAGACTTGTCTACTGTCAGTATTTCAGCTACCACTCATACTTCTTATGTTGATGGAGAAGTTGTAATTAGCCGGAAAGTGACTACAGATGGACAAATGTATCACCTGTATGCTATTTTGGAAGATATAGAGGAACAACAAGAAAGCCAGGAATTTCAAGCCTTTCTTGTTCAACTGTTAATAGTTGGTGGGATAGGGATAATTGTTTTAGTTATTCTTAATTTCTTCTTTACTCGACGATTACTGGCTGTTGTTATGCGTCCTTTGGATGAATTGCATAGCGGTGTAGAACGTATTCAACAGGGAGATTATACGGTGCCACTGATTTATCAAGGAGATAAGGAATTTGAAGAATTGACCCAAGGATTTAATCAAATGCAGACTTCCTTGATGGATGCCCATGAGCAAAATCGAATCTATGAGCAAAATCGAACACAAATGATTGCAGATATCTCCCATGATTTGCGTACTCCTTTGACTTCTATCAAAGGATATGCCAAGGGAGTTTTGGATGGTATTGCTAATACGGAAGAAAAACGTAAACAGTATTTGACAGTTATATATCAAAAATCTCAGCTTATGGAAAACTTGCTGGAAAAATTATTTGCTTTTTCACAATTACAAACAGATAAAATGCCTTTTGACAAGATTACCCTTGATTTAGCAATCTTTCTACAATCATATGTATTGGAAAAATCAAAGGAATTAGCAGATGAGGCTATTCAATTCCAATTGGATACTTCAGATGGATTGTTTGTTGAGATTGATCCTATTCAATTTCGACGAATTTTAGATAATCTAGTTGACAATGCTCGAAAATATGCAGCTGTTAGTCCATTAAAGATTGATATTTCTGGTCACGCGCAGGGACAAGTAGTTATTTGGACATTTACAGACAATGGAAAAGGCATCGAAAATGCAAAGCTGAATTTAATATTTGACGAATTTTATCGGGAAGATAATACACGACAGAAAGTAGAAGGTCATGGTTTGGGACTATCCATTGTAAAAAATATCATAGATAGATTGGGCGGTTCTGTGTCGGTTGAGGCATCTCCAGGGCTTCGATTTACTTTCAAATTACCTAGAAAGGATATGAAATGATACGGATATTGATTGCGGAAGATGATATAGAGATTGCATATTTAGAACGAGATTACCTAGAAATGCAGGGTTACCAAGTGGACTTAGTCCATGATGGAAGTCTTGTGGAGGAACAAATAAAAAAAGAAGAGTATTCTCTCCTTCTGTTGGATGTCATGTTGCCGAATAAAACAGGCTATGATCTTTGTCGTGATTTGCGGGATAAGGTAGATTTTCCTATTTTAATGGTTACTTCTAAGCAAGAGACAGTGGATATTGTGAGAGGTTTGGGTTTAGGAGCAGATGATTACATTAGTAAGCCGTTTGATCCAATGGAGCTAGTGGCGCGTGTTAAGGCTCATTTGATGCGCTATCAACGCTTTCAAAAAGGTAGTGACAGCAGTGAATTGACAATCAGAAATATGACAATATTTTTGGAAAATTGGAAGGTGACGTTGGATGGACAAGAGATAAAGCTACCTAATCGCGAATTTGAATTACTTGTTTATCTAGCAAAACACCCAAACAGAGTATTCTCTAAGGAACATTTATTTGAGAAGATTTGGGGGTATGACTATGTAGGGGATAGTGCAACAGTTGCAGTGCACATCAATCGCCTTCGAGACAAGTTGGGAAGTGAGTTAATTGAAACAGTTTGGGGTGCAGGGTATCGTCTTAATGATTAATTAGTGAGTGTTTAAGATTTGTTTAAAAACTTTCCATAAATTATTCAAGAATATCCTCTATAATGGGTTTATCAGCAAATGAGCTGAAAGACATCCCTACAAATAAAAGAGGAGCATTAGATGGAACAACATAATCAACCAGAACTCATTGAGGCAACAGAAAATTCAAAGAAAACGATATTGGAATCTGTAAAGAACAGATTGACAAGTATGAGTAAGAAAACAATGATCCTACTATCTGTTGGTATTCTGACACTTGCAACTGCAGGAGTCGTTTTAGCAGAAGTATATGATAGTAAAATAGAAGCGTTGGGAAATCAAATTGAGCAACAACTTGGAATTAAAGACGAAGAGGACAAAAATCGCCAAGAGGTTCTTGCTACGGCTTCTTCATCTTCTTCAGCTGGGACAACTACAAAATCAGTTAGTGAATTGGCGGCAACCTATGGTGTTAAGTTGGTTGACACATCAAATATAGCTGGAACATATACAGCAAAAGATGGGAATGATCGTTTTTCACTAGTAATAAAAGGCAATCAAGCTACTCTGACAGAAGTTGACGATGATGGAGAACAGACGATTGACCAAGTTATCTTTGATTTAGACAAAAAACTTGCTTATATTGATGGACAAGTAAATACATACTCCTTAACGGGTTCAACTTTAGTAATTACTGAGGTTGACAACAACGACACCACCTTAGATAAAATGATATTTACTAAACAATAAAAGGACCGTCAGGTCCTTTTATTGTTTACAAAACTGTCAACCTTCCCCGAAAATTTCCTGTGCAAGTCGGCGACCAGTCGGTGTAGCAGCAAGCCCGCCTTCGGCTGTTTCACGAAAGGCTGTTGGTAAAGCAGCACCTACTTGATACATAGCATTTATTACCTCATCAGCAGGAATCTTTGATTCAATCCCAGCTAATGCCATATCAGCTGCTACCATAGCATAGCTAGCGCCCATCGCGTTTCTCTTGACACAAGGCACTTCTACTAGGCCAGCGACAGGATCACAGATGAGACCAAGCATATTTTTGATAACAAAGCAGATAGCTTGACTAGCTTGATACGCTGTCCCGCCTGCAGCTAATGTTAGTGCGGCAGCAGACATAGCAGAAGCTGAACCAACTTCAGCTTGACACCCACCCTCTGCTCCAGAAATAGAAGCATTGTTGGCGATGACAAGACCAAAGGCACCAGCTGTAAAGAGAAAGTCAAGTTGTTGCTCTTCTGTCAACTTCAACTTGTCAATGGCAACTCCTAAAACAGCTGGTAAACATCCAGCGGAGCCAGCAGTCGGAGTGGCACAAACAAGACCCATCTTAGCGTTTAGTTCATTGACAGCCATAGCATTTCTAGCTGCTGACAGTATGGAGGTGTCGGACAGTGTTATTCCACCTTTTATATATGCGTCAAGTTTTGCTGCGTCCCCTCCTGTCAATCCTGAAACAGATTTACTTTCGGAGAGACCATCAATAATGGAATTTTTCATTACTGTCAAGTTTCTTGACATAATTGTCAATATTTCGTCACGGTTCCGACCAGTTAGCTCCATTTCAGTAGCAATCATTAGTTCTGAGACGCTACCAGAAAACTGTTCTGCCTGTGAAACCAATTCTTCAATTGTATAAAACATGGTTCTCTCTTTCTAGTTAAAGAAGGTGACGTTGTGCAGGTGGGGAATTTTTTCAATCTCGTCAATGGAATTTTCACACTGGCGGGAGTCCACCTCAATAATCATGATGGCTTTTTCCCCTGCTTTTTCACGGGTGACATTCATTTGAGCAATATTAATATTGTATTTAGATAAAATATCAGTAACTTTTGCAATCATGCCTGGGACATCTTGATGAACAATAATGATGGTTGGGGTGTTCATATTCAGATTGACAGAAAATCCATTTAGTTCCGTTACCTGAATATTTCCTCCTCCTATGGATACACCTGTTGCAGAAATAGATTTTTTCTCATTTTTTATGATGATTCGCGTTGTATTGGGATGGGGTGTATTACTCTCTTTGTTGACACGCCAGTAAACTTTGATACCACGTTCCCTCGCAATATCTAAGGAGTCAGGAATCCGAGGATCATCGGTATCCATACCTAGAATACCTGCGACCAAGGCTACGTCAGTACCATGCCCTCGGTATGTTTTAGCGAAGGAGTTGTAGAGTTGGAATTCAACTTCGGTGGGTTGCTCTCCAAAGATAGATGAGACAATTTTGCCGATACGAACTGCACCTGCTGTGTGACTGGAAGAAGGTCCAATCATGACTGGTCCAATAATATCAAAGACCGATTGAAATTTTAAATTTGTCATAGTAATCCTCACGATTTTCTTGGTTCTATTATATCAAAAATTCATTTACGAGAATATGCTTAGATGAATGAGCTTTTATATCAAAATTCTATCTATGTACCATCTTATATGATATAATACAAATTGTTCAAATCGACCTTCAATCGCTTTGGATAAAACTAGACCCTTCAAGTCTAAGTTGAAATTGAACTCGGATTGAGTCTGAGTATCACAATTGATGGGAGAAGATTATGTCAATTGACAATTCTAAAACCCGTGTTGTTGTCGGTATGAGTGGCGGTGTAGATTCATCGGTTACGGCTCTCTTGCTCAAGGAGCAGGGCTACGATGTGATCGGCATCTTCATGAAAAACTGGGACGACACGGACGAAAATGGCTTCTGTACAGCAACAGAAGACTACAAGGACGTGGCTGCAGTGGCAGACCAAATCGGCATTCCTTACTACTCTGTCAACTTTGAAAAAGAGTATTGGGACCGCGTATTTGAGTACTTTTTAGCAGAGTATCGGGCTGGCCGCACCCCCAATCCAGATGTCATGTGTAACAAGGAAATCAAGTTCAAGGCCTTCTTGGACTACGCTATGAACTTGGGGGCGGACTATGTGGCGACGGGGCACTACGCTCAGGTGTCACGCGACGAGGACGGCACCGTCCATATGCTACGTGGGGCAGACAATGGCAAGGACCAGACCTATTTCCTTAGCCAACTCTCACAGGAACAACTGCAGAAAACCATGTTTCCGCTCGGCCATTTACAAAAGCCTCAGGTGAGGGAAATAGCAGAGCGAGCAGGCTTGGCGACGGCTAAAAAGAAAGACTCGACAGGCATCTGCTTTATCGGTGAAAAGAACTTCAAAGAATTTTTAGGGCAGTATTTGCCAGCCCAGCCCGGCCGGATGATGACGGTTGACGGTCGTGATATGGGAGAGCATACAGGCCTTATGTACTATACCATTGGTCAGCGGGGCGGGCTAGGTATCGGAGGACAAATCGGTGGGGACAATGAGCCTTGGTTTGTTGTCGGGAAAGACCTGTCAAAAAATATCCTCTATGTCGGCCAAGGCTTTTATCATGACTCCTTGATGTCAACTTCTTTACGGGCCAGTCAAGTGCACTTTACACGTGATATGCCTGAAGAATTCACGCTTGAATGCACGGCTAAGTTCCGCTATCGTCAACCAGATAGTCAAGTAACTGTCAAGGTAAAAGGTGACAAGGCAGAGGTTGTTTTTGCAGAGCCACAACGAGCCATCACACCAGGTCAAGCCGTTGTTTTCTACGACGGTCAAGAGTGTCTGGGCGGTGGCATGATCGACATGGCCTACAAAGCTGGGGTTGCTTGTCAGTATATTTAATCAAAAATAAAAGCTTAGCACCCTCATGCTAAGCTTTTTATCTTATCCCCAGAAAGCATCTTCGGCTTTTTGGTCGGCTGAGAAGAGCCAAACTTCCTTGATTTTGCCATCTTCCATACGGAAAAGATCGATGCCATTCATGTTTAGTTCTTCACCATCTGTTCGAGTACCGAGGAATGTTACGTTAGCGGCAACAAGAGTATCATTATCGGATACCCAGTTTGTCACTACTTTGAAAGTTCCATTTGTTTTTTCGGCGAAAGTTGCTAGATGTGCTCCGAGTACTTCCTTACCAATTTTAGCACCAGATGTTGAATGATTTCCGGGTTGATGCCAGATAATGTCATTAGCCATTGTTTCAAAAAGAGCTGCAAAATCACCAGCGATGAGAGCATTGTTATAGGCATTAAAAATTTCCAAGTTTGTTGACATTTGATGTCCTCCAATTTTTTTGATATAGTACAATTATAGCTGAAGCATTCCATTATGCAAGTAGGTACTTTTGCATTCGTTGGTATCAAAAGTGATACTATTGTGATAAATAAAGGAGAATTTTTTTGAAAAAAGTTAGTGAATATGGTATTTGCCCTTTTGCAACAACACAAAAAGTCTTGACTGGTAAGTGGGGATTGGTGATTATCTACCAACTCAGTACAGGAACGAAACGCTTCAATGAATTACAGCGACTGATTCCAGGTATTACTCAAACCATGTTAACAAGGCACCTTAGACAATTGGAGGAGGATCGCATTATTAGTCGCACGGTCTATGCAGAAGTCCCCCCTCGTGTAGAGTATAGCTTGACTGAGATGGGCGAAAAATTTCGTTCGGTACTGGATGCTGTTGAGGCTTGGGGCTTAGAATATATTGAAACGTTAGCGTAACACTAGATTTGAAATTCTACAAATCTTTTGATAGAATAAGAGTAACAATTATCATGATGGTCAAAGCTCATGGGAATTGTAGGCTTTTTTGTCCTGCAATTTTCGAGAGTTTTGGCTATTTTTTGCTATTGGGGAGAGAAGATGGATTTCAGAACGAGACACGACAATCAAATCTTCGGTGTTCGTGCGACGGGCTTGGTGGTACAAGATGAGAAGTTATATCTTGTTAAGTCACCTGAGGGGAAATACTACACCTTAGGTGGAGCTATTCAGCTTGGTGAAACGACGGAAGAGGCTGTCCTGCGGGAAATGCAAGAAGAAATCGGAATTGAGGTGGAACTTGGACCACTAGCATTTATCGTTGAAAATCAGTTCACCTTACAGGAGAAATCCTATCATCAGATTGAATTTCTCTATATAGTTACCCCGCTGTCTAATCCAGCTCCCAATCTGGAAGAAGGGAATTCTGTTCGCCAGTGTGAATGGGTTACTTTTGCGAACTTAGAGAAACTTGATCTCAATCCAGCCTTTCTTAAGACCGAGCTAGCCAAATGGGACGGACAACTAAAGCATTTTATGAACAAAGACAACTAAAGTAGCGGAGGAAACCATGCCTGTCAAACTGATTGCCCATGTTTTACTGACTGTTGCAGACAGTCACCTGATTATTCAGCGTTCTCAGATTAAGCGTGGCAAACCCAATGTCTTTCCTCGATATTGGGACATTCCGGGTGGTCGTGTCGAGGAGAATGAATTGCCTCGTGATGCTGCTGTTCGAGAATGCTTTGAAGAAACTGGCATTTCGATAGCCAGGGAAAATCTGACCATTATCCATGAAGATAGTCAGTTTGATGAAGAGAAAGAGGCGGTGTTTACAAGGCTGGTCTATGAAGTGACACTTCCGGAACAGCCCAACACAATTCTTCTTGATTCAGAAGAGCATACTGATTTTCTATGGATTACTAGCCGTGATGAAAACAAGAAAAACTTAGTTCCATATCTTGATGAAATTTTAGAAAAGAGAAGAAAAAGTGGATTTTAGAACTAGAATTGACAATCAGATTTTCGGTGTTCGTGCCACTGCATTGATTATAAAAGATGGAGAAATATTTCTCACCAAGGACTCTAAGGGGCGTTATTACACCATTGGCGGTGCGATTGCAGTCAACGAAACTGCACAAGATGCGTTTGTTCGGGAAGTCAAGGAAGAATTAGGGATTGACAGTCGTGTCAACCAACTAGCTTTTGTAGTTGAAAATCAGTTTACACACGAAGACATAGATTTTCACAATGTCGAATTTCATTCTATTGTTGAGCCTATTGGAAAAATGCCTGTGGAGATGATTGAAGATAACTTGAAACAAGCTTGTGAATGGATTGAACTTGACAAGCTTGTCAACCTAAATGTTGTACCAGCCTTTCTGGCTCAAGAATTGCCAAACTGGGATGGACAAGTTAAACATATCATGAATGTAAAGGAGAAATAAATATGACACACACATTTGCAGAAAACTATGATGTCATCGTAATTGGAGCGGGGCATGCTGGTGTAGAAGCGGGCTTGGCAGCCAGTCGGATGGGTTGTAAGACCTTGCTTGCGACCATTAACTTGGATATGGTGGCATTTATGCCCTGTAATCCATCTATTGGTGGCTCAGCCAAGGGGATTGTGGTACGGGAAATTGATGCCCTAGGTGGTGAAATGGGCCGAAACATTGACAAAACCTATATTCAGATGAAAATGCTCAATACTGGTAAGGGACCAGCTGTTCGTGCTTTACGGGCTCAGGCTGATAAGGCAGAATATGCATCGGAAATGAAGCGGACGGTGGAACGTCAAGAAAATTTGACCCTGCGTCAAACCATGATTGATGAGATTTTGGTCGAAGACGGTAAGGTTGTAGGTGTTCGTACTGCTACTGATCAGAAATATTCAGCAACAGCAGTCGTGGTAACGACTGGTACAGCCCTACGTGGAGAAATCATCATTGGAGATCTCAAGTATTCGTCAGGGCCTAACAATAGCCTAGCTTCTATCACGCTGGCGGATAATCTGAAAGAATTGGGACTTGAAATTGGTCGTTTCAAGACAGGGACACCACCACGTGTGAATGCTCGTACTATAAACTACGAGGAGACAGAAATTCAACCTGGCGATGAAAAACCAAACCACTTTTCATTCTTGTCAAAGGATGAGGATTATTTACAAGACCAAATTCCTTGTTGGTTGACCTATACCAATGCGACCAGCCATGAGATTATCAACAGTAATCTTCACCGAGCACCCATGTTTTCAGGCATTGTCAAGGGGATTGGTCCCCGTTATTGTCCATCTATCGAGGACAAGATTGTACGTTTTGCCGACAAGGAACGCCACCAGCTTTTCCTAGAGCCAGAAGGTCGTCACACAGATGAAATTTATGTCCAAGGGTTGTCGACTAGTTTGCCTGAGGATGTTCAAAGAGAGTTGGTTCATTCAATCAAGGGATTGGAAAATGCTCAAATGATGCGAACAGGTTATGCAATTGAGTATGACATGGTTATGCCTCATCAGTTGCGCGCTACATTGGAAACCAAAAAGATTTCAGGGCTGTTTACAGCAGGACAAACAAACGGAACATCAGGCTACGAAGAGGCAGCAGGCCAAGGAATTATTGCTGGTATTAATGCGGCCCTCAAGGTACAGGATAAACCAGAATTGATTTTGAAACGAAGCGATGGCTATATTGGGGTCATGATTGATGACCTAGTGACTAAGGGAACTGTTGAGCCTTATCGTCTCTTGACCAGTCGGGCTGAATACCGCTTGATTTTGCGTCATGATAATGCAGATATGCGCTTGACAGAAATCGGTCGTCAGGTTGGATTGGTAGACGATGAACGCTGGCAGGTCTTCCAAATCCACAAAAATCAATTTGATAACGAAATGAAACGTTTAGAGTCTATCAAACTCAAGCCAGTCAAAGAAACCAACGAAAAAGTTGTTGCAATGGGCTTTAAACCTTTAACTGATGCACTGACTGCAAAGGAATTCATGCGTCGCCCTGATGTAACGTATGCTGATGTTGTTGCATTTATTGGCCCTGCGGCAGAGGACTTAGATGCAAAAACAATTGAGTTGATTGAAACGGAAGTCAAGTATGAGGGATACATTGCTAAGGCCATGGATCAAGTTGATAAGATGAAACGCATGGAAGAAAAACGAATTCCAGCAGATATAGACTGGGATGATATTGATTCGATTGCAACCGAGGCTCGTCAAAAATTTAAGCTGATTTCCCCAGAAACAATTGGACAGGCAAGTCGGATTTCAGGCGTCAATCCCGCAGATATTTCCATCCTAATGGTATATTTAGAAGGACGCAGTCGCTCTATTGCGAAAAATAAGAAGAAAGATAGCCTTTAGTGCTTATCTTTTTCTTTTAAGCAGGTGGTACCAAAACTAGAATTTTCTTGCATTTTATGGTAAAATGGCAGGCAGAGGTTAATGATGAAAAAGTTTCGTTTTTCGACAATTCATTTTGTCATGATAGGTGTGATATTATTTGGTTTGGTTGCAGTTCTCCATCGAATGTTTCCAATGGGCATCGTTACGGTTTTTGCACTCTTCTTAAGTCTCGTCTTACTCGTATCTTTATTTGTATACCAGAAGTATTCATATGAATTTAGTGAGTTGGAGCAGATTGAGTATTTAAATACTCAGGCAAATTCTGGATTAATGAAGCTGTTAGATAAAATGCCAATCGGTGTCATTAAAGTAAAAACTGACAGCAATCAGGTTGAATGGTTTAATCCATTTGCAGAACTAATATTTGCAAAAGAAAATGGGGAGTTTGATGAAAAAAAACTCCGAGAAATCATTGATGTGGGATTGGATGAAGAGCGGACCTATGCAAATTTTTCAGGCAAAAGGTACACTGTAAATGTTGACTTTGATCAAGGATTGTTCTATTTTTTTGATGCGTCCACAGAATACACAGCAACAAATAGCTTAATTGGTAGCAGACCGGTTATTGGCATTATTTCTGTTGACAACTATGATGAGTTAGAAAATTCAGTGACCGACTCACAGATTAGCCAAGTAAATTCATTCTTAGCTCAATTTGTTTCAGATTTTTGCCACGAGTACGGTATTTATTACCGCCGTGGAACGATGGACCGATTTTATTTCTTTACAGATTATGCAGTTCTAGAGAAATTGATTGAGAATAAATTCTCAGTTATTGATAAGTTCCGAGAAGAAGCAAAAAAATTGGAGTTGGGTTTGACTTTAAGTATGGGGATTGCTTTTGGTAATGAGAATCACCATCAAATAGGACAAGCAGCACTTCAAAATTTAAATATGGCTGAAGTTCGTGGTGGCGACCAAGTTGTTGTCAAGGAAAATGATGAAAGCAAGCAGCCGCTGTTCTTTGGAGGCGGTTCAGCTTCGTCAGTCAAACGAACACGAACACGGACACGGGCCATGATGACGGCTGTATCCGACAAACTGAAATCAGTTGATGCCGTTTTTGTTGTAGGACATCGTAATTTAGACATGGATGCACTCGGATCAGCAGTAGGGATGCAATATTTTGCACAAAATATTATGAATAATGCCTATACCGTGTATAATCCAGATGAAATGGCACCAGATATTGAACGTGCTGTGAAGAAATTGTTGGAAGAAAATTGCTCTAATTTAATCACGATTGATGAAGCACTAAAATTAGTCACTTATGAGTCCTTACTCATTATGGTAGACCATTCTAAAATTGGATTGACCTTGTCACAAAAACTATTTGAGAAGTTTAATCAAGTGGTTGTTGTGGATCACCATCGTAGGGATACGGATTTTCCAGATAATGCGATTCTGACCTATATCGAAAGTGGAGCAAGCTCTGCAAGTGAGTTGGTAACGGAGCTCATTCAGTTCCAGAATGATAAACACCATAAGTTAAATAGACTTCAATCAAGCCTTTTGATGGCGGGTATTATGCTGGATACCAAGAATTTCACGTCACGCGTGACCAGTCGTACATTTGACGTAGCTAGTTATTTACGTACACGTGGCAGTGATAGTTTGGAAATTCAGCAAATTTCTGCGACAGACTTTGAAGAATATCGTCAGATTAATGAGTTAATTTTACGAGGGCAAAAAGTTGAACCACATGTGGTCATTGTTTGTGCTGATGAGACGAAAGACTATGACAATATAATCCCAAGTAAAGCAGCCAATACTATTTTAGATATGGCAGGGATTGAAGCAGTATTTGTACTCACAAAAAATATCAAAGGATATGTGGCAATTTCTGCGAGAAGTCACAGCAAAGTCAATGTTCAACGGATTATGGAAGAAATGGGCGGAGGCGGTCACTTTAATTTAGCTGCTGCCCAAGTGTATGATCAAACGATAGAAGAGGTTTGTGAAGCACTCACTACGATAATACGGGAAGAAATAAAAGACAGTTAAGGAGTTAGAAGATGAAAGTAATCTTTTTAGCAGATGTTAAAGGACAAGGAAAAAAGGGCGAAATCAAGGAAGTTCCAACGGGTTATGCTCAAAATTTCTTGATCAAAAAAAACTTGGCAAAAGAAGCTACAAATCAAGCAATTAGCGCACTTCGTGGCCAAGAAAAATCAAAAGAAAAAGCTCATGCGGAGATGATGGCAGAGGCTGAAAGTATTAAAGCTAAATTGGCTAAAGAAACGACCTTGGTGACCTTTGTTGAAAAAGTTGGTCCAGATGGACGTACATTTGGTTCTATTACAAGCAAGAAGATTGCAGAAGAATTGGATAAACAATTTGGAATCAAGATTGACAAACGTCATATTCAATTAGATCACCCTATTCGTGCGATTGGTTTGATTGAAGTTCCTGTTAAAATTTATCAAGATGTAATAGGTCTTATTCAATTGAGCATCAAAGAAGCCTAGGACACTACTTAGCCAGTGAGGAGGTGAGGTCTTGGCAGAGTTAGAAGAATTACGAGTACAACCTCAGGATATTTTAGCGGAGCAGTCCGTTTTAGGCGCGATTTTTCTTGATGAAGGAAAGCTTGTTTTTGTCCGTGAGTATATTGAGGCGGAAGACTTTTTCAAACATGCCCACAAGTTAATTTTTAAAGCGATGATTGCCCTTTCTGACAGGAATGAGGCAATTGATGCGACAACCATGCGCAACTATCTTGTCAACCATGGTGATTTGGAAAATATTGGTGGCTTGGCTTATTTGGCGGAAGTCATCAGTTCTGTACCGACAGCAGCCAATGCGGAATTCTATGCCAAGATTGTTGCGGAGAAATCAAATCTTCGTAAGTTGATTGCCCGTTTGACGGATGCAGTCAATCAAGCCTATGAAGGAGCAGATGGCTCAGATGACATTATTGCTAATGCTGAAAAAGCTTTAATTGATGTCAGTGAGGGAGCAAGTCGGAGTGGCTTTAAGAGAATTGACGACGTTCTAAATATCAACTTTGATAACTTAGAAACACGAGCCAAACAGACATCCGATATTACAGGTATCGCGACTGGCTATCCTGCCCTCGATGCTATGACAACGGGTTTGCATGAGGAAGAGTTGATTATTCTTGCGGCTCGTCCTGCGGTTGGTAAGACGGCATTTGCTCTCAATATTGCACAAAATATCGGTACAAAACTGGGCTTGACAGTTGCTATCTTCTCTTTGGAGATGGGTGCAGAAAGCTTGGTTGACCGTATGCTCGCTTCTGAGGGAGTTATCAATTCGAGGGCTATTCGTACGGGGCATTTGACGCAGGAGGAATGGAACAAGTACATGGTGGCTCAAGCTAATTTGGCTCGAGCAAGTATCTATATTGATGATACACCAGGTATCAAGATTACCGAAATTCGCTCGCGTTCTCGTAAATTGGCGCAGGAGACTGGAAATTTGGGTTTGATTTTGATTGACTATCTCCAGTTGATTACAGGAACCGGTCGAGAAAACCGTCAACAAGAAGTTTCAGAGATTTCTCGACAATTGAAAATTCTAGCCAAGGAATTAAAAGTTCCAGTTATTGCTCTAAGCCAGTTATCACGTGGTGTGGAGCAACGTCAAGATAAACGTCCTGTCTTGTCTGATATCCGTGAGTCAGGGTCTATTGAGCAGGATGCGGATATCGTTGCCTTCTTGTATCGTGATGATTATTATGAACGTGGAGAGCAAGAAGATGGCGGCATTCCAAACAATACGGTTGAAGTTATCATAGAAAAAAACCGTTCCGGTGCGCGTGGTACTGTGGAACTAATGTTCCAAAAAGAATATAATAAATTTGCAAGTATTTCCAAGAGAGAGGATGGATAGAGAATGAGTGATGCATTTACAGATGTTGCCAAGATGAAGCAAATCAAGCAAGATATCAAAGAGCATGAGGGTCAAGTTGTTGAATTAACCCTTGAAAATGGTCGGAAGCGAGAAAAGAATAAACAAGGACGTATTGTAGAGGTTTATCAGTCTCTCTTTATCGTTGAGTTTGAAGATCCCAACAATACCTTCGTAGAATCTTATACTTATTCAGACATTTTGACAGAAAAGATATTGATTCATTATTTGGATTAATCGCTATATAAGGCTTTACAGAGCCTTTTTTTTGTGCTATACTAATCTTTGTGCGAAATAACAGCAGGGCAAAATGAAGCTCGTCAACAGAAGGTCAGCAAGAAGAGTAATCGTTGCTGTTTCGATGAAGGCCTCCTGCACGAATCAGGTTTGCTTAAAACGTTATTTCCTACAATAATAATTATTTTAGGAGGACATAACAAATGTCACGTTATACAGGACCATCTTGGAAACAAGCTCGTCGTCTTGGCTTGTCATTGACAGGTACAGGTAAAGAATTGGCACGTCGTAACTACGTACCAGGCCAACACGGACCAAACAACCGTTCTAAATTGTCAGAATACGGTTTGCAATTGGCTGAAAAACAAAAATTGCGTTTCTCTTACGGTTTAGGTGAAAAACAATTCCGTAACTTGTTCGTACAAGCTACTAAAATCAAACAAGGTACAGTTGGTTTCAACTTCATGCTCCTTTTGGAACGTCGTTTGGACAACGTTGTTTACCGTCTTGGTTTGGCAACTACTCGTCGTCAAGCTCGTCAATTTGTAAACCACGGTCATATCCTTGTTGATGGTAAACGTGTTGATATCCCATCATTCCGCGTTGAAGTTGGTCAAGTAATCTCAGTTCGTGAAAAATCATTGAACGTTCCAGCTATCCGCGAAGCAGTTGAAGCAACTCTTGGTCGTCCAGCTTTCGTATCATTCGATGCTGACAAACTTGAAGGTTCATTAACTCGCTTGCCAGAACGCGATGAAATCAACCCAGAAATCAACGAAGCCCTTGTCGTAGAATTCTACAACAAAATGCTTTAATATTAAGAAATATCTTACAGAAAGCCTACAACAGTGGGCTTTTTGCTTTGTCTTAAAACGTTAATTTCTGGGTTTGCTCCCCTTTTTGCTTTTCTGTAAAGTAAGTTGGTAGCATCAAAGTAGGATATAGATTTTTTGCGCTTCCCTAGCGGTGTAAACATATGTATTGAAGGATAGAGCAACTTTGCTTATAGTATAATAAGTCATTAGCTATACTAAACCCGCATAAATCCTCAAAAGATAAAAATGCTATTCACTTACTCTAATGAATGCATGGGTTTTACCTATCCGCCTCACTTTTTTGTCAATGGCACCAGTTAGAGAGCGAATGTAGTCCCCCTCAGATACATCTTTGTATTGATGAATCAGACCAGACACATATTCTACTTCCATTATTTCATTTTCCCACCCAATAGACTTGACCATCCTGGCTTTTACATTTCTACGTAGCAATTTATTTCCTCTCTTGATTGAAAATGCTCCATACAATCTATACGAATACGTTGGAGAACTCCCCCACAGTATAGGCTGAAGGAATTGAATCAATTTCTACTCAATAAGTAGTTGTCAGTAGCTATAATGCTATTATATCATGGCGAAGAGCATGGAGCGTTTCAAAAGCAACGAATATGTCAGAAAAGAATGTGTAGGATAAAAGAGTTAATTCTCAATGAAAAACAAAATCCGACTTGCTCCAAAGGTTCGGGGAACCTTTGGAGGTTGGAAATAAGGCGAACAAAGTTCGCTACAAAAAGGTTCGGGGAACCTTTGGAGGTTGGAAATAAGGCGAACAAAGTTCGCTACAAAAAGGTTCGGGGAACCTTTGGAGGCTAGGAAAAGGCGAACGTAGTTCATTTTGCTCAGATGCAGATAGAACTCTGTTCCTTTTATATTTCAAGGGAACAGGCTGTCAAGCTCCACTGGAGCTTGACACTCATCAAATCAAGTCAACAATGTCTAATTTTGATTTTCGCAGAGAATAAATTGATGTTTGTAGGGAAAATAGCCAATCTTTTAGCTCATTGGATGAGATTTTTTTGCATTACCTTACTACAAGTCTATGATAGAGGATTTTTACTTAATTTTGATATAATTAACTTATTAGTAGGGTTTTCGAATTGTATTTCCTATTACCACCGTGTGGCTAAAAAATAGGATGTACAATCAATTGATTAGGAGATTTATCGTGCGTAAATATATTGTTTTGCTTTTACTTAGTATTGTTGGAATTGGGGCATCCGTATTTCTTGTCCGACAATCCACTAGTTCAACAGAATCGGAATACCGTCAGGCAGTGAAAACGTATCAGACTATTTCCATTAGTGAACTGGAAGAAAAATTGGATCGGCAAGATGATTTTATTCTGTATATTGGGAGGGAAACGTGTCCTTATTGTAGAGCATTTGTGCCTAAACTGACCCAAGCTGTTGAAGAGACGGGGAAGACAGTTTTCTACCTTGATAGTGAGAACGATCCAGATGGGAAGATTGATTTATTTCGTCAGGCAAGCGGTTTGAAGACAGTACCCAGTCTAACCTATTTTAAATCAGGAAAATTGAATGGCTTGTTAAGAAAAGGAAGTCAGGCTTCCCAAGATGAGATAAAGCAATTCCTGCAGTTGCTAACTGAATAAACTAAATAAAATTGCACAATTTTTCGAGTAAATTATGCAATTTTTTCATACATTTTTTTGTTTATAACTATAAACATTGTGAAATTTATTTCAAATAAGATTGAAAAAGATTTCACAATTTTGTATAATAGTTGTATCAGATAAAATTGGAGGTTTATCATGAAAAAGAAAACGTTGTTAGGCTTGTTTATGAGTCTACTTGCTGTAGTATTTTTGGTTGCATGTGGAGGTAAATCTGAAAATACTGCCACATCTTCATCATCTACAAGCTCTTCATCAGAAGAAGCTGTATCAGGTGCATCTGAGAAAGTTTATACTGATCCATCTGAGTTGAAAGATAGTTATGATGTTATCGTCGTTGGTTCTGGTGGTGCAGGGATGTCTGCTGCTATATCAGCTAAAGATGCTGGCGCTAGTGTTGTTTTATTGGAAAAAATGCCTGTAATTGGTGGGAATACAGCTAAATCATCAGCTGGTATGAACGCTTCACAAACTAAATTCCAAGAAGCGGAAGGTATTGCTGATACCAATGATAAATTCTATGAAGAAACCCTTAAAGGTGGTAAGGGTACAAACGATCCTGAATTACTACGTTACCTTGTAGATCATTCTGCTAGTGCAATTGACTGGTTGGACGGAATGGGAATTACTCTTAGCAACCTTACTACAACTGGTGGTATGAGTGAGAAACGTACCCACCGCCCAGCAGATGGTTCAGCTGTTGGTGGCTACTTAGTAAATGGTCTTTACCATAATCTTGTTGAACGTGAAGTACCAATTTTTGTAAATGCAGATGTGACAAAACTGCAAGACAAAGATGGTGCCGTAACAGGTGTTGAGGTAGAAATTGCTGGAGAAACGAAGAAAATTTCAGCAAAAGCTGTTGTGTTGGCTACGGGTGGTTTTGGAGCAGACTTGGAAATGGTTGCAAAATTCAATCCTGCCCTTGAAGGCTATGTAACAACTAACCAACCTGGTTCAACAGGTGACGGTATTGCGCTTGCTGAATCAGAAGGTGCAGCAACTGTTGATATGGAACAAATCCAAATTCACCCAACCGTAGAGCAAGAAACCTCTTACTTGATTACAGAAGCAGTTCGTGGTGAAGGTGCTATCCTTGTCAATTCTAAAGGGGAGCGCTTTGTTAATGAGTTGGAAACTCGTGATAAAGTTTCAGCAGCGATTAATGCTTTAGATCCTAACTACGCTTATGTTATCTTTGATGATGCCTTGAAAGATCGTGTGAAAGCTATTGCTCAATACGAAGAAAAAGGTCTTGTAAAAACAGGTGCTACTCTTACAGATTTGGCTAAAGAAATTGGTGTATCTGCGGAAACACTTCAAACAACACTTGATACTTGGAACAAGGCTGTAGCGGATAAAAATGATGCGGCATTTGGTCGTACATCTGGTATGGATCATGCTTTGGATACAGGTTCTTATCATGCGATTAAGGTTGCTCCAGGTATCCACCATACGATGGGTGGTGTGAAAATCAATACCAATACTCAAGTATTGAAGACAGATGGTTCAGCAATCTCTGGTCTTTATGCTGCTGGCGAAGTAACTGGTGGTGTTCATGGTCAAAACCGTATTGGTGGTAATGCTGTGGCAGACATCATCGTATTTGGTCGTCAGGCTGGTGAACAAGCAGCAGGATTTGCAAAAAAATAATAAATGACTAAAGGAGTTAGACAGATTAATTGTCAAACTCCTTTTTCTTGTCGCTCTTTCTTTAAGATGGTATACTTTTAGGGTATGAAGAAGAAAATAATATTACTGGCAGGGACCTTAATTTGTTTGATGGTAGTCTGGTCAGTTATGACCGGTCAGCGTCAGCAATCCTATGACGATACAGAATTAACAGACCAAGATAAAATTTGGATCATCACTGATTTACATTATTTATCACAAGATTTATTTGATGATGGAGAGGCTTTTTCCTATATAGAAAAAACTGCTGCTGGCAAGGATTTGCGCTATGGAAAAGAGCGGATGGAGGCCCTGGTTGAACAAGTAGAGCGTGAGCATCCTTCTTTGCTACTAGTTAGTGGTGATTTGTCTCTCAACGGTGAAAAACAGAGCATGGTTGAGTTGGCACAATATTTTACACAGATTGAAGAAAAAGGAACGGAGGTTTTGGTCATTCCTGGCAACCATGATATTGCTAGTGGATGGGCTAGAGCCTTTAAAGGAAATCAGCAGGAAGTGACGGATCAGGTCACTTCTCAGCAATTTGAAGATCTCTTTGCTGATAACGGCTACCAGCAAGCCAGCAGTCGTGATCAAGCCTCATTGAGCTATCTGGCCAAGCCATTTTCCAATGCATGGTTTCTGATGATAGATAGCAATATCTACGCTAGTGGGCAAGGAGATGGTGCACCGACTACTGATGGACGTATCAAAAAAGAGACCTTGGATTGGATAGAAGTACAGCTTCAGGCTGCCAAGGAAGCTGGAGTGAGCCTGATACCTGTTGTCCATCACAATGTCTTGCAACAGCATGCTATGCTCACAAAAGGGTATACTTTGGATAATGCTGCCGATTTGAAGGCCTTGTTCAATCAATATGGCATTCAATTTGGTTTTTCAGGCCACACTCATTCTCAGAATATTGTTGAAGAAGACTTGGGGCAAGTCAGCTATACTGAAGTGGTCAATGGTGCATTTTCTATTTACCCATCTATTATCGGCCAATTGAGCCTTGATGATACAAGCATTCGCTATCAAAAAACTCAACTTGATATGGCTTCGTGGGCAGAAAAGCACCAGCCTAGTGATCCGAATTTGCAGGATCACATAAGCTACTTACAAACCGTCTTTGACAGTACCAGTGATATTATGGTGCACAATGCTTTGAACGATGAACATTGGTATGATGGCGAGACAGCGGATGCTATTTCACAATTTATCATGCCAGCCAATCGTGCTTATTTTTCAGGAGAAAAATTGGATCAGACTTGGCTTGATGAGACAGTATTTCCAAGCCAAGCCTATCAGACCTTGCAAGTAGTGTCACCAAGAAGTTTCTTAGCTGACTATCTTGATGTGATTATAAAACGGAGTCAAAATCGAGATGTAGAGCAAGTGACGGTTTCTAAATGACGAATAGAAAGAAGGCTGGGCAAGCCCAGTCTCGCTTCTCAGAGTTCGTGTCAACATCTCTGCGCAGTGGTTGATTGGCAGATTTGTTCGTGTTTCACACTCCAAATCTGACCATAACGACTGTTGCGAACGGAGTTCGCTTCATTTCCAACCTCCAACTGTCTCCTAGACAGTTGGAGCTGTACGGGGGTGGGAGTAAAATAGTCCAGTGGACTATTTTAGCCCGAACCTACTGTTTGGAGGTGAGGGGAACTCTTTTTGACTAGTCGAATTATTTCCCACTCCCTCTATGCTTGTAAGGGGAGAATGATTTTTAGTTGCACCCAATTATCTTCCTTGCTAAGTGTGAGACTGCCCCCGTATTTATTGGCAACATACTCCATACTCTTAAGACCGAATCCGTGATAGTCCTTATTTGTTTTTGAAGTTTCAGGGAGCTGTCCTGTGGATAAGTCTAGTGAAGAAGTATCGTAGTTGTCTAATCGAATGATGAGAAATTGCTGATGGCTGGCAACCTTTAAAGTAATCAAGCGCTGTTCAGGGTTATCTATTTTTTCAACAGCCTCGATGGCATTGTCAATGGCATTTCCAAACAGAGCTGAAATATCCATTACATCCATAAAATGAAGGGGCTCTCCCTGAACAATACAGGTAAAGTTAATACCATTTTGCAAACAGTAATAATTTTTTTGGCTGAGAATGGTATCTAGAACGGGATTTCCTGTTTCAATCTTGGCATCAAGTGTCTGGATCACCTCGCTCATTTCCTCTAGGTATTGTTCCTTTTTAGTTTTATCCGATTCTTGCTGAATGATGGCCAGTTGATGCTTTAAATCATGGACCTTACGGTCAAGAATTTCACTGTTTTCACGATAGGCTTGGTATTGCTTGTATTGAAGTTGAAACATATTATTGATAGAAGTCAACTCCTGCCGTAAATAGCGATCATATTGTTGAGATTCTTGGGTGAATAGGAGCAGAAGACCAGAGAGATTGACGGTTGTCCGAAGGATGAAAATGCTGGTCGAGTCTTGAAATTGGCGCGTGCCTGAGAGGATGAAACCAATATTACTAAGAACAAAGATAGATAAGGTTGTAAAGACAGCTACCGTCACATCTCGCTGCTCAATGAATTTATCCAATTCTTCTAAGTGAACTTTTTTATCTTGTAGATAGATGAGCCAGTAAGAAAGTAGAGAAGTTATCAACAGAAATAACCCCTGTGTCCACAAGTTATCCACAGGTTGTTGATAAATCGTCAAACAGTAGAGATGCCAAGTAATGGAGGCTACTAATTCGGCAATAATAAAGGCTTTTGCTGTCAAATAGAGACTAGTCCTCTTGTGGAAAACTCCAAGCAATCGAATGGAAACAAACATCCAAGCGATATTGATGCCCATTCCCACAGTCCAAAAAAACAAAGGGAGTTTGCCAGCCACAAGTTGAAGTAAGATTTGTATGAGGAAAATCAGGAGGATACGGAACTGTTTGCGTGACCATTTTTCAGACAAAACAAGTGAGGAACAGACCAGTAGGCAGGCCAAGCTTTCTGTTAGAGCAGTATAGAAACGTGGAATATCAGGGAAGTTGATCATAGTAGGCTATCTCCGATGAAGTTGGTTAGAGCAGTCATAAATTCTTTTTTCCTTGGGCGGCTAATCGGCAAGGCTGTATTTGTGACGTAAACAAGGTTACCTTCCACTTTTTGAACATGGGACAAATTGATGATATAGGCCGAGTGGGCTCGTACAAACAATTTACTGTCTAACATGGCTTCGAGATTCTTGAGACTATTATTGGTAATCGTTAGGCCACCGTCAACTGTGTAGATGTGAACCTGATGTCCTTGACTTTCTAGGTAAACAATATCTTCTTGATAGAGTTTTACAGTGGATTGCTTGCTTTTTATATACAAACTTTGTTTCTCTTGGCTATCGGGTAATTTTCTAAGAATTTTTTTAAAATGTTCCTCAAAGACGAAGGAGCTCAGTGGTTTGAGAAGAAAATCAATGGCCTCAACAGAATAGCCCTGAATAGCGACATGGGAATGATTGGTCACAAAAACGATGAGAACATCTTTATCCACAGACCGAATCTTTTGAGCGGTGGTCATCCCGTCCATAATCTCCATCTCGACATCTAGGTAAATCAGATCAAATTGTTTTTGATAGTCACTAGTGATATGGAGACCGTCATTAAAACAGCTGATTTCCACTACAATACCAGCTTTTTGGCAGTAGGTTTTGATATAGTTGGACAATCTCTCTTGCTCGATTTTTTGATCTTCTACAATCGCGATTTTCATAAAGTACCCCTTTTATTTTCTATCAGTATATCAAAATTAAGATGAAATTGTTAGCTATATTTTAGAAAAATCAAATGATAAAATAGCAAGAGTAGGATTATTTTTCTCAATTTACAAATTATGAAGGTTAAATGACAGATTATGAAGAAAGGGTTTTCATTAAGTATGTTAATTGATATAGTAGATTCAAGAAAAAGAAAAGGCTTACATGAAAGCCGAAACGTTTAGGAGGAAGTCTTATGAAGGCTTGGAAAAAACTTGGTTTAGCAAGTCTAGTTACTCTGATGGGAAATGTTGGAGTAACGGTATTTGCGGAAGATTATGCTAGTTCCTATCAAGCATGGGATGCGGCAGGGATTGCAAAGATTGTTTTAATATGTGCTAGTTTAGCAGTTGTAGCTCTATTCGCATACTATATTTACAAAGGTGTGAAGAATAAGGCATTTGTTTCCAAAAAATCAAAGATCTTTACTTCACTTTTGGCATTGTTAGGTGTAATATTCATTGGTGCCAACTATGCTGTCAATATGTTTGTCAATGTAATCGACACCTATTTTGCGCCGTCTTATGCAGATGAGACAAAAATAGCTAAGGCAGAAGAGGTTTCTAAATCTTTGGTAACAACTATTCAAGAAGAAGGCACTGTCTTGCTTGAAAACAAAAATCAGACCTTACCACTAAAAAAATCTTCTAAGGTAAACGTGTTTGGTATTTCTTCCGTAGCAGTTACTTACGGGGGATCTGGATCAGGTGCTGCAGATGAGTCCAAAAACGTCAATCTGCAACAAGGTCTTGAAAATGCTGGTTTTGAAGTCAACAGTGAATTGACCGATTTCTATACAGAAAACCTCCCAGAAAAAGAAGGTACCAACATCTTCTCCCTCAATGGCGGAGATTACAATATCTATGAGCCAACTCAAGACAAATACACAGATGAATTGCTAACAAATGCGAAGAATTTCTCAGACACAGCCTTAGTAGTCATTTCTCGTAATGGTGGTGAAGGGGCAGACCTTCCACAAAATATGGCAGAATACCAACAAGGTGACAAGGATAAGCACTATCTTGAACTTCAAGATGTTGAGAAGGCTATGCTGAAAACTGTGACTGAAAACTTTGACAAAGTTGTTGTATTGGTCAACTCTTCAAATGCTATGGAACTTGGCTTCTTAGAAGATGCCGGTGTCGATGCTGCTCTGTGGATTGGTGGACCTGGCTCAACTGGTTTGAACGGTGTAGCAAATATCTTGGTAGGAGATGTTAACCCGTCTGGTCGTTTGGTTGATACCTACGCCTATGACTTGACAACCAACCCAACCTACTGGAATACAGGTGACTTTTCTTATACAAATATTACTTATGAGAAAACTCCATGGGGTGCAACAGAGCCACAAACCTTCAACTACAAATTTGTCGACTACCAAGAAGGGATTTATCTAGGCTATCGTTACTATGAAACTCGCTTTGTTAATAATGCGACTGGAACAGTTGATGAGGCAGCCTACGATGCAACGGTGCAGTATCCATTTGGCTATGGGTTGAGCTATACGACATTTAACCAAGAAATCACCAGCATGAAAGAAAATGGTGACAAGATTGAAGTGAATGTCAAGATAACAAACACTGGTGAGGTAGCTGGTAAAGAAGTTGCCCAGGTTTATTACACTGCTCCATATACAGAAGGAGGAATTGAAAAATCCCATGTTGTATTGGCTGGTTTTGACAAGACAGATGTGCTCGAGCCAGGTAAGAGTGAGGAATTAACCATTTCATTTGATCGTGATGACATGGCATCTTACGATGAGAAGACTGAAAAAGCCTATGTCTTGGATAAAGGTGACTACCAAATCAAACTTATGAATAATGCTCATGATGTATTGGATTCAGAAACCTATACAGTTGACAGTAAAGAAGTCTTGAATCAACGTTCGTCTGATAAGGCAGAGGTAACCAACGCCTTTGAATATGCTGTTGGTGATGTAAAGTATGTAACCCGTGCGGATTGGGAAGGTACTCTTCCAACTGAACGCACAAAAGATAAAGAAGCTAGCGAGCAAATCGCTAAAGAAATTAACAATTCAAACTTCCGCATTGACGAAGCTTCTGAAACACCGATTGATACTGTGACGACAGAAGACAATGGGCTTCGTTTGGTTGATATGATTGGTGCAGACTATGATGATGACCGTTGGGAACAATTAGTTGCTCAAATGTCCGTTGATGAAATGGTGAACTTAATCGGTTACGGTGGTTACGCAACAGGAGCAGTCAAATCAATCGATAAACCAGCTGTTGTTGACTTGGACGGCCCTGCCGGTATTAACGGTATCTTCCAAGGTATCAAAGGTATCCAATACAACTCAGAAGTCGTTGTTGCATCTACTTGGAATACTGACTTGGCTGAAGAAATGGGTGATGCTTTTGCCAAAGAAGCTTTAGCTCATGGTATCGTTGGTTTGTATGCACCAGCTGTGAACATTCACCGTTCTCCATTCTCAGGACGAAACTTTGAGTACTATTCAGAGGATCCACTGATTTCAGGTAAAATGGCAAGTTCACTTGTAGCAAAAGCGCTGGAAAATGGTGTTTATACCTTTACTAAACATTTTGCGCTCAATGACCAAGAAGATAACCGTGAAGGTGTGGCAACTTGGTCTAACGAACAAGCAATCCGTGAAATCTACCTTAAAGCCTTTGAAATCCCTGTCAAAGAAGGTGGGGCGACTGCCATTATGTCATCATTTAACCGTATTGGTACCCTCTGGGCAGGTGGTAATGGAAATCTATTGAATACTGTCCTTCGTGATGAGTGGGGCTTCAAAGGAATGGTTATTACAGACTATGATGGTCAAGACTACATGAGTCCAGATCAGGCTATCCGCAACGGTGGCGACCTCATGTTAACGCCTATGGGAGATCTTCCAACTGCCACTTCAACGGGTACTGAGGAAGGTGTTGCAGCCCTTCGTCAGGCAAGCAAAAATATCTTATATACCGTTGCTCATTCTGCAGCCTTTGACATCTACAAACCAAAAACTAAATGGTGGATTGTCGTGTTGGTAGCAAGCAATATTGCCCTTGTTGGTTTGACAGGTTTCGGTCTTGTAAAACTAACAAGTAAGAAAAAAGAAGAAAAAAACGCAGCATAACAAGGGGGGCATCCCCTTGTCTTGCATAGGAGACAGTATGAAAGAATGGATTGCCAAACACCCAGACTTGTGGGAATTTATCAAGTTTAATGTGTTATCAAACATAGCGACCATTACAAATTTCTGTGTTCTGTGGTTGTCAACAAATTTCCTCTTTACAGCCTTGTCAAGTCAGCCATTTGACTGGTTCATCTTCCATTATTCCGTAGAAAATGGCGGTTTGAACGGCTTTCTCTCCTTCCTCTTAGCCTATGTAGCAGCGCAAGTTGTCAATTACATTGTACAAAGGAAGTTGGTATTTGGGGCAGAAAATGATATTTCCAAAACCCTCCATTGGTATATCATTACTGTTCTAGTTGCAGGAATTTTGTCCATTGTGCTACCACCTTACACTACTCAGCTTTTTACATCATGGGGCTTGAGTTTGGGTTGGGCACAGACAGCAGCCAATTGGGTCAATATTTTCGTTCAAGTGGCTGTCAACTATCCGATGATGAAGTTTGTAATCATGAAATAAGAAGTGATGCACACAATCTCCCTAGTATTTTCTGGGGAGATTTTTTATAGCAGATTATGCCTAAAATCGGACAGATTATGAAGAAAGCGTTTTAATTGTACGCTTCGTCTGATATGATAATGATAAAGAAATAGAATGAGGAAAAGATGATGAAGCATCAGGAGATTATTAATCGTTTAACATTGGAAGAAAAAGCAGCTCTCATGTCAGGAAAATCTGTTTGGGAAACCAAGGATTACCCTGAAAAAGGAATTCCATCTATCTTTTTGTCTGATGGGCCACATGGAATTCGCAAGCAAGAAGGTGAAGGTGATCACTTAGGGCTGAATGCCTCTGTCCCTGCAACTTGTTTCCCAACAGCTGCTACCTTAGCAAATTCTTGGGATGTGGATCTGGTTGAACGTGTCGGACAGGGTCTCGGTGCAGAAGCAAACAGCTTGGGTGTCAATGTCATTTTGGGGCCGGGGCTTAATATTAAGCGCAGTCCCTTATGTGGTCGAAACTTTGAGTATTATTCAGAAGATCCTTATCAGGCGGGAAAACTGGCGGCCGCAATGATTCGAGGGATGCAGTCGCAAGGTGTTGCGGCAACGCCTAAGCATTTGGCTGTAAACAGTCAGGAATTGCGACGTATGGCTTCAGACTCCATTGTAGATGAGCGCACGCTGAGAGAGCTCTATCTGACAGGATTTGAAATTGCTGTTCGTGAAGGAAATCCAAAGGCAATCATGTCTGCCTATAACAAAATAAACGGCATCTATGCTAATGAAGACAAGCGCCTCTTGCGTGACATTCTTCGTGACGAATGGGGCTTTACTGGCTTTGTCGTATCGGATTGGGGAGGCTCTAATGACCATGTCCTCGGTGTTGAAAATGGTAGTCATTTGGAAATGCCAGGTACTAAAAAGGTCGGTCAAAAGGAAATCATTGATGCTGTTCAGTCTGGTCGTCTATCCGAGCAAGTATTGAATGAGCGCGTGGATGAGCTACTTGATGTGGTTTTGGAGTTGGCCAATGCTGAAAAACAGACTGTAGATTATTCTGCACAACATGAATTGGCCCGTCAGGCTGCTGCTGAAAGCATTGTATTATTAAAAAATAAGGATCATGTCTTGCCCTTATCTAGAGAGATAAAAATAGCCCTCATCGGAGAATTTGCCCAAAATCCTCGCTATCAGGGAGCCGGCTCTTCTTTAATCAATACAAGACAATTAGATAAAACAGTGGATTGCATAGCAGATTATCCATTAAATATCATTGGTTACGAACAAGGCTATCAACGTGTAGATAAAGAGGATGGGGAGTTAGTTGACAAGGCTGTCAATCTTGCAAACCAAGCAGAGCTTGTTCTGTACTATATGGGGCTGGATGAAATGAGTGAAAGTGAAGGCTTGGATCGTCAACATATAAGTCTCCCCAAAAACCAGTTATCCTTACTGAATGCCTTGGTAGGGACAGGTAAAAAAATTGTTGTTGTCCTATCAGCTGGTTCGGTTGTGGATATGAATTGGGATGTGGATGTAGATGCAGTTCTTCACGGCTATCTATCAGGAGAAGCTGGCGCTAGAGCTATGTTAGATACCTTGACAGGTCGTGTCAACCCGTCAGGGAAATTAAGCGAAACCTATCCTGTTGAGTTGGCAGATGTTCCGTCTTCTGAGGGCTATCCTGCTGAGGGAGATTTTGCCCTCTATAAGGAAGCTCTCTATGTAGGCTACCGTTACTTTACAAGTGTTGACAAGGCTGTCAAGTATCCCTTTGGCTATGGATTGTCTTACACAGATTTTTCTTACAGTCAATTAGAAGTGTCTGAATCAGGGATTTCCGTCACGATTACTAATACAGGAATGGTAGATGGGGCTGAGATTATCCAATTGTACGTAGGCAAAGAAGACAGTCAGATATACCGATCTGTAAAGGAATTAAAAGGCTTCAAAAAAGTATTTATAAAAGCAGGCGAGTCCAAACAGATTTTTATTCCTTTTGAGGGCTATACGTTCCGTTATTTTAATAAAGAGACAGGCCAATTTGAAGTAGAGGCTGGAAATTATCTCTTGTATGTAGGTGCAAATAGTCAAGATATTCGCTTAGTTGGTGAGATTACCCGAGAAGGCACTGTGGACCAATTTCCTGCTACAGAACAGATTCCGACTTATTTGACAGCCCAAGTGCAGGCTGTCTCATCACAGGATTTTGCACAATTGCTTGGACGTCCAGTTCCAGAAGAAACCTGGAAAATTGGTCAAGAATTGAGCCTAAACGATCCAGTTTTGAAACTCCAATTTGCGAAGAGTGGGTTGGCACGTGGCGTGCATAAACTATTGGCTAGCTTACTGAAAAAAGCAGAACAAAAAGGGACTCCTGACTTGAACCTGCTGTTCCTTTATAATATGCCATTTAGGGCAATGGCAAAGATGACAGGAGACATGCTCGATTTACCAATGGTAGAAGGGATTCTAACTATTGTCAATGGCCATTTTTTCAAGGGTTTAGGCCAACTATGGAGAGCCTATCAAGCAAAAAGAAAATATCAAAAGCAACTTTCCTGAAAATGTGATAAAATAGTAACAAATTGTGTCAAATGGAGAGAAAGATGACCTTACTAAGTATTGCCATTCCGAGTTATAATTCGGAGGCTTACCTTCATTACTGTGTTCATTCCCTTGTAATGGGTGGTGACAAGGTTGAAATTCTGATTATTAACGATGGGTCGACCGATCGGACTCAGGAAATCGCAGAGGGACTAGAGAATCAATTTTCAAACGTACGTGCCATCTATCAGGACAATAAGGGCCATGGCGGAGCTGTAAATACAGGGATACGTGAGGCCAAGGGGAAGTACTTTAAAGTTGTAGATTCAGATGACTGGGTCGATACTAGGGCCTATTTGAAGATTTTGGAAAGTTTACAGGATTTAGAAGAAGCAAATACACCTGTTGATGCCTTCATTTCCAACTTTGTTTATGAAAAAGAGGGACAATCTCGTAAAAAATCCATGTCTTATCAATCCACTCTACCTGAGAACCGTATATTCGGCTGGGAAGATGTTGGTGCCTTTCCAAAGGGACAGTACATGATGATGCATTCCTTGATTTACAGGACTGAGTTGTTAAGAGAGGTCGGTCTCGTTCTACCAGAGCATACTTTCTATGTGGATAATATTTTCGTATTTACCCCTTTGCAGGCTGTGAAAACCATGTACTATCTACCAGTAGATTTTTATCGTTACTTTATTGGTCGAAATGACCAGTCTGTCAATGAGTCCGTCATGATTAAACGAATTGACCAGCAGTTAAAAGTCAATCGGATTTTAGTGGATGATTTAGATTTAGAGGCAATTGATAATCCTGATTTACGGAGTTATTTACTCAATCACGTAGAGATTACTACCATTATCTCCTGTGCACTTCTCAATCGTGCGGGAACAGCTGAGCATATGATGAAAAAGCAAGAATTATGGCACTATATTCGGGATAACAATCCATCTCTATTTAAGATCGTTCGAAAAGGGTTACTCGGTCAATTAACTAACCTTTACGGTTATCCAGGCCGAAAGATTTCCAATGCCGTCTATAAAATCGCGAAAAGAATTTATGGATTTAACTAAAACTCAGTTTCGGCTGAGTTTTTCTGCTATAATGAGTAGAAGAAAAACGTTTACAAGGAGTAGTACACATGCAAGAATTAGGACAGACAGGTTTACAGGTTTCTCGAATTGCTCTAGGCTGTATGCGGATGGCTAGTCTGACAGCGCAGGAAACAGCTAAAGTGTTAGATACAGTCGTTGGACAGGGAGTCAACTTTTTTGATCATGCGGATATTTATGGTGGTGGTGTGTCAGAAATTCGCTTTGCTCAGGGCACCAAGTTGGCAGGTCTCAAGCGTGAGGACCTGCTTCTCCAATCAAAATGTGGCATTCGTAAAGGTTATTTTGATTTCTCAAAAGACTATATTTTGGAATCTGTAGATGGGATTTTGAAGCGCTTGGATACAGAATATTTAGATGTTCTTGCCTTGCATAGACCAGATGCTCTAATGGAAGCAGAGGAAGTGGCAGAAGCCTTTTATCTCTTGAAAAAAGCAGGGAAGGTTCATTATTTCGGCGTCAGCAACCAAAACATTTACCAAATGGAGTTATTGCAATCCTATCTCGATCAACCGCTTGCAGTTAATCAATTGCAGCTCTCTCCTGCTCATACGCCTTTGATTGATGCTGGATTACATGTCAATATGAAAGATGATGCTGCGACTATGCGTGATGGTGGGCTGATTGATTATTGCCAGCTTAAAAAAATCACTATCCAAGCCTGGTCTCCTTTCTTGATTGATTTGCAACGAGGTATTTTTGCCAATCATCCTGACTATGCTCTTTTAAATCAAACGATTGGGGAAATAGCAGAGCGATACAATGTTTCACATGAAACAATTGTCGTAGCTTGGATTTTGCGCCATCCAGCAAAGATTCAAACCATTGTTGGGTCCATGAATCCAGATCGTCTGACCAAGATTGCACAAGCTAGTCAGATTACCTTGACTCGACCAGAATGGTACGAAATATATAAAAGTGCAGGCAACATCTTGCCCTAGGAGGCAACTATGCAGTGGGAAATAAAAGCATTTGACCAATTAAGTTTACAGGAGCTTTACAGCATCTTGACACTGAGAACCGATGTATCAGTCATTTAGTTTTTCTTTTATTACTTCGTTAACTCGCTTTACCGTACTTTAGTACAGCTTGCAGCTCGTTGCCTCGTACTAAAAGTAAACTAAAAGACTTAATTTGTACTTGAACAAGCCTGTCCCTATCCTGAAGTTGACGGTAAGGATCCAAACTGTCTTCATCTTTTGGGAACTGATGAAGGAGAGTTAGTGGCTTACTTGAGAATCTTGACAGCTGGTCTAAGTTATGATGAAGTTTCCATCGGTCGTGTGGTCATCAAGTCAAGTCATCGTGGCAAAGGTTTAGGTCGACCAATGATGGAGCAGGCAATTCACTTTATTACAAACGAATGGAAAGAAAGTCAGATTAAAATTGGTGCCCAAGCCCATTTAAAAAAGTTCTATAGTTCGTTAGGTTTTGAGCCAGTTTCAGAAGTCTATCTAGAGGACGATATTCCGCATTTAGATATGTTTTATACTAAACCAGTCGTTTAAGGCTGGTTTTTTTAGCCTGTACCCACGAGTAAAGTTATATAAGAGATAGTTTTTGAAGGAATACTGACTAGATCTTGAAAAACTAAGGCTGAGTAGCTGAATAAAAAGCCTAAGATAGGTGTGCTGGACGGTGAATGCAGGTTCTTGGATTTTTCTCGGCAATTTCCCCCAAAAATCAGCCATTTTATGGTAGAATGAATAGGTATAAAATCAGTAAAAGAGGAAGAAAATGAAACGTTCTATGTACGCTGGACGTGTTCGTAAGGAACATGTCGGACAGGAAATTACTCTGAAAGGTTGGGTTGGTCGCCGTCGTGACTTAGGTGGCCTGATTTTCATTGACTTGCGTGACCGTGAAGGCATTATGCAATTGGTGATTAACCCTGAGTCAGTTGAAGCTGAAGTGATGGCAAAAGCGGAGAGTCTTCGTTCCGAGTTTGTTATCGAAGTAACAGGAACGGTTGTGGAGCGTGAGCAAGCTAATGACAATATCCCGACAGGAGCTGTTGAACTGCAAGTAACCAGCTTGACAGTGTTGAACACGGCTAAGACAACTCCGTTTGAAATCAAGGATGGCATTGAAGCTAGTGATGATACCCGTCTTCGTTACCGTTATTTGGATCTTCGCCGTCCAGAAATGCTCAACAACTTCAAATTACGTGCAGCTGTAACCCACAGTATTCGCAACTACTTGGATGACTTGGAATTTATTGATGTGGAGACGCCAATGTTGACTAAGTCAACACCAGAAGGTGCGCGTGACTACTTGGTGCCATCTCGTGTGTCCAAAGGTCATTTCTATGCTTTGCCACAAAGTCCACAGATTACAAAGCAGCTTTTGATGAATGCCGGTTTCGACCGTTACTACCAAATCGTTAAGTGTTTCCGTGATGAGGACTTGCGTGGGGATCGTCAACCTGAGTTTACACAGGTGGACTTGGAAACCTCATTCTTGAATGAAGTTGAAATCCAAGACATTGTAGAAGGATTGATTGCTAAGGTCTTGAAAGATACCAAAGGGATCGAGTTGACCTTGCCATTCCCTCGTATGGCCTATGACCATGCGATGAACTTCTACGGTTCAGATAAACCAGATACTCGTTTTGAAATGCTTTTGCAAGACTTGACAGCTGCTGTCAAGGAAGTTGACTTCAAGGTCTTCTCAGAAGCACCAGTTGTCAAAGCCATAGTGGTGAAAGGTGCGGCGGATAGCTACTCTCGTAAAGATATTGATAAATTAACAGATTTCGCGAAGCAATTTGGTGCTAAAGGCCTTGCCTGGGTAAAAGTTGATAAGGGCGAATTAGCTGGCCCGGTTGCCAAATTCTTGACAGGCGTTACAGAAAGCTTGACAGCAAGTTTACAACTTGAAGACAAAGACTTGGTTCTCTTTGTAGCTGATGAATTGGAAGTAGCTAATAATACCCTGGGGGCTTTGCGTAACCGCTTAGCAAAAGAACAAGGCTTGATTGACGAAAGCAAGTTCAACTTCCTCTGGATTGTCGACTGGCCAATGTTTGAGTGGTCTGAAGAAGAAGGTCGCTACATGAGTGCACACCACCCATTCACCTTGCCGACAGAAGAAACAGCTCATCATTTGGATGGTGATTTGGCGCAGGTGCGTGCAGTTGCCTATGATATTGTCTTAAATGGTTATGAGCTCGGTGGCGGTAGCCTTCGTATCAACCAAAAAGACATGCAAGAACGAATGTTCAAGGCTCTTGGTTTCTCAGCTGAAGATGCGCATGAGCAATTTGGTTTCTTGCTAGAAGCTATGGACTACGGCTTCCCACCACACGGAGGCTTGGCTATTGGTTTAGACCGTTTTGTCATGTTATTGGCTGGTGAGGATAACATTCGTGAAGTCATCGCCTTTCCAAAGAATAACAAGGCCTCTGATCCAATGACCCAGGCACCAAGTACGGTTGCCTCAGCACAATTAGAGGAATTGGCTTTAGATATTAAACTTGAAAATGAATAAATTTTTCAGAAAACAGCGTGTACTCTTCTTAAGAAAGGCCAGAAAAAATAAATTTTGGTCGGTTATTTCGGGGATCTCTCGGGAAAAATACGCAGAACGGATATCGGGGTCCATTATTTATGGACTCCTATCTAGTATCGCGGTGAATTTTTTCTTTAGACCTGGGAATGTCTATTCGTCTGGAGTCACCGGACTAGCACAAATTGTTTCTGCATTATCAGCCTCTTATGCAGGATGGAATATTCCTATTTCTGTAGTCTATTACGCTCTTAACATTCCCTTGCTGATTTTGGCTTGGTATAAAATTGGCTACAAATTTACCATCTTTACTTTTATTACGGTATCGTTTAGTTCTTTCTTTATCCAATTTATGCCACCAGTTACTCTGACGACAGATCCTTTAGTCAATGCTATTTTTGGTGGTCTTATGCTGGGAACTGGGATTGGATTTGCGCTTAGGAACAATGTATCCAGTGGTGGTACTGATATAGTTTCCATTATTATTCGCAAGAAGACGGGACGACAAGTTGGTTCCATTTCCTTGATTGTCAACATTATGATTATGTTGATAGCAGGAATGACATTTGGTTGGCAATACGCGTTGTATTCAATGGTTGCACTGTTTATCTCCAGTCGAATGACAGATGCGATTTTTGTGAAACAAAAACGGATGCAGGCCATGATTGTTACCAGTCATCCTGATCGCGTGATTAAGATGATACACAAGAAGCTTCACCGAGGGGTAACCATTATCAATGGTGCCGAAGGGGCGTATAATCATGAGCAAAAGACAGTGCTGATTGCGATTATTACTCGTGCAGAATTTAATGAATTTAAACATATCATGAAAAAAGCTGATAAATCTGCCTTCGTTTCAGTAGCAGACAATGTAAATATCATCGGTCGCTTCGTGGAAAGTGACTAATTGACAAACACTACATGTAGGAGTAAAATAGTATTTACAGTCTACATGTAGTGTTTTTAGTGTAAAGAGGAAATGTATGAAGAAAAAAATTTATTTAGTTTACATTAGCTTAAGTGGCAATACAGAAAGTTTTGTGAAACGCCTAAAGTCTTTTTTCCAATTTCAGACAGACTGGGAGATTGAATTGGTCCATGTCAAAGATTTGGTCAAGCAGGATATTCCCTTCTACCCGCTAGATGCACCCTTTGTCACCTTTTTACCAACTTACTTAGAAGGTGGAAATGGAGTAGACAATGGGGATGTGGAAATTCTGACCAATCCTCTTGGAGATTTTATCGCCTTGGGGACCAATGCAGAGCTCTGTTTGGGTGTCGTTGGCTCAGGCAACCGTAATTTTAACAACCAATATTGTCTGACTGCCAAGCAGTATTCAGAGCGATTTAATTTTCCTGTCATAGATACCTTTGAACTCCGTGGAATGCAAAATGATATTGAGCGAATCGGTCGAAAAATTATAGAATTGATGAAATGAAATCAGCCCCACTAGTTGGGACTGATTTTTAGATCTCGAATTACCATTCAAAAGAGATTGGGCAAAAAGCCCAGGACCACTACTCAGAGTTCGTGTCAACATCTCAGAGCAGTGGTTGATTGGCAGATTTGTTCGTGTTTTGCACTCCAAATCTGGCCTAATCAACTGTGCGGGGGTGGGAAGACGAACTCTTTTTATCTTGGTTGAGTTCTTTCCCACTCCCAGTTAAGTCACAAAAAAACTCACCAGCGCAACCAGTGAGTTTTAAGGAGATTATGAAAAATATTTAGGATTGACTATAGTATACCCTAGGTGATGAGTTCTTTCATCAGTCTAAAGCCCTATTTATCTTCCAAAATACAAATACTTTGTCCTGCGATTGTGATTTCTTGTTGATCATGTCCTTCAACAGGAGGATAGTTGTAGAGAACAGTCTTGTCTTGATCACGTTCAAAAGTAAAGTCACTATCCGCAAAATTAATGATAAACTGAATGGTTTTTTCTTCGCTAATGACCTGGTATCGGAGGACAAACTCAGTTAACCAGTAGAAATCACATGTTTGTTGAATACTTTCGTAGTTGTCTTGGCTAAGAATTGGATTGTTTTTACGGAAAGCAATTAATTCCTGAATGAACTCGATATGTTCCTTGTAATGAACAGCTCTTGTCCAATCTAAGCGGTTAATTGTATCAGAGACATTGTATGTATTGTCAATCTCATCTTTTGTACGGAAAAATTCTTGTCCACTATGAATAAAGGCCATACCCTGAGAAATCAAAATCAGTTGAAGTCCAAAGCTAGCAGCACGTTTTTGTTGCTGAGGTGTCCAGTTTGGATTTTCAATATGGAAATAGTCAAATGCAGTAGCATTATCGTGGCATTCAATATAGTTGAGAGATTGTTGCGGTGTTAAGAAATGAGTGAGACGGCTACCTGTCAAAAGATGCTGAACTTTTTCATGTAATTGTTTCTCAATCAAACGGTTCGGATTAAGTAAGAGCTTCTTGAAAGTATCACGATAGTCGTCATTGAAGAAACTGATAGTTGGTAATTGTGCCGCATTGTATTGGTGAGCAAGTTTGTCATATTCTAGACCAGTAGCCATCTTCCAACCTTCACCATAGAGATAGACATTCGGATGTAGAGCAACTAATTCAGCTTGAATCTGGTTGATTGTTTCACTATCTAAAATACCCATTAAATCGAAACGGAAACCATCAAAGCCATAGATTTCTAGCCACTGACGAAGTGACTGTTTGATGTAGTTTCGGACCATGCTTCGTTCGCTGGCAACATCATTGCCACAGAATGTTCCGTCTGTACGCATACCATGCTCATCATAACGATAGAAATAACCAGGAACGATGAGTTCGAAGGCATACTTTTCCGCGTGATAGACGTGGTTGTATACAACATCCATGATAACGGAAATGTCTGCATCATGATAGGCTTGGATAGCATCCTGTAATTCTAAAATGCGAGCATAAGGATCGTTCGGTTGGCTAGAATAGGAACCTTCAGGCAGATTGTATTGCATAGGGTCGTAACCCCAGTTGTAAACAGCTTGTGGTTTATTTTCATCCACACTACCAAAATCATAGACAGGCAATAATTGGATATGGGTAACACCTAAATCCTTGACATAGTCCATTCCCAGCTTCATTCCATCCATGATAGGAGATTCTGTTAGGCCGAGGTATTGACTGCGATGGTTAAAACCAGCCTCTTTTTGCCATGAGAAGTCACGGACGCTCATTTCGTAGATAACTGCTTGAGAAATTGGAAGCTGAGTATTTGCACGTCGAATACGATGAAGTTTATCAGGATTAATCACGTAGCTATTGCCAGAATTTGCCTGAGAAGATAAGGCATACGGATCATGAACGGAGAGCCATTCTCCATTTACCTTGTGGAGATAGTGGTAACTTTTAGTTTCCAAATCTCCCTCTACTGTGACTTCCCAAACACCTTTTGATCCTCTAGTCATCGCATAAGGATGACCCTCGAGAACGAGAAATACCTGTTTAGAAATAGGAGCCCACAGCTTGAATGTAGTCGCGTCTGAACGATAGTTTGCACCCAAATCGTTTCCGTTATAGGTGTAATTTTGTTCAAAAATAGCAGAGCGGACAATATGACCGTAACCCAATTCAATTTTATTGCGGTCTTGATCATAGACGGTATAATCTTTATCCAACGTTAAAGCGTGCAAGCTAGTTAAATAGTAGATGATTTGATTGTCTACTTCTAAACAAGAGTGTATAAAGAGTTGAGATGTAGCATCATTTGATTCAAGTGAGAAACTCATATGTTCAGAGTCAAATCGTTTCTCCATGACCAAGCGAATAGTAGCTTCATCATCAAGAAATGCTTGGAATTGTCGTAAAGCCATGAGCCAAAAGGCTCCTTTCTAAGTTAAAGTTCAGTAATTGTATGTGGAATGACACGACGGTAGCAAACTTGCTTACCTTGTTTGTTGTCATTGATGATTTGATGTAGCGTATTGAAAGCAACACGTCCCAACTTAATCGCATGGACATCTACGTAGGCATCAATATCTAGTTTTGGTTTGACAGAGTCAAAGGAAATGATTGGCAACTTAATATTTGCCTCGTTGAGGTATTTAACAACCCCTTCAGCCACGGAAGTATCGGTTGTGACGATTGCATCCAAGTCTTGTTTGAGCAATTTTTTTGAGATTTTATAAGAACTATCTTCAAGCAAGAAACCAGACACGAATCTTACTTTGTTTTCATCCAGTGGAATATTGTGAGATTTCAATGCATTTTTGTAACCTGAGTACCGGTCCTGTGATACGACCAGCTCCTTGTTACCAGCAACAAACGCGATATTCTTGTAACCTTTATTGATAAAGTAGTTTGTTGCCTCAAAACCAGCCTGAATATTATCATTATCGACGAGAGAGATAAAAGGAGAGTCAGCTTTACCCAAAATTAAAAAGGGGAAATTATGCTGGATGGCAAGTTGCACTAAAGGATCATCAGGTTTAGAATACAAGAAAATTAATCCGTCAACACGTTGACCGTAGACCATCTGCGAAATAGCTTCTAAACGTTGCGCCTCATTCTTTCCAGTAGAAATCTGGATGGCGTAGTTGTGATCAGCAGCTACTTGAGAAATCCCCCGCAATACAGTTGGGAAAAAGGGGTTTTGATAGAAAACATCTGAATCATCAGGTAAAATTAGACCAATTACCTGGGTGTAGCTACTTACTAAACTACGTGCATTTAAGTTTGGATGATAGTTGAGCTCAGTCATCGCTTTGCGGACGAGGTCTTTAGTTTTTTGGCTAATAGCAGAGCTATTTTGAATAACACGCGTCACAGTAGAGGGAGACACCCCTGCTAATTTTGCGACGTCTTTGATTGTTGCACGCATAATAATCTCCTAGTTCTCATCTCTGAATTTTGTTTTGAAAAATACCCATAATAAGCATAGCACAAAAAGGATATTTTGTAGAGTCAAAATAGTAGTAATTGGCTGGCCAAACAAACCAATTAGGCAGGCAATAATCGTCGGAAAACCTAAACAATTTAGAGAAAAATTGTAACATTCAGCGAAGGTTCTAAAATGGAAAAGGCGTGATTTTTTTGTTAAGTAAAGGAAGAAACTAGCACCTAATAGGATAAATAGTAGGTTGACTGCCAGAATAAATGAAGATACCAATGTCACACCGAGCCCAACAACTGCTTTATTGGCTTGATACCAGTTTTTTGAGATCGCAGCACGAAGCTGCTCTTTGTTAGCAAAGTCATCTGTAGACATTCCATCATAAGTGATTTCTGCTAATACATCTTGACCCTTTCGAATGATCAGGTTACTCTCTTTGAATTGGAATGAGAAGTCTTTACTAGTGCTAACAGTGTCTCCGAAAGTAACTTGCTCCCATTGTTTGGTACCAGTGTAAACGAATTTTCCTCCAGTTAATTGACTATTGGCGTGAAGGTCGGTTACTACGTCATCAGATAAGGGTTGGTAAATTCCCTCAACAAAATTATCAAGTGGATAAGTCTCCAATGAAAAGGTTTGTAAGGTTGGAGGAATCACAAGGAGAGCAACTAAAAAGATTGTTGTAAATAGACGTTGCCAAAGGTTCATTCGTTTCCGATTGGCAAACATTTTTCTAGGTGTGGCAATGCTGGAAAAATATGAAAATGGATATGGTAGCATAAATTTGTCCTTTCATAGATATCATAGCCCACCCATAAAAAGGGAAAAGGGTGGGACAAGATTAACCCTTGTCGCCACCACTTGTAAGACCAGATACAAAGTTCTTTTGTAGGAAGAAGAATAGAATACTGATAGGTAGGGCAATGAGAATCGCACCTGCCGCAAAGTATGATATCTTAAGATTCTTAGGATCGCTGATGAAGGTTTGTAGACCAACGGCAACGGTATAGAATTCTTTTTCACGAAGCAAGAATTTTGATAAAATATAGTCCCCGAAAGGTCCCATGAAAGCCCAAAGTGCTTGTACCGCAATCATTGGACGAACCAAAGGCAAAACGATTTGCCAGAAACGTCTGAAGTGACCAGCACCATCTAGCTTAGCAGATTCGTCTAATGAAATTGGAACTGTATCAAAGTATCCTTTCATGAGCCAAGCATTCATTGGAATACCACCGCCAATATAAAGGAAGATAAGGAACCAGCTCTTGTTTAATGCATTTAGCATGAGGGCCATAACGAAGAAGGCGGTCAAGGCAGCCATTGTCGGTACCATTTGAATAATCAAGAAGAACACCAAACTTTGTTTACGAGCCATAAAGTTGTAACGGCTATATGCATAACCTGCAAGGACAACGATACTTGTTTGAACAATCATTGTAACGGTAGCAATAATCAGTGTATTCAAGTACCAAGTTCCATACAGCGTTTCATTAAACAAACCTAGGAAGTTATCAAACGTAAAATTAGTAGAACCATCCAATTTGAAGGCAACCACGTTACCAGATTTGAAGGCAGACATGATTGTGATCAAAAGAGGATAGATAATAATGATAGACAGTGCAATCAAATAGAGATAAGTTAAAATATGATTAACCCTGCGTCTAAATTTTACAGATAGTTTCATCTTAAACGTCCTCCATTTCAAATGCATTTAATTTCTTGAATGCAATCATTGAAATACTGATAACAATCAATGAAATAATCAAGGTAACGGCAGCGGCCATTGAGTATTGAGGTGATGTACCAGTTGTCAGTTTGTAAATCCAAGAAATCAGGATATCTGTTGCCCCTGCGCCACCACCGACACTACCAGGACCACCATTATTGAAGAGGTAGATGATAGAGAAGTTGTTGAAGTTGAATGTATATTGACTGATCAGAGTTGGTGCTGCCACAGCCAAGATCATTGGGAAAGTAATGTTGTTGAATTTTTGAATAGCATTAGCACCATCAATATAAGCAGCTTCGTACAAGTCATTTGGAATTGATTGTAGAATACCAAGTGTCAATACGTAGATATATGGGAAACCGAGCCATGCCTGCATCATAATCAAGGCGACTTTAGTCCAAAATGGATCAGTTTTCCAAGGGATTAAGAAATTATCAATAAATGGTAAGAATTTACTCAAGAAAGGTAATACTTGTGTATTAATGGCACCTACACTATCGTTAAACATGTTACTGAATGTCAAGATAGTTACGAAGGCTGGAACCGCCCATGGAAGCAAGAAGATAACACCAAAAATACGTTTTCCTTTGATAAATGGTTGGTTTGCAATGATAGCTGTCAAGATACCGATAACAATTTGGGCAGTTGAAGCACAAAGAGCCCAGATAATGGTCCAGCCAAGTACCGAACCAAATGCTGTACGGAAAGTACTCAATTTCCAAATATTTGTAAAGTTACTAAACCCAACCCAGTCTAGCAATGCACCAGGAGGTAAATGCTTAAAGTCATAGTTTGTAAAAGCGATAAACAATGTTACTACAACAGGGAAGATGATAGCAAACGTCATCGCAATATAAGATGGAATAATCAACAAATAAGGGAAGCCATTTTCATAGACTCCTTTAATCATATCTTGCAAAGAAGTAGTAACTGGATGACCAGCATTCCACCGCTTAGCAGTACTGTGAGCATCTTTTAGGTTCAGTGCATAAAACGCCAAATAAACAACTGTGATAATCAAATGGAAAGAACCACGAATCAACATGAAAAGAGAGTTATCTTGGCCACGTTGACTACCTAAAGTGACGAGATTTCCGAGTTCACCAGCAGCAATTGTAATGAAGTATATTAGAAAAGCAACCGACACTCCTAGAAAAATATATCCCTTTGCTTTTTGTTTATTATAGATTTGCCCAAGACCTGGAATCAGGGACAAAAGGAGGGCCTTGCCTGGATTTTGTTTCATAGTCATAGTCTCCTTTGAGAATAGGAGTTAGTATATCATCCTAATTTTTATTACTAACACCCTTGAGTAAATTTAAGTAATAAAGTAGACTGGGAAGAATTCCCAGTCCAACTTTAAACTTGACTAGTTGCTGTGTTTTTGAGCAATCTCATCTGCAATAGCTTTTACAGCATCTGTTGCAGCAGTTTTAGCGTCTTTAGCACCACTTGCTGCTTCGAAGAGCATGTTACCAGCTGGTGTCCAAACTGAACCCATTTCTGAGATGTTTGGCATTGGTTGAGCTGAAGCAAATTGGTTGATAACAGCAGTTGTCAACTCATCGTTTTTGCTTACTGCGTATTCACGAGCTTCAGTGTTAGCAGGAATTTCGTTTGTAGCATCGTAAAGTGCTTTTTGTTGATCTGTAGAAGTCAAGTAGTCAACAAATTTTTGAGCCAATTCTGGGTTTTTAGAACCTGTAGGAACAACCCAAGCTTTACCACCACCAAATGCTGCGTAGTTTTCGCCATTTGGAAGAGTTGGGATAGTAGCTACACCGTAGTTCACACCAGCTTCTTTATATGAAGCTGCTTTCCAAGGACCTTCGATGACTGCAACAGCTTTACCTTCAGTGAATTGAGTGTTGATCAAGTTGTTAGCAGCTGTGCTATCTTGAAGACCTTGAGGCCATTTTTCATACCAAGTTTTAGCGTATTCAATCGCTTTAACAGCACCATCGTTTGCAAGACCGATATCTTCTGGGTTAGTACCGTTATCACCGAATACGTAACCACCGTAACCTGCTAAAAGACCGTAAGTGTAGTAGAAGTTTGTCCAGTCAGCAAGGAAGGCAGTTGTTTTACCAGTTTCACCTTCAAAAGCATATTTGCTATCTTTAGCCAATTCTTCTAATTCAGCAAATGTTTTAGGTGCCGCTGAAACTAAATCTTTGTTGTAGTAAAGAACAAGTGTTTCGATAACTGCAGGTGAACCATAAACTTTACCGTCGTTTGTTACAAGAGCAGTTGTTGTATCATCAGTTTTGCTGCTGTCAGAAAGTGTCAATTCTGATAATTGACCTTCAGAACCAAGGCTACCTACGCGGTCGTATGGTGCCATCATAACGTCTGGAGCTGAACCAGATTGGTTATCCAATGACAAGTTATCCAAACCAGTCAATGCATCACCAGTCTTCACTGTAACAGTTACATCGTTTTCTTTTTCAAAAGCAGCTTTGACATCATTGATGTAAGTTTCATAACCTTGGTCAATGTAGATTGTCAACTCTTTGCTTTCGCTAGCAGCGCTAGATGAAGATGTTGATGAATCTGAGTTTGAGCAAGCAGCCAAAACAGCAGTTGATGCAGCTAGAAGAGCAACGCTCTTAAGAAGTGTGTGTTTCATATTCTTCCTCCAAGAATAAAAATAGTGATGATACGCTTGCAAGGTGCAAACGTTTTCCTAATGTGCCTTTATTATACACCATCGCGCACACGTTTGCAAGCGTTTTTAAAAAATTTTTTCAAAAAAATTTTTAATGCAATTTCGAGCAATTATTTTTTTAATTATTTTAATGAAAGAAAGTGAAATATTTCTCCAACTTTTAAAGAATTATAATGAATATTGCTTGATTTGTTTAGATCTTGGGTATATAATATAACGAGAAAACGTTTGCACTATCAATTATAGTGCGAGAATAGGGGATATAAATGAAACAACGCCAAAGTGGAGTGCTCATGCACGTCTCATCATTACCAGGAAAATATGGAATTGGTTCAATGGGCCAAGCAGCTTATGATTTTGTTGATTTTTTAGTTCGCACAAAGCAACGCTATTGGCAAATTTTACCGTTGGGAACGACTAGTTATGGAGATTCTCCATATCAGTCATTTTCGGCATTTGCTGGTAATACGCATTTTATTGATTTCGATATATTAGTCGAAAAAGGTTGGCTACAATTAGAAGATTTACAAGGTATTGATTTTGGTCAGAATCCTGTAGAAGTAGATTACGCAGCAATTTTTCAAGCTCGTCGACCATTATTAGAAAAAGTAGTTGCGAATATCAAAGCGCAAGGTTTGCCAGCTGAGTACGGAATTTTCTTGACGGAAAATGATTTTTGGATCCATACATTTGCTGAATATATGGCCATTAAAGAGCACTTCGATCTCAAACCCTGGACTGATTGGGAAGACCAAGGGGCTCGTTTGCGTCATCATGACACTTTGGAACACTATCGTCACTTGTTGGCAGATCGAATTGATTATCACCGCATTACACAATACTTATTCTTTTCACAATGGAAGGCTTTAAAGGCTTACGCCAATGCCAAAGGTATTGAGTTTGTTGGGGATATGCCAATCTACATTGCTGCAGATTCTGCTGATATGTGGGCCAACCCTCATTTCTTTAAAACGGATGAAGAAGGCAAGCCGAGTGTGGTTGCAGGGTGTCCACCGGATGCATTTTCAGAAATTGGTCAGCTTTGGGGCAATCCAATTTATGACTGGGAAGCGATGAAACAAGACGGTTTCACATGGTGGGTTGCACGTTTACGAGAATCTTTCAAGATTTACGATATGGTTCGAATCGACCACTTTATCGGCTTTGCCTCTTTCTGGGAAATTCCAGCAGGTGAAGAAACTGCTGTAAACGGTTACCGTGTCGAAGCGCCAGGTTTTGAATTATTTGATACGATCAAACGTGAACTTGGTGATTTAAATATTATTGCTGAGGATCTCGGTTCTGTGACGGACAAGGTTATCCAATTGCGTGATACGACAGGTTTTCCTGGTATGAAAGTTTTGCAGTTTGCCTTTGACCCTGAGGGCGACAGCATTGAAATGCCCCATAACCATCCGAATAATGTGGTGGCATATACGGGAACCCATGACAATGATACGATTCTTGGCTGGTACGAAAATGAAACGACTCCTGCTTCACGTGCATTCTTAGATAAGTATAGCAATCGACGTGATGATGAAACGGTCCATCACGCCCTCTTCCGCCTTCTCTTTGGATCCCCAGCCTTCATGGCTGTTGTAACCATGCAAGACCTACTTGGCTTAGACGGTTCTGCACGCATGAACTTGCCAAATACACTTGGTGGCAACTGGACATGGAGAATGACAGAAGAGCAACTCACCCCAGCAATAGAAGCAGAGCTGCTTGATTTGACCGAGACTTATCGTCGTGCCAATGTGCGCATAGTTAATGAAAAATCAGAATAAAATGAACTCCTCTAAGCAACTGACTTAGAGGAGTCTTTGTTATCTCTGTTTACGGACATAGAGCCAATCGAGTACTAGATGATATGCTTTTATAAAGACTTCATAAGTTGTACCACTATTATAGTGGAATGAATCGAGGGTGACGGGAGGCAATTGGCAATCACGTTAGAAAAACAGTTGTAAGTAGATTTGAAAAACCATTGCCAACTCTAATTTTGGGTAATTCGAATATCATTGTTATAAGACTTGAAAGATGGGAAGTTTCGTCATTCAGGTCTTTTTTGCGCCATTTAAGGTGAAATGTTTTTTAATGGTATGATGACATTGTTGTCATTAGCGTGGCGTGAAAGAGGACATGCTTTTTTCATTTTAGAGAGGTTATACATGAGATATACTTTTTAAAATGTATACACCAATCATAAAAATTATAACCTTACATTTATTTTTTCATGACAAAAATGTCATTTTCTATGCTCAACACATGTTCTATAATCGCTAATGGAAGTGAGATAAGAAAGTTTGAAGAAATGTTCTTATCACTTTTAAATTATTGGTGGAAAGGTAAGCGATAGGATGAGATGTATTTTTGAAAAGGTGTATATTCCGTGGTGGGAAATAGCATCTGCAAACTATTAAAATACAAAAGGAGAAAATAGAAATGAAAAAGAACGTTAAAAAATTTGCACTAGTTGCAGGACTTGTGGCAACGCTTGGAGGAACAGTGGCTGCATCTGCTGCGGTACAGTATCCAGGTGGTGGAGTTTGGACATATGGATCAGCAAATGGAGGGGCTTATTCAAATTACTTTCACAGTAGCCGTTACCATAGTTCAACAGTAGTAAGTAGGTGGACCGGGGTCTCAAGTAAAGGGTATGCAAAGGCAGGTCAGACCTCTCGAGCCTGGATAAATACTGTATTCGGTGAAAGGGCTGCTTTTTACTATAACTATTAACACAGTACACCTTGCTTGGACTACTCTTGTAATTCCAAGCAATTCTTTGGAGGAGACGATGAAACGTTTATTTATTCTAGTATCTACCATGTTGGTATCACTTTACTTAGGATTTTCTTTGGCAGGTCAAGTCAGTCTTGTAGAGTTTGGCTCCTACCAGGCGGTAGATGTCCTTGGGAAAGAGCTCAATGTTCCCACCGCCAATCGTGATCAGGTGACACAGGTCTTGACGGATTTGGCAGATGAGCATAGAAGTGTGATCGCTAGACGGATTGTTGAGCCTAATGCATTAGGGGAAACAAGCTTTACATATGCCATCTATGGTAATGGGCAGGTTCCGGATGGTTTGGTCGTTTCCTCCAAAGAAAGCGCTGAAACTAGCGATTTGGTTAGTTCCTATCTGATTGTTTCAGGTGATTTGGATAATCAAACCTTAAAAGACAATTTGGAATCACTGGGCTATAGCGGAATAATCCATAATGGCTATTCTCTCTTCACCCTCTTTCTGAGTACGGTTGTTTCAGAAGTTACGGTGCTGAGCTTCTCTGTTTTTCTTTTGACCTTCATGGCTCTCACATTAATTTATCGGATCAAATCTTTGCGGTATGCAGGAATTCGTATGATTTCTGGGGAAAGCTTATTGCAGGTAGTGGCTCGTCCTCTATGGGAAGACATCCGTCAGGTTTCACTAGCTACTTTAACTGGGGCTGCAATCGGGCTAGCAATCCTCTATCTTCAAGTTGGCTTTCTGATTTCCTTGTTGCAAGTCTTTTTCTTTGGCCTCATCTTATATGCAGTGGCTTTAGTCAGCATATCCCTCGGTCTCAGTGTCGTTTATTTACTGGGGTTACGACAAAATTGCTTCGTCAATTTGCTCAAAGGAAAACTTCCGCTTAAACGGATGCTGTCCGTTATGATGATAGGGCAGCTGCTGGCTGTTTTGGTTGTTGGGTTTAGCTCAAACCGATTGGTGCAACGATATGGTGAAATGACCATGCTTGAGCAGGCTCAAGCAGAATGGACACTGAGGGATGACTATTACAAATCTGTTTTTAGTTACAGCTCTGCTATGATGACCGAAGAGGAAGTGGCCCAGCAGAATAAAAAGTGGCGAGAGTTTACGAAAACACAGCTAGAGACATCAGAGGCTCTGTTTGTGAAAAGCAATGTAGACCAGTACGCCTTCGGTGGCGAGGTGGATCCTGAGGGGAATCGCCTGACGGATTATAGTCCCCGTGGCAATGTCATTTATGTATCTCCCCGTTATCTTATAGAGCAGGGAGTGGTGGTAGAACAACTTTTCTTAGAAAAAATGAATCATCTGGGTCTAGGCGAGTATGGTCTGATTTTACCAGCCAACTTGCGAAATCAATCTGAGCAAGTACAAAATATGTTCCAGGCAGAATTAGAGGCATTTTCTCGAGAAAGTCTAGAAATAAATAGCCAACAGTTATTCGATACCAAGATAAGTCTAACCTTTACAGACAGTGGGCAGCAACGGTTTCTTTATAATGACGGCAATCGCAGTCAGATCCAGTATCTGAGAGACCCGATTATTGTTGTCTTGAGCCCTGAGTCAACAGGGGTGACACCTATTTCTGATATGTTTTGGGGGACAAATCTTGATGTGGGGATGAAATTTAGTGGTTATGAAGCGACTATTGAAGCCATGAAAGAGCACGGGGTCTATAACTGGGTGTCCTACTTGATCAATCAGCGATTGTCCTTTGTCAGTGTTTTGAATACCAAGCGAACAGAATTTTATTCGCTCCTCATCGGTACGATCTTGACATTAGCAACAGCAGTTTTGCTCTTTGATGCGATGAGTATGCTCTATTTTGAACAATTCAGACGAGAACTGTTCATCAGGCGTTTGGCAGGAATGACCTTCAATGAACTTCATGGCTATTATCTTTTAAGTCAAGCTGGCGTATTTGTACTCGGATTGCTCGTGTCAACTTGGTTGACAGGAGATATCGCTATGAGCAGTTTGTCAGTAAGTTTGCTTGCCCTAAATGCCATGATAGTACTGGGAAGACAAGATAGAAAAGAACATACTACTAATGTAGCAGTGTTGAAAGGACAATAAAATGATTGAAATTCAAGGATTGAAAAAAAGATTTGAACAACGGGAGATTTTTTCGGATTTAAATCTGAAGTTGGAAAAGGGAAAGATATATGCTCTAGTTGGAAAAAGCGGTAGCGGAAAGACTACCTTGCTGAATATGCTAGCCAAGTTAGAAACAGCTGATAGCGGTCGGATTATTTACCAAGGTCAAGATTTGTCAAAAATACCTTCCCAGCAATTCTTCCGAGATGATATGGGTTACCTTTTCCAAACGATAGGTCTCTTGGACAATCAGTCGATTGGAGACAATCTAGACTTGGGATTTGTTGGACAGAAGATGAAAAAAGAGCGGCGAAAGCAACTGCAAAAGGAGGCTTTGGAGCAGGTGAATTTGGACTATTTAGACCTAGACCAAAAGGTTTATACCTTGTCGGGAGGTGAAGCCCAGCGGGTCGCCTTGGCCAAGCTTATCTTAAAAAATCCTCCACTGATTTTAGCTGATGAGCCGACCGCGGCACTTGACCCCAAAAATTCCGATGAGGTTGTGCAGCTCTTGGCAAGATTAAAAAATGATAATCGTGTGATTGTTATTGCAACCCATAACCCAGCAGTTTGGGAAAAAGCAGATGTGCTCATCGATATGAAGACGATTGGACATGGATAAACAGCTGATATATGTAAGGGAACCAGTATATCGTCTAGGTAGGCATATTCTTCAGGATATGCTGATTATCTAAAATAAGACTTATCGTCGTGTCAATGTGCGCATAGTTAATAAATAATCAGAATAAAATGAACTCCTCTAAGCAACTGACTTAGAGGAGTCTTTGTTATCTCTGTTGTCGGACATAGAGCCAGTAGCGAATCCAGTAGTAGATGGTGTAGAGTAGGCAGGCTACGATCGTCCAAATGAAAAATGCATTCAGAACTTTAGCAAGACTTGGCAATAACCAGTTTATCAGTAGCGTAACGACAAAAATAATCACTCCGATATAGGTGGGTAATTTCTTCATGAGTTTTCCTCCTTTGAATTTAGTATAGCAAAAAATATATTTGTAGTAAAATGAAATATATGATTGACAATACAAAAATATGAGTATAAAATATAGAAAAAAGGAGGCTATTATGAAAAGACCGATTCATTTGTATATTTTTGTGATACTATCCAGTATTGCCAGTATTTTAAGGCTGTTTAGTGCCTTTGTGTCGACTTTTAATGAGGAGCGACTTCGTACGTCTGTGCAGGGAGTTGTTGGGATTGATGTAGAAGAATTGATTCTTGTTTCGAGAGAAACAGCCAATCTCCAGACGGGTATCATTCAAAAGACAGCAGCCCTAGTCATGTTTGGTCTTTTGATTGCGGTCATTGTCTTCTTATTCATGAAGAAAAATGAGCTGGCTTCTTATCTTTACATCGGCTATCTATTTTCGACCTTACTGCTGAATACCTATAGCTACCTAGCAGGTAAGGGGATTGCCAACCTCTACTCAGATCCAGCCTTGCGTGATGTGACAGCAGCAGGTATGCTAGGGGCTTACATCCTTAACATTGTCCTATTTGCCATTTACTTTGGTGTGACCGTCTTCTTCCATCTGCGTAAACCAAAAGAAAAGCCAAGCACAGCCGTTAATTCAACAGATATATAATTCAAAAAAGCGCAGTCGAAAGATTGCGCTTTTGAGTTAGGAAATAGCTATGTAGCGTCGTATGCCTGAATAACTAATATAGCTAATCCACAGCCGACCCTCAGCAGTTATTAGCTTATCGTAGTGCACCGTGGCGCCGGCATCGTAGTAGGTGATTTCAGGACTGGACAATTTCGGGGCATTTCGAATGCTGGAGCGTATTTTTACTCTATAGGTACCCGATGATGGGAGTTGGGGCAAGGAACTTGTTTGGTGAGATTGGCTCAAGGAATAAACTGGGATATAGCGCCGAACCCCTGAATAGCTGATATAACTAATCCAAAATTGCCCTTCAGCTTCTACAACCTTATCATAATATACTTTCTCACCGCTCTCATAGTATCCAACGGTCGTACTAGCCTGGGTAGCTTGAGATTTTATAGGAAGACGACTGGAAAATGTATAGACTCCAGTGGATGGAAGTTTTGGCAAGGCAGAAGAAGACAAATCCTTAAAGTGGATGTAGCCACTGACGGAGTTTCTATTAATGGTTCTGCGATTGTACTTATACTGATAACCGTAGTTATACTCTTCTATTTCTACAGTGTCTCCATATACTGCCGACACCCAAGCAACATGCATGGGCGATTCCCACCAAGCGATAGCTCCTACAGCAGGTATCATGTTCACCTTATATCCCTCTTGTCTAGCGCGATGACCCCAGACATTGGCGTCTCCATAGGCAGGTGGTAGTGTAAATCCGTTGACCGTACTGAGTCGAAAGGCAGAGAAAGACGTGCACTGTCTGGTATAGAGTCTCCAAGGGTCTACGGCGTTGATGGCAGTATAGGGATAATTATCCCCAAGAGTAATAGCAAAAGCCAGAGATGACGCTTGTAAACAAAAATAGATTAGATAAATCATAGCTACAAGTCGACAGATGGTTTTTTTCTTCTTTAAAAAATGGTTCATGAACCCTCCTTTTAATAGATGTTGAGGTATGAATGATACCTCTTGTAGTCATTTAGTTTATCTTTGATTACTTCGACGCAAGAGGAAACTCCGTTTCCTTATTTCCATCTTCAAACACTCCACTGGATTGTTTGAACTCGCTTTGCCGTACTTCAGTACAGCCTGTAGCTGTTGATGCGAACTTTGTTTGCTCTATTTCCAACCTCCAACTATCTCCCAGATAGTTGGAGCGAGTACTAAAAGCAAACTAAATGACTATATCTATTTATTCGTAACGCCGAAAGGTATTTACTTATAGAAATCAAGTTATACTCAATGAAAATCAAAAATAGCCTAGGAAACGAAGCCGATGATAGAACTGGAGTTCATCAAGGCAAGTTGACAACGGATAATTTTGATTTTCGAAGAGTATTAAACTCCAACCAATAATTCGGCTTGAAGCTGGTATCGGAGGGCTAGAAAAAAGCCTCGGCTGGTGGCCGAAGGCTTTGATTACATTTTTTCTGGAGCTTTTACACCGAGGAGGCGAAGCGCTTCTTTAAGAACTACACCAGTTGCATAGGCCAGTGCTAGACGGCTATCACGCTCTGGGCTTTCATCCAAGATACGAGTATGTGCGTAATACTTATTGAAGGCTTGGGCTAGATTAATAGCATATTTAGCAATGAGAGATGGGTCAAATTTATCACCAGCACGTTCTACAACAGTTGAGAAGTTTTGGATATGTTTGATAATTTCCCAGCTTTCTGCGTCAGCTAGTTTGTAGTCATTTTCTGCGCTTGGAACAAAGTTTGCTTTGCGCAAGATAGACTGGATACGGGCGTATGCGTATTGTACATAAGGACCTGTCTCACCTTCAAAGGAAACCATAGCCTCTAAATCGAAGTCGTAGCCGTTGTCACGGTCAGTTTTTAGATCGAAGAACTTAACAGCACCGACACCGACTGCATGAGCCACCTCTTCCTTGTTCTCAAGATTAGGATTTTTGGCTTCAATTTGTGAAAGGGCGCGTGAAATTGCTTCGTCCAAAGTTGGTTCGAGCAGGATGATGTTCCCTTTACGAGTAGAGAGCTTTTTCTTGTCCTTGGTAACAAGACCGAAAGTGATATGGGTCATATCGTCGCTCCAGTCAAATCCCATTTCCTTTAGAACAGCTTTCAACTGTTTGAAATGGTTGATTTGCTCTTGACCAACGACGTAGATACTTTTCACAAAGTCATAGGTGCGTTTGCGGTACATTGCTGTTGCCATATCGCGCGTGATGTAGAGGGTTGCACCGTCTGTTTTTCTGATAAGAGCAGGTGGAAGGTTGTAACTTTCAAGGTCAACAATTTGAGCACCTTTAGATTCTTGAAGAAGACCTTTTTCTTCTAAGATTTGGATACCCTCGTCCATCTTATCGTTATAGAAAGCTTCACCATTGAAGCTGTCGAAGTGGACGTCTAGTTTTTCATAGATACGGTTAAATTCGACCAAACTTTCATCACGGAACCATTGCCACAATTCCAAGGCTTCTTGGTCGCCATCTTCCAATTTTTTGAACCATTGGCGTGCTTCCTCATCCAATTCAGGTTTTTCTTCGGCCTCAGCGTTGATACGAACGTAGAGTTTGAGGAGTTCTGAAATTGGGTCTGCTTCGACAGCAGCCTTGTCCCCCCACAGTTTGTAGGCAACGATCAACATACCAAATTGTTTTCCCCAGTCACCCAAGTGGTTGATACGGATTGGATTGAAGCCTAGTTTTGCATGGATATTGGCAAGAGCATCACCGATAACAGTTGAGCGCAAGTGTCCAACTGAGAATGGTTTGGCAATGTTTGGACTTGACATATCGATGGTAACATTGCGACCTTGACCGATATTGAGCTGACCATACTGGTCTTTTTCAGCAATCACATCTGTCAAGACTTGGTGGGAAATAGCATCCTTATCCAAGAAGAAGTTGACATAAGGACCAGTTGCAACAACTTTCTCAAAGCCAGTTGTATCAAGCTTTTCCACGATATCCGTTGCGATAGCCTGTGGCGCTTTTCGCTCCACTTTTGCAAGTGAGAAGGCAGGAAAAGCAACGTCACCCATTTCTGATGATTTTGGTTTTTCGAGTAATGAATAAATCGTCTCAATGTCTAATTGAGGAAGGACAGCAGATAATTTTTCTGCTACCGTTTGTTTATGATCCATAAAAAAATCCCTCCAAGAGTTATTGATTCTATTTTATCATAATTCTAGGTCAATAGTTGGGAAAAATGTTATAATATTTCTATAAATATACATTTTGAGGTACAAGTATGAATAAATTAGAGAGGCATGAATTGATTAAGTCAATGATTCGGCAAGGTAAGGTTGGCCGTCAAATTGACATTCAATTATGGCTAGAAGCCCAAGGAATAACGGTAACCCAGACAACCCTATCACGTGATTTGAGGGAATTGGGGGTAATCAAAGTTCATGAATCTGGAGAGTCCTTTTATGCACTAGGAGAGGATGACAGTCAGGTTCATTTTTGTCAATTACTAGCCCAATATACGAAAAGTGTAAACCGAGCTAGTTTTATCCTGGTTCTACATTCGGAACTAGGGGAAGCGGCCTTGATGGCCAATATTATTGATGAAGAGAAACCAGAGACCATTTTAGGAACCGTAGCTGGTGCGGATACCTTATTGGTCATCTGTAAAGATGATGTTTCTGCTCAACGTGTTGAGGAAGAAATAAATAGTTTCTTGTAATCGTTAGAATGAGAGAATAATGGATGGCAACAGAAAAAATTTCTCCAGGAATGCAGCAGTATCTGGATATAAAAGCACAATATCCAGATGCTTTTTTGCTTTTTCGTATGGGAGACTTTTATGAGTTATTTTATGAAGATGCGGTAGAGGCGGCTCAGATATTGGAATTGTCTTTGACCAGTCGGAATAAGAATGCAGAAAACCCTATTCCTATGGCCGGGGTGCCTTATCACGCAGCACAACAGTATATCGACACACTAGTTGAACTGGGGCATAAGGTCGCTATTGCTGAACAAATGGAAGATCCCAAACAGGCTGTTGGAGTTGTTAAACGTGAAGTGGTGCAGGTCATCACTCCAGGCACAGTGACCGATTCATCAAAGATGGGCGCCGATAGTAACTTTTTGGTAGCTATTGATCGGTCTGGGGCGCATTTTTCGCTCTCTTATATGGATGTAGCAACGGGTCAATTTTTCGTGACTAGCCTAGATGATTTTACCAGTCTTTGCGGTGAAATCCGCAATTTACGGGCACGTGAATTGGTCATCGGCTATGCTCTGTCGGAGGAAGAGGAGCAGGTTTTCTCTAATCAGATGAACTTGTTGCTCTCTTTTGAAGATGAGGTGACAGAGGATGTCCAATTGATTGATAATTCCTTGACAGACTTGGAGAAAGCTGCAGCAGGCAAGCTTCTCAGCTACCTTCATAGGACTCAGATGCGGGATTTGGTCCATTTGCAAAAAGTGGTTCACTATGAAATCAAGGACTATCTTCAAATGGACTATGCGACTAAATCTAGTCTGGACTTGCTTGAAAACGGTCGGACAGGCAAGAAGCATGGTAGTTTGTACTGGTTGCTAGACGAAACTAAGACAGCCATGGGTATGCGACTATTGCGGACATGGATTGATCGTCCCTTGATTGACCTTAAGCGGATTGAGAATCGTCAGGCTGTCGTTCAGGTTTTTCTGGATTACTTCTTTGAACGGAGTGATTTGGTCGAGGCTTTAAAAGGTGTCTATGACATCGAACGTTTGGCCAGCCGGGTGTCTTTTGGAAAAACCATGCCCAAGGATCTCTTGCAGCTGTCCCAGACTTTGGGAAATATCCCAGCAATCAAGAATATCTTGCAACAAATCAATGAGTCTGCTCTAGGCAATCTGGTAGCTGGATTGGACCCAATTCCAGAAATGTATGCTCTAATCAGCTCTGCTATTGACCCAGAAACTCAAGGGACCATCACAGATGGAAACATCATCCGTACGGGATTTGACGAAACGCTGGATCAGTACCGCCTGGTCATGCGTGAGGGAGCGGGTTGGATTGCGGAGATTGAGGCCAAGGAGCGTGAAGCGTCTGGTATCAACAATCTCAAGATTGATTACAACAAAAAAGACGGCTACTATTTCCATGTGACCAATTCCAATCTGGGCAATGTGCCGGACCATTTTTTCCGTAAGGCGACCTTGAAAAACTCGGAGCGCTATGGAACGGAAGAGTTGGCTAAGATCGAAGGGCAGATGTTGGAGGCGCGTGATAAGTCTGCTAATTTGGAGTACGAGATTTTCCTGCGGATTCGCCAAGAGGTTGAGAAGTATATCGGTCGCTTGCAGAAGTTGGCTCGGACCATTGCAACCATCGATGTTTTGCAGGCTTTTGCAGTTGTGGCGGAGCAGCAACATTTGGTTTGTCCACGCTTTACAGATCAAAGAGAACTGACCATTGACCATGGTCGGCATGCGGTGGTGGAGAAGGTCATGGGCAAGCAGACCTACATTCCCAACTCTATTCACTTGAATGTTGATACACATATGCAACTGATTACTGGTCCAAACATGAGTGGTAAGTCTACTTATATGCGACAGTTGGCAGTTATTGTCATCATGGCGCAGATGGGTTCCTATGTGCCTGCGGATCAGGCTGAATTGCCGATTTTCGATGCTATTTTTACCCGTATTGGGGCGGCAGACGACTTGGTCAGCGGGCAGTCAACCTTCATGGTGGAAATGATGGAGGCCAACAAGGCCGTGCGTTTGGCGACAGATCGTTCGCTCATCCTCTTTGATGAGTTGGGGCGGGGAACGGCCACCTATGACGGTATGGCCCTGGCCCAGTCTATCATCGAGTACATCCACGACAAGATTGGAGCCAAGACTCTCTTTGCTACCCACTACCATGAGTTGACAGACCTTAGCCAGACCTTGGAACACCTAGAGAATGTCCATGTATCGACCTTGGAGAAGGACGGCCAAGTCACCTTCCTCCACAAGATTGCACAAGGCCCAGCTGACAAGTCCTACGGGATTCATGTGGCTAAGATTGCGGGAATGCCAGAGGAACTATTGCAGCGGGCGGATAGGATTTTGCAGACACTTGAAAACCAAGCCCCTACTGCACCAGCTAATCCAGCTCCGTCAGTAGTGGAAGAACCGTCTGGTCAAATCGACCTCTTCGCAGACACGCCATCTCACCCAGTCCTCGATGAACTGGCAAAACTGGACATCTACAATATGACCCCCATGGAAGTCATGATGGCAGTTGCGGAGTTGAAGAAGAAATTATAAGACAATGAAAGTCAGGACAGCTATTCTGGCTTTTTTGCCGTTTAGCTTAAGTAATCAACCATATAGCCAAAAGCCCTTGAAACCAGTAAAGAAATGGTGTTTAATAGGGACAGAAAGGAGAGAATATGAAAGTAAAACTAGATATTTCTTCAGAAATTTTAGAAGATATGGTGATAATTGAAGCCCAGTCTATGTCTGAGCAAATTACTCACTTGGTGACCTATATTCAGAATTTGGACAAGAGAACTACCAGTCTGACTGTAAAGAAAGGAGAGCAGATTTACCTTGTAGATTACGCTAGTATTGTAAGGTTATATCTGCAAGACAAAATCTTACAGGTGGAAACTGAGGAGGATTCCTTTACTTCCAATCTACGCTTGTATCAGGTCAAAGATATGCTTCCTGTACACTTTTTGCAAATTTCTCAGTCGGAAATCGTTCAAATTAGGCAACTGGACCACCTCAAACTGACTCCAAACGGTATGGTCAAACTATTCATGAAAAATGGCTCTATCACCTATTCATCCCGTCGTTATTTAAAAACTATCAAAGAAAGGTTAGGACTATGAAAAAATATATTTTATCCGCCAGTTTAGGCGTTTCAATTGGGACTATCATTTCCATCATCATTTCCAGTATTTTTGGACAAGGAACGTATCTTCCGCTCAATCCACTCTCAACCATGGGGGCTTACTATTTAGCTCATTTTACTCAAACAACGGTCATGCTGATTTGTGTAGTCGTTTGGGCAAGTATTGGCCTTTTATTTCAGCTAGCAGATAAGATTTACCAGCAGGACTGGAGCCTCTTGCATATGACAACAACTCATTTTTCTATAACAGCTTTAGGCCTCACACCACTGGGTATTTTAGCTGGTTGGTTGCCACTCAATCTTGGCTCTTTGCTTTTCTTCTGGCTAATCTTTGTCTTGGTCTATGCTTTGCTATTTTTTCTAAATTATCGAAAAATGGAGCGGTATATCAAGGACATTAATAGTGGTTTATAGTATAATAAACACTATCTTTTAATTGGGGTGTGTTATGAAAATTTTCTTGACAATTCTTTACAGTCTTGGGGTAGCCTGGAATGTCCTCTATATTGCTGTTAATGTCAATAGACTTTCGGTGTTTCAGTTGATTTGGCCAACCGTGATATTAATCGCATGCGCCATCAATCTCTATTTTTTATGGAATAAAAAACAAGAGTCAGAGTAGGCTCTTTTTTTGATCCATAAATATTTTATATAGCTGGCTATAAATAATTTAAAATATACAAAAAAGAGAGGGCATGATAAGATAGTGTCTATACATTACGAAAGGAGGGTGGGATGGGGAAACCGATTATTGGTATCACCAGTAATGAAAAGCCTGTCGCAGAGGGGATTCCGATTATGAATTTATCGGTGTCTCGTAACTTTGCAGATGGAATCAAGCGAGGGGAGGGCCTTCCTTTTTATATCCCCTTGTCTGGTGAAACGGATGTTGTCGACTATGTGTCGGCGATTGATAAGTTATTACTGACGGGTGGTCAACATGTATTACCTCAGTTTTACGGTCAAGAAAAACTCATCGAAAGCGATGACTATTTCAAGTAACGTGACGAATTTGAACTGAAATTGATCCACGAAGCCTTGAGACAGGAAAAACCGATTTTGGGGATTTGCAGGGGGATGCAGCTTTTCAATGTTGCACGTGGAGGAACTCTCAAACAAGCGGTAGAGCGGCATCGGTCCCTGCCTTTTGATCTGATTCACCAGGTAGAATGTAAAAAGGCGACGCCTCTGGCTAGTATTTTTGGTCAGAGAGTAGCTGTCAATTCTATTCACAGCCAGGCGATAGAGAATCTGGGTCAGGGGCTAGAAGCGCTTGCGCATTCTGTAGATGATGGTATTATTGAGGCTGTCCAATCAATGGATGAGACACGTTTTCTGGGTGTCCAGTGGCATCCGGAACTTCTGATTGATCAAAGTGGAGGTAATCAGAAGCTATTTGATTATTTTGTGCAGACCTTTTAGGTCTGACTTGCTTATACAAAAGGAGAATTACTATGAAATTAAGAACTATTCTATCACTGGCTGGTATTACAGCTCTTGCGACAGTTGCTTTGGCAGCTTGCTCGTCTACCTCAAGCTCATCAAACACTAGCTCTTCAGAAGCGGATAAAAAAGAAACCATCGTAATGGGAACTGTTGGGACTACTAAACCTTTTTCTTATCGAGATGAGAATGGAGAGTTGACAGGGTTTGATATTGAATTGGCTCGAGCTATCTTTGATGGTTCTGACCAGTATGAATTGACCTTTGAAACAACAGATGGTAGCGGTCAATTCCCTGGCTTGGATTCAGGACGCTTTGATTTGTTAGGGAATAATACTTCCTATACAAAAGAGCGTGGTGAAAAATACCTCTATTCTTATCCAACGGCCTCTACACCGTCTGTTTTAGCTGTGCCAAAAGATACGGATATTCAGTCTTATGATGATATTGGTGGTCATTCTACACAGGTAGTTACAGGGACAACAACAGCTGCTCAGCTAGAGGAATACAATACTCAGCATACGGATAAGCCAGTCGAAATCAACTATACTGGTGAAAATATCACACAGATTTTGACCAATATAAATGATGGCAAGTATGATTTTAAAATTTTTGATGCCCCTACGGTTAACGCTATTATTGCGGATCAAAATTTGACAAATCTTAAAACAATTGAGCTTGAAGCAGCAGAAAAACCGTTTATTTACTATGTATTTTCTTCAGACAATACGGCTCTACAAAGCTTTGTCAACGACCGCATCAAGGCTTTGAACGAAGATGGGACCATTGCGAAATTGACAGAGCAATTCTTCGGAAAAGACTATGCTCCAACGGCGGAGGAACTAGATGTTCCTAATGAATAGGAGTCAATAGTATTGTGACAGGAGGGAGCAGTCCAAGTGGGCTGTTTCTTTTTCATTGTCTTTTTATAATCATTAAGATTACTTATCACAGCCATAAAATATATATAAGGTTGATGTGGATGGTTACATGATAAAATAGAGTATATAGCAGAAAATCTGTCATTTTTAAATGTTTGGAGAAGAGTATGATTGGTGTATTAGGAATAACAGGACCGGCATGGTATCAAGGTTTTTTAGATTGGTTACCGGATGGTAAGCTATTTAGCATTAGGGCTGTTTTTGATGCACTGCCATCCATTATTGAACGTTTACCGATTACGATTGGCTTGACGCTCGCAGGTGCTTTTTTTGGTTTGATATTGGGCTTGGTTTTTGCGATTGTAAAGATTAATCGTGTGCGATTCTTATATCCCGTTCAGGCAGTTTTTGTTAGTTTTTTGCGAGGCACTCCTATCTTGGTGCAGCTGATGTTGACCTACTATGGAATTCCATTGGTTCTTAGAGGGCTTAATCAGGAATATGGTCTTAATTGGAATATCAATGCTATTCCTGCAGCTGTCTTTGCGATTACAGCCTTTGCATTTAATGAGGCTGCCTATATGAGTGAGTCTATTCGTGCTGCGATTCAGGCTGTTAGTCCAGGGGAGATTGAGGCAGCTCGTTCCTTAGGTATGACTTCTGGCCAGGTTTATCGTCGGATCATCATTCCTAATGCGGCTGTGATTGCAACTCCGTCGTTGATTAACACCTTGATTGGTCTGACTAAAGGAACTTCTCTAGCCTTCAGTGCGGGTATCGTTGAGGTGTATGCACAGGCACAGATTCAAGGCGGGGCAGACTATCGTTACTTTGAGCGGTACATTTCTGTCTCTTTGGTCTACTGGGCGCTCTCTGTTCTGATTGAGTCTTTCGGCCGTTTCCTTGAAAATAAAATGGCTATTGAGGCCCCTGAATCAGTAGATATTTCTGGAGTTGGAGGTGATCGCTAATGATTAAAATTCGCAATTTAGTCAAGGAATTTTCAGGACAAAAAGTACTAGATGGAATCGATATGGACATTGAAAAAGGGCAGGTTATTGCCCTTGTTGGACCATCTGGAGCAGGGAAATCAACAATTTTACGTAGTCTGAACTATCTGGAGCAGGCAGATGCGGGGAGTATCGAAATTGATGGTTTTACAGTTGATTTTACCAATATTTCAAAAGAGGAGATATTGACCTTACGCCGCAAACTGGCTATGGTTTTTCAGCAGTTTAATCTGTTTGAACGAAAGACAGCTCTTGATAATGTCAAGGAAGGGCTTAAAATTGTCAAGCGGATGGATGATGCATCTGCAACCGCCCTTGCCAAAGAAGAATTGAGAAAGGTCGGTCTGTCAGAACGTGAGAACCATTATCCAAGACATCTGTCAGGTGGTCAAAAGCAACGTGTGGCTCTTGCACGCGCTCTTGCCATGCAACCAGACATTTTGCTACTAGATGAGCCGACTTCGGCGCTTGATCCAGAGTTGGTTGGAGAAGTAGAACGTTCCATTGCCGATGCGGCTAAGACAGGACAAACGATGATTTTAGTTAGTCATGACATGAATTTCATTTATCAAGTGGCGGATAAGGTATTATTTCTAGAAAACGGCCGTATTCTGGAGCAGGGGACACCTGAGGAGCTTTTTCATCATCCTAAAGAAGAACGAACTAGAGAATTTTTTGCCTCTTATTCAAATCCTCAATTTTAAAGAGGCGTGTGGTGACCCGCCCTACCTATTTTCAATACATAGAGCCAGCCCAGCCCTGTTAGAGGGCTGTTTTTTAGGCTTTCTGATAGAGAAGTTATACTTAACAAAAATCAAAAATAGCGATATGATAGTATTATGACAAAAGAACTTACCCAGACACAAGTCGAAGAATTAAAGCAAGCACTTAAAGACAAAAATAATGC
>NZ_JAIMDU010000030.1:0-30546 GCF_019794615.1 Streptococcus suis
CATTGTCAGTTACCAACTTGTCCCATAGTAAGTTCTACCTTATTTTTTTGTCTCAGTCTAATTTCCAGCTTTTGTGTTAGACTAGAACTTACTTTGAGAAGTTAGCAGCTCTAAAATAAAGGGTTCTCTTCGTTTATTTATTTGAGAAAAATGTCCAAATATGGTATAATGACTAGACCATAAAATGAAAGAAGGTGTAAGTATGGGATTCACGGAAGAAACTGTCCGTTTTCGTCTAGATGATACCGATAAGCAGGAAATCAGCAAAACATTGATTAGTGTTTACAGTTCTTTGGAAGAGAAGGGCTACAATCCTATTAACCAAATCATCGGTTATGTATTGAGCGGGGACCCTGCTTATATTCCGCGTTATAATGATGCGCGTAACCAGATTCGTAAGCATGAACGTGATGAAATTATTGAAGAATTGGTACGCTATTACCTGAAAGGGAATGGGATAGACCTTTAATGAGAATAATGGGATTAGATGTTGGTTCTAAAACTGTTGGGGTCGCTATTTCAGATCCATTAGGTTTTACAGCTCAAGGTTTGGAAATCATTCCGATTGATGAAGACAAGGGTGAATTTGGCTTGGAACGTTTGACAGAGCTTGTTGAACAATACAAGGTTGATAAGTTCGTTGTTGGCTTACCAAAGAATATGAACAATACAAGTGGCCCTCGAGTAGAAGCTAGTCAAGCTTACGGTGATTTATTAACCGAGCGATACAAACTTCCAGTAGATTATCAGGACGAACGGTTGACAACTGTTGCAGCAGAGCGAATGCTAATTGAACAAGCAGACATTAGTCGAGGAAAACGTAAAAAAGTTATTGACAAATTAGCAGCTCAGCTGATTTTGCAAAATTATTTAGATAGAACATTTTAAAGGAGACACCTATGGCACACCATCACGATCATGAACATGACCATAATCACGACGAACCTGAATTGATTACTTTAGTAGACGATCAAGGTAATGAAACACTTTTTGAAATCTTGTTGACAATTGATGGTCAGGAAGAATTTGGAAAGAACTACGTCCTCCTGATTCCTGCTAGTGCAGAAGAAGATGAGAACGGAGAAGTTGAAATCCAAGCCTACTCATACATTGAAAATGAGAACGGCACAGAAGGAGACTTGCAACCAATTCCAGAAGACGCAACAGCAGAATGGGATATGATTGAAGAAGTTTTCAACAGCTTTATGGAAGAGGAATAAAAAGGTCCAGTGGACCTTTTTATCATGAGCCTGAAAACAAGAAAGCGAATTAAGGTCCAGTGGACCTTTTTATCATGAGCCTGAAAATAAGAAAGCGAATTAAGGTCCAGTGGACCTTTTTATCATGAGCCTGAACACAATAAAGCGAATTAAGGTCCAGTGGAGTGGAACAGTCTGGGAAGAGACTGTTCCAGCCCGAGCTAAGAAACAGTAAGGCGAGGAATGCATCATGAGCCTGAAAACAATAGAGCGAATTAAGGTCCAGTGGAGTGGAACAGTCTGGGGATAGACTGTTTCAGCCAGAAATCGGAAATAGAAGAGTGAAGTTTTTTGGTTGGTTTAATCGAGGATTCTACTCTGAAGAACTAGACCCTCCCTTCTGGAGAACGATTGTACTAGGAAGTTTTGTTAAGCTGGAGAATGAGATGAGTGGAGAACTGGAAAAGTATTTGAGAGCAAACTCAGATATCATTAGGATTTTGGAAATCGTTAGGGAACTTGATTTAAAAGATTCTTGGCTATGTGCAGGGACGATTCGTAATTTCATCTGGAATCAATACCATTTTGATAGGACAACTGATGTTGATATTGTATTCTTTGACGAAGGAATATCCTATGAAAAAACTTTAGAAATAGAAAACCATTTGCATTTTTTGTATCCAGAATATAAATGGGAATTAAAAAATCAGGTTTTTATGCATGTTCACAGTCCGAACAGTCTTCCTTACCTGTCATCAAAAGATGCAATTGAAAAATTTCCAGAAAGATGTACAGCTGTTGGTGTACGACTGCTAAAAGAGGGAAACATGGAGCTGTTCGCCCCATTTGGACTGGAGGATATCTATCAATATAGAGTACGGCCTACCCCTCATTTTTTAGCGGACGAAAATCGTATGCAGCTGTATAAAACGAGAGCTTCTAAGAAGAACTGGGATCACAAATGGCCGCAAATGATCATTTCATTTGAAGAATAGCTAAATAGATAAGTTCTATTTGGCCTTTTTTATTTATCCAAATGTATATTCGCCTTGCTTGAATGATGAGAGCGAAATGTCCACATTCTAAAAAGAGGACATAAATGTCATGTAAAGTATTGCTTGTTTTCGATAAACTATAGCCAATGAATTAAGAAAAAACAAAGAGGTTAATAGTTTATGAAATTTGAACAAACTTATGCAAAGGTAAGTGGTATTGTACATAAGGCTCGTCAAGAATTTTATATCAAGTTATGGGAAAAGTCAGACTGGGATCAAGAAGGAATGATGGTATTATATGAATTATTAGAAAAACAACCCCAGTTATATGATGATAAAGAAAAATTATATGTATATTTTAAAGTAAAATTTAGAAACCATATAAAGGATGTTATACGCAAGCAAGAAAGTTACAAAAGAAAATTTGACAGAATGGCACATGAAGACATCCATGACCTATCCCATGTTGTGAAATCACCTGGACTGGTTAACGATGAATTTATTCTTCTGCAAGATATGTTACAGTCTTATCGGCAACAGTTAAATTCAGAACAACTAGAGCAATACGAAAAATTGATGGCAGGGCAGAGTTTTAGTGGCCGAAAACAAATGATTCGTGATTTGCAAGACTATTTGGCAGATTTTAAATAAGGGAAGTCAAGACTGGATAGTATGCATTTTTTCTATCAACTTAGGGCGTGTAAAATACCATGATAGGCTATGCGAGATGTCTATGACAGTTTCTCCATTGAATAGTAAAAATGAACAAGAAGCCCTCACTAAGTGAAGAATATTAGCAAGGGCTTTTGGTTTACGACTTATTGATTTTAATAATCAAAGACAAAACGGATGCGCTCTACTGACGAGCTCTCCAAAAAGCCCAGTCTTCGATTGCTAAAATAAACAAGGTGACTTATCTAAATCAATTACATATTTACTTTGAATGAAGCAATATCGATTCTTTGTGACTGAATTTTTGTTTTTTACGCAAGGAACCACCTGCCCCTTCGGACAGGTGGTTTCCCACATATCAACCAATCCTCCCTGTAGGGATCGAACCTACGACCCACGGATTAAGAGTCCGCTGCTCTGCCAGCTGAGCTAAGGAAGGATAAAAAATAAAAATGCTGTATTGGTACCGGTTATCCATGATTTGTATTGATCCCGCACGCTAGAAGCAGGTGGGTGACACGTTTCTGACTTAGTTGCTTCTGGGTGTGCCAGCTTGCATACTGTCAGAGGATCTTTGTCTCCCTAATAATACAAAAATAGTCGGTCAACACATAGGTATGAATTCGTATACCACAGCAGTTCTTATCTATAATCTAATCTTACCACTTTTTTTAGAAAAATCAAGAGAAAAAATCAAAAAATGTAAGCGTTACCAACGCGTTGTTGGTTAAAAACCTTGTGTTATCAAGGTTTTATCTATTATTTTTTTTCAAATTTTTTATCTTTTCTTGGGTCATACCCAAGGCACGCTCGTATTTACCGGTGTCATTAGCGGTAAAGTAGTCCGCATTCAGTAACTTATCGGGCAGGTATTGCTGATCCACCCATTTTTCAGGATAGGCATGCGGATACTGGTAGCCAATGGCATTTCCCAGCTCCTTACTTCCAGCATAATGACCGTCTCGCAGGTGATTTGGAATAGGGAGATGACCGTTTTTCCGCAAATCAGCCAGAGCTGCATCCATAGCCTGATAGGCAGAATTTGACTTGGGCGAGAGAGCCAAATCAATGACCACATTGGCAATTAAAATCCGTGCTTCTGGGAAGCCGATTTTCTGGGCGGCTTCAAGGGCAGTCACTGTATGAATCTGTGCCTCTGGATTGGCCAAGCCGATGTCTTCATAGGCAATAACCGTCAAGCGACGGGCCAGACTAGGCAGGTCTTCCGCCTCAATCAAACGAGCGGCGTAGTGGAGGCTGGCATTGACATCGCTGCCTCGAATGGATTTTTGTAGAGCTGAGAGAATGTCGTAGTGGGCATCGCCGTTCTTGTCCATGCTAATGTAGGACTTTTGCAGGCTATTTTCCACGGCATCCAGATCAATGTGGCGACTACCATCGTCGCTTTCCTTGGTCGAAAGCACAGCCAGCTCTAGTGAATTATAGGCGGCACGAAGGTCACCGTTGGTAGCATTAGCTAGGAAGTCTAGAGCCTGAGGTTCAATGGTAATAGGAAAGTCAAAACCACGTTCGCTGTCTGTCAGAGCCAGTTCCAAGGCCTGTCGGATGTGGCTGGTCTGCAAAGGCTGCAATTCAAAAATCTGAACCCGACTACGAATGGCAGGCAGAATCGAGAAGAAGGGATTTTCCGTCGTTGCCCCAATCATGATGATATTGCCATTTTCCAAAAGAGGAAGCAGAAAGTCCTGTTTGGTCTTGTTGAGGCGATGAATCTCATCGAGCAGGAGGACCAGACCGCCAGAAAACTTGGCCTCTTCAGCGATTTCCTGCAGGCGTTTTTGGTTGTCGGTCGTGGCATTAAAGGTCCGAAAGGCATACTTGGTCGTGCCAGCAATAGCGGACGCAATCGAGGTCTTACCAATCCCCGGCGGACCGTAGAGAATCATGGACGACAGCATATTGGCATCAATCATGCGGCGGATAATCTTTCCAGGACCGACCAGGTGTTCCTGACCGATGACATCATCAATGGATTTGGGCCGCATACGAAGGGCGAGATTGGCTGGCATAGGCTTCCTTTCAGTGCATTTATGGTATAATCATTATACTACAATTTTAGGATTTGGAGAGAAACGAAGATGACGGAGTTGACGGTGAGTGTTTTGGAAGAATACTTGCGTGACCACTATGGGACGACATTTCCAGAACAAAGTCTCTTTATGAAATTAGTGGAGGAAATTGGTGAAGTTGCAGAGCTACTGAATCAGCGTGCAGGCCGCAAGATGACGGATAGCGAAGACGACAGCTCTGCTCGTTTGGCGGAAGAATTAGCTGACGTTATTCACTATGCTGAGGCCTTGGCAGCGGTGAATCAACTAGATTTAACCAAGTCCATTTTGGAGAAAGACAAGCGAGCTTCCGTCAAATATGGTCGAGAAATAAATTTATTGGAATTTATAGAAAAGAGGAAATAGAATGGCAAAACATGGCTTTTTAGATGTGCTGGAAGCGGCACTGGACAAACTTTTTACCTACGATTACGAGCTTAACTGGGATAAGAAAAACCACGCAGTTGAGCTGGCTTTCATCTTGGAAGCACAAAATGCGGCTGGAATTGAAACGGTGGACGACGAAGGCAACGCATCTGCGGAGGATATTTTCCTAGAGGAGTATGTCCTTTTCTACAACCAGGACAAGTCTCGCTTTGACGAGGAAGACTACTTGGTCGCTCTGCCATTTGACGCTAAGAAGGGCTTTTCAGCCGAGTTTCTGACCTACTTCGCAGGTTTTCTCAAGGACACCGCCGACCAAGGTTTAGACGACCTCATGGACTTTTTGGCGGACCCAGAAGCCCAAGAATTTACGATTGCTTGGGACGGTGAAGCCTTTGAAAAAGGCAGAGCAGACTTGGTAGAAGGGGAGTTCTACCCATATCCGAGGTATTGAGATAACTCCTGATCCGTTATTTAGTTGTTAAAATAAATAGGTGGTTGATATGGAAGAAATAGTGCTAGAGCAGTCAAAGATAGTATTGAAAGATATTTTTAGATTCGATGAGTTACTATCTAAGCCAGAGTTTCAAGGGAAATGGATTAAAGCCCGTTTTAATAAAAATTGGGAAGGGTATGATTTTGTTGAACGATACGTTAATTCCTGTCCTGACTTCATTCCATGGATTTTAAGCCGAGGGGGAGATAAGAGGAGTAGAAATCAGGTGGGAGAAATTCAATTTCAATTTATTGAAGTTGAGTACCATAAATGGCTATTTATTGGTGCCTATCTAATCCTCGAAAAAGATAGTCAGGTCCATGTAAATGGAGTGCGATATGCTCTTGCTAAACGCTTGGAGGAATATGATAAATATGTTGATAAAGTATTGGTAGATTTGACTCTTCCAAGTCGTAACTGGTTATATACAAATCGTGAATTCATTGATCATATTGAGGTTAACTCGGTAACTGCAACTTCTTATTTTGACAGGAATGTTCAGTTTCCTGGGTTTGAGAATTTATCACTGAGTTATGTTGACCTAAAAAAACAGTTCTATAGTCCTAGTTGGAGATACCAGTTATCTTCAGTTTATGGCGTTTATGTTTTAACAGATATGAAAACTGGGAAATTATATGTTGGTTCTGCTTACGGAGAGAGTGGTCTTTTTGGTAGATGGTCAGCTTACTTAGCTAATGGTTACGATAAGGATGAGTTTGAGGATAGCAATTATCCTAATAAAAGACTGAGGGAGCTGGTAAATACGAAGGGAATGGAGTATATCCGAAAACATTTTCGTTATTCAGTTCTAGAAATATTTGGAAAAAATGAACTCGGAAAGCAAAAATCATTGGCGAGAGAAAAATATTGGAAACAGGTGTTAGGAAGTCGCTATCCTAACGGCTATAATGATAATTGATAAAGGATGGAAGTGAGTTATAGTGAACAATTGGCAAGAATTAACGATTCACGTGCATCGTGATGCAGAAGAAGCAGTTTCAAATCTGATGATTGAAACGGGCAGTCAGGGGGTGGCCATTAGCGACTCGGCTGACTATGTAGGACAGGAGGACCGTTTTGGTGAGCTCTATCCCGAGGTGGAGCAGTCGGATATGATTGTCATTACGGCCTATTATCCTGATACTGTGGATATTGAGGAAGTTAAGGCAGATTTGGCAACTCGCCTGGCGGATTTGACAGGCTTTGGCTTGGAAACGGGTCAGGTCAGCCTAGAAAGTCAGGAGTTGGCAGAGGAAGACTGGGCGGACAACTGGAAGAAATACTATGAGCCAGCCCGCATTACCCACGATTTGACCATTGTACCGTCTTGGACCGACTATGAGGCGACTGCTGGTGAGAAGATTATCCGCCTGGATCCAGGTATGGCTTTCGGTACAGGAACCCACCCGACCACCAAGATGAGCCTCTTTGCCTTGGAGCAGGTTCTGCGTGGTGGTGAAACGGTCATTGACGTCGGCACAGGCTCAGGCGTCCTCTCCATTGCAAGTTCTCTCTTGGGTGCTAAGGAGATTTACGCCTATGACTTGGATGAAGTGGCGGTGCGTGTGGCTCAGGAAAACATTGACCTCAACATCCACACCAGCAACATCCATGTTGCGGCAGGTGACCTGCTTCGTGGCGTTGACATTGAAGCGGAGGTCATCGTTGCCAACATCTTGGCGGACATTCTCGTTCATTTGACGGATGATGCCTACCGTCTTGTCAAGGACGAAGGCTACCTGATTATGAGCGGCATCATCGCGGACAAGTGGGACATGGTGCGAGCATCTGCGGAGGCGGCTGGCTTCTTCCTCGAGACCCACATGATTCAGGGCGAGTGGAATTGCTGTATCTTCAAGAAAACGGCTGACCGCTCAGGTGTGATTGGAGGCTAGGATGCAGCAGTATTTTGTCAATGGCAGAGCACCGCAGGGAGTTTTCCAGATTAACGATAAGGATACTGCCAAGCACATGTTTTCTGTTATGCGCTTGCAGGCAGACGACCAAATTGTCCTGGTCTTTGATGACGGAATCAAACGCTTGGCGCGTGTAGTGGACGGCCAGAGCCAATCTGTTGAAATCATCGAAGAACTGGCAGACAATGTTGAATTACCCATTTCCGTCACCATTGCTATGGGCTTTCCAAAAGGAGATAAGCTCGAATTTGTCGCCCAAAAGGCAACGGAATTAGGTATGGCAGCCCTCTGGGCCTTTCCAGCTGACTGGTCAGTGGTCAAATGGGATGGTAAAAAATTAGGCAAAAAAGCAGAAAAGTTAGAAAAAATCGCCCAAGGCGCAGCCGAGCAAAGCAAACGCAATCTGATTCCAGCTATTCGCTTGTTCGAGAAAAAAACGGATTTCCTAGCTCAGTTGACAGGATTTGACCAGATTATCTTAGCCTACGAAGAGGCTGCAAAAGCGGGCGAACAAGCCAATCTAGTGAAGGCCTTATCTGGTTTAGAAACTGGTCAATCAGTCCTTGTCATTGTCGGTCCAGAAGGTGGCGTATCGCCTGAGGAAGTAGCCGCATTTGAAGGAGCAGGAGCGGTCAAGACAGGCCTAGGTCCACGTATCTTACGAACAGAAACGGCTCCCCTCTATGCTCTTTCTGCCATTAGCTACGCGACGGAATTGTTGAGGTAGTATATGTTTGCCTTAGGAACGATTATCAATACCATCGCCATTGCCCTAGCAGGTTTGCTAGGGTCTTGGTTTGGACATTTACTGAAAGAACGGCATCAGTCTGGGTTGACGATGGCGAGTGGTGTTGCTGTTCTTTTTCTGGGGATTTCAGGAACGCTGACGGGTCTTTTAAGAGTGGAAAATGGTCAACTGGTTACCCAGAACACCATGCTCTTTGTACTCAGTCTGGCTTTCGGTACTTTCTTAGGAGAAGTGCTTCATATAGAAGGTTGGTTTGAGCGCTTGGGGATCTGGCTCCGAGAAAAGTCAGGAAATGGTCAGGATTCACAGTTTTTAGATGCTTTTCTAACCGCATCCCTGACGGTCTGTATCGGTGCCATGGCCATTATCGGCTCTATCCAAGACGGCTTGACGGGAGATTATACCCTCCTCGCCATTAAGAGCATTCTGGACTTTATCATCATCTTTATCATGACGGCCAGCTTGGGCAAGGGGGCAGGATTTTCCGCAGTACCAGTCTTGATTTTTCAAGGTTCTGTGACTCTTTTGGCGCGCCTGATTGAGCCTCTGATGACGACTCAAGCCCTTGCCAATCTCTCTTTTATCGGCTCCGCTCTCATCTTCTGTGTCGGAGTTAATATTGTTTGGAATCGAAAAATCCGCGTTGCCAATATGTTGCCTGCCATCTTAGTAGCAGTTGTTTGGACGTATTTTGTATAATCTTTTTATGAAAATTTACAGAAAGCAGCTTGAACCTCAGGCTGATTTTAACGTATAGAGAAGCAAGTCGACTTCTCCCAACCCTTTCCAGTTTGCGGAAGTCTGATTACTAAGAGTAAAACCATTTTTTAGCAATACTCTTTGGGATGCTTGATGTTCAGGCATGACGAAGGCAAGGATTTCTGAGATGGGATACTCCTGTATTAAGAAACGGCAGAGCAGACTGACCGCTTGGCTGGCTAGACCTTGATTCCAGAAAGCATGATGAAGACGGTAGCCAATGGTCACCGACGCAGTTCGTTTTTTGTAGTCGAAAACTTCCAAGACGCCAATCAATTTCCCTTGAAACTCTAGTCCTAAAAACAATCTTTTTTTCTTATCAAAATCACGTTGGAAATGACTGATTCGTTTGCGAAGGGTTTCTTTGTTTTGAGTGGAAGTGTTGGGTGTCATCTGAAAATGAATTGGATTGGAGTAGATTTCCCAAAGGTCGTCGAGGTCTGTTTCCTCTATTTTTCGCAGTTGGAAGGAGGCGGCTTGTAGAGTAGGGAAAGTGTCAAACATGGTCGTCCTTTCAAAAGACAAGAGTTTGGTAGACCCAAACTCTCGGCTTTTATCGTCATTTAGTTTTTCTTTTATTACTTCGTTAACTCGCCTTGCCTAACTCTAGTTATGCCTGCGGCTCGTTGCCTAGTACTAAAAGTAAACTAAAAGACTATATCTATGTTTAGTTTTCTTTTTTCTTGCGAAGTGCACCAACAAAACCAATCAAGCCGAAGCCAAGAAGACTGAGCATGGAGCTTGCCTCACCAGTAGCTGGGAGTGTTTTTTGACCTGCTTGAGCTGTTGAAGTGGCAGTGCTTGCTTTTGCAGGGCTAGCAAGCTTATGTTTTGGTGCGGGTGCTGTTGTTTTTTCAGCTGGAAGGGTAATAACTTGACCAGACGGAAGTGTGATTTGAACACCTGTTTGATTAGTTGCTATGTTCGTATTGGTATCTGTTTGAACAGTTGGAGGTGTCACTGCTTTTGGCTCGGTATAGACAAAGCGGAACTCACCGAAACCTTCATTTTCAGTAGAGGCTTGGAGGTAAACCAGGCCTTCTTGATCCGCTAGCAAGTCTTTTGCACGATCTGCCGTCAAGAAGCGGAGGTCTAATCCTTTGATGCTATCGGTAAAGGTCCAGTTATTGTCTGCTGTTGGGTTGATGACCTTTTCAGCGATGATGTAGTTGATGATAGCTTGGCGGTTTTCCAGATTGAGTAAGTAGTTGACAGAGGCGTCTTTGACACCTGGGAAGGTACCATTTGCACGGTAGTTGTTGGTCACCACGATAAACTCTTGCTCATCTGTAACAGCCTGTCCATTGTACTGAAGGTTGCGAACACGGCTTGCTGTTTCGTTAACCACCTTACCGTTGCGGTCGTACTTGTTTGGCTGGGTGATGTCGTATTGATAGGTTACGCCGTCAATGACATCGAAGTTGTAGGTCCGGTAGTCAGTATTGACCAGGTTTTGTGGCTCGGTAGAGCTTGGATCGATTTGGTTGAACTGACCTGCGGACATTTCTAACCATTCTTTGAGTTGGGAACCGTTGATTTTTAAGATGGCAACTACGTTATCGTAGAGGTAGAGGTCCGCTACGTTTTTGATAGCGATTGGGCCAGCTGGAATGTCTGTGTAGGCTGTTGCATCGCCACGGGTTCCAGCCTTGAATGGGGCCGCTGCAGAAAGGATTGGTAGGCCAGCTTCAGGCGTTCCTGCTAGTTGCTGTTTGGCATACCAGATTTGGGCATTGTTGACGATTTGAACAGATGGGTCATCTTGCACTAAGGCGAAGAAGCTGTTGATTGGTGCAGTTGTTTCACCGACTTGCTGGCGGACGTAGTTGATGGTTTCAGTGTGGGCTTCTTTAGCCAGGTCAATGATACGGCTGTCGGCCACAGATGACTTGGTATCAATCTTGCGGATGGCAGCCTTGCTAGAAGTTGTGGTCCATTTACCGTCAGTATACGTCAGATTAAGGTCAATCACACCAAGGTGGTCACCGTATTTTCCAGCCATAGTGACAGGAGTGCCGTTGATTTTACCATTTGTGTCGTCCACGCCAGTATATTTAGCGTAGAAGCTTGGTTTTTCAGCTGTCCCTGGAAATTCTGCGTGGGAGTGACCTGTAATCACCGCATCAACTCCTGACAGGCTGGCGATTTGGTAACCGACATTTTCTTCGCCAACTTCATACTGGTCATCACCGATACCCGAGTGAGAAAGAACCAAAACGATGTCTGCGCCATTTTCACGAATAACAGGAACAATGTCACGGACTGCTTCAACCGCATCGCGCACGATGACCTTGCCTTCTAAATAGGCCTTGTCCCAGTTGAGGATTTGTGGCGGAACGATTCCTGTGATACCGACTTTCAGGCTGACAGACTTACCAGTAGTATCTGTAAAGGTTTTGTCAACGATAGTGTAAGGTTGGTAGATGAAATCTTTGGTTGTAGGGTTGAGAACGTTGGCGTTGAGAAGGGGCATGCCAGCTGTTGAAATCACCTTGCGGAGGTAGTCTAGACCGTAGTTGAACTCATGGTTACCGAGGGTGCCGGCATCGAAACCTAGCGTATCCAAGGCGGTGTACATAGGATGTTGTTCACCATCTTCAATCGGATCAATGAGAGACTTGTAATTGCCAAGCGGTGTTCCTTGGATGGTGTCACCGTTATCCACAAGGATGACGTTTGGATTTTCAGCCTTGGCATCCTCAATTAGCACGGCCGTTTTTGCCAACCCGAGTGTTTCCGCAGGTTTATCTTGGTAATAGTCGTAGTTGACCAAGTTAGTATGGAGGTCCGTTGTTGCTAGGATACGGACATCGACAGATTGGCCTTCGACAGGAGTTGTTGTCTCTGTCGTGGCTGCGCGTGTTTCGGTTGTAGGGTTAGTTGTTGTCTCGTCGCTAGTTGCTACAACACTAGCTGGAGTGCTAGTTTCAGTTGTAGTTTCAGCGCTTGCAACAGTCTCAGTTGCTGTAGTTGTTTCTGCTGTTTCAGTTGAAGTCGTCTGATCCTCTGATGTAACTTCCTCAGAGCTTATTTGACTTAATTTGGTTGCTGTCTCTGTTGAGCTAACTGCTGCTTCAGAGGTTTGTGATGCTTGCTCAATTTCTGTGGTACTAGCAAGTGTTCCGTCTACTTCTTCTGCTTGAACGAAGTTAGGACTAGTTGCTAGCAAGGCTAGACTTAATGCGATAGCACATTTGCTAAAACGAAAATTCATGAGAATCCTCCATTTTCTTTTTATAATAATCTTCTACCATCATTATACAGGGGTAAAACCAAAAACTCAAGACAGAATCTGAACGTTTAGGTAATTTTGTTTGAAAAAAACATGAAAACAGAGTGAAAACCGAATGTTTTTTCTGATTTTAGTAGAAAAAGAAACTTAGAACCTGTATTCAAAGTTCAGTACTTCCACCTAAGGCTCTTTTTTCAGCTACTCATCGTTCTTTTTTCAAAATACAGTCAGCGTTCCCTCAAAAAAAGCCTTGATTAGCGAAAAAACGATCTCCGATCCACAAGCACGTCACTTGTGAATACAGGTTCTTAGTTTTTATCTGTGTTAGTGGTGCTAGATTCCTTTTTCTTTTTCCATGAAAATGGTAAAATAGTAGGAAATATAAGAGGAAGAGTAATGACATGAAAGAAATAAATTATACTGGGGAGGAAGTGGTTGCCTTAACGGCCACCTACTTACCGGAAGAAGATGTTGCCTTTGTCAAAAAAGCGTTAGATTTTGCTACAGAGGCGCACAAAACACAATTTCGTAAATCAGGTGAGCCCTATATTGTACACCCTATTCAGGTGGCAGGTATTTTAGCAGGTCTCAAGCTAGATGCTGTGACGGTTGCATGTGGTTTCTTACATGATGTGGTTGAAGATACAGAGGTGACCTTGGATGAGATGGAAGCTGAATTTGGCCCGGAAGTCCGCCATATTGTCGGCGGTGTGACCAAACTGGGTAAGGTTGAATATAAATCTCATGAAGAACAACTAGCAGAAAACCACCGAAATATGTTAATTGCTATGTCTCAAGATATGCGGGTGATTTTGGTTAAACTCGCTGACCGCTTACACAACATGCGGACTCTTAAGCACTTGCGCAAGGACAAGCAGGAACGTATTTCACGTGAAACAATGGAAATCTATGCACCTCTTGCTCACCGCTTAGGTATTTCTTCCATTAAGTGGGAATTGGAGGACATGTCTTTCCGCTATCTCAATGAAGTTGAATTTTATAAGATTACGCATATGATGCGTGAGAAGCGCCGTGAGCGTGAGGAATTAGTGACTGAAGTCGTCAACAAACTGCGAGAGTATACAGAGGAACGCCATCTTCACGGACAAATCTATGGTCGTCCAAAGCATATTTATTCTATTTATCGGAAAATGCATGATAAGAGGAAGCGTTTTGATGAGTTGTACGATTTGACTGCTATTCGTTGTATCATGGATACTCAAAGTGATGTTTATGCGATGCTAGGTTACATACATGAGTTGTGGAAACCAATGCCAGGAAGATTTAAAGATTACATCGCAAATCAGAAAGCAAATGGTTACCAATCCATTCATACAACTGTATATGGGCCTAAAGGTCCAATCGAATTTCAAATCCGTACTGTAGAGATGCACCAAGTTGCAGAGTACGGGGTTGCAGCACACTGGGCCTATAAGCGTGGTGGTAAGGCGACCGCTTCTGAAAAAGAATTGCGTTGGATTAATAATTTGATCGAACTTCAAGAAGGTGCTGGTGGAGACGCACAAACCTTTGTAGATTCTGTCAAAGAAGACATTTTTACAGAACGAATTTATGTCTTCACTCCTGATGGTGCAGTACGGGAACTGCCTAAGGACTCTGTGCCAATCGACTTCGCATATGAAATTCATACCAAGGTAGGTGAGCGAGCGACAGGTGCTAAAGTCAACGGTCGCATGGTCCCTCTGACAACCAAACTAAAAACAGGGGATCAGGTAGAAATTATTACTTCAGCCAATTCCTTTGGTCCGAGTCGTGACTGGGTTAATCTTGTAAAAACCCATAAAGCCCGTAACAAAATCAAGCAATTCTTTAAAAATCAAGATAAGGAATTATCGGTTTCCAAAGGACGTGAGACGCTTCAAAGCTTGCTTCAAGAAAATGGTTACGTTCCGAACCAATATTTAGATCGTCGTCACATGGATGAAGTTTTGCAAAAGACCAGCTATAAAACAGACGAGGCTCTTTATGCGGCAGTCGGTTTTGGAGAAGTTTCTGCCGTGTCAATCTTCAATCGTTTGACAGAAAAGGAACGTCGTGAAGCCGAACGTGCCAAGGCAAAAGCGGTAGCAGATGAACTGGTTAATGGTGGAGAGGTCAAACACGACAATAAAGACAGTTTAAAAATCCGACACGAGGGTGGTGTGGTTATCGAGGGCGCTTCTGGCTTGCTGATTCGGATTGCCAAATGCTGTAATCCAGTACCGGGTGATGAAATTGTTGGTTATATCACCAAGGGGCGTGGGGTGGCTGTTCATCGTGTGGACTGTATGAACCTTAAGAGTCAAGAAAATTACGATGTGCGCTTAATTGATGTTGACTGGGAAGATGATAATTCAACAAAAGAGTACATGGCCAATATTGATATTTATGGACTGAATCGCTCGGGACTTCTCAATGATGTTTTGAAAGTATTGACTAATGCTAGCAAAAACATTTCGTCCGTTAATGCACAACCAACCAAGGATATGAAATTTGCGACGATTCATGTATCCTTTGGGATTTCCAATTTGGCAACCTTGACCAGTTTGGTCGACAAAATTAAGTCGGTTCCAGAAGTTTATTCAGTGAAAAGGACCAATGGATAAGATGAAAATAGTATTACAACGTGTTTCTCAAGCCAGTGTGACTATCGAAGATATAGTACATGGGCAGATCAAGCAAGGCCTTCTTCTTTTAGTCGGTATTGGTCCGGAAGATGGTCAAGAAGATTTGGATTATGCTGTGCGAAAAATCGTTAATATGCGGATATTTTCAGATGAGGCAGGTAAGATGAACAAATCTGTTCAAGATGTGGAGGGCAAGATATTATCCATTTCTCAATTTACTCTTTTTGCGGATACAAAAAAAGGCAATCGCCCTGCATTTACAGGAGCGGCAGCTCCTGCTCTGGCCAGCCAACTCTATGATGAGTTTAATCAGGCCTTGTCTGAATTTGTACCAGTCGAGGTGGGTGTTTTTGGTGCTGATATGCAGGTCAGTCTAGTCAATGATGGACCGGTTACCATTATCTTAGATACAAAAAACAGGTAAGAATTTCAGAAATAGTCTGTACTCTCTATCTCTATTTTGATATACTAATGTCGAAAGGTAGTTATGGAGGCTGGCTATGAAAAAATTGTTCACCAATCATTTCTTTTATTTGACGATTGCATTTATTTTGATTCTAGTGATTTTCTTTAGCGGAGTGGATAAACGCTGGATTATTCTTGTGAGTTTTCTTTACTTCATCCCTTCGCAGATTTTATATCGGCGTCGCCTAAAAGAGCGACTACAAGAAGACCAGCCCAAGTAGGCTGGTTTTTTGATGTAAATTGGACTACAATTTTTTATTAACTGTGCTATTATAGTTTTTGCGGAAAAGTAAAGACGGTGGCTCTAATTTCTGAAAGTTAGGTGGGAGTGGTACAGAACACAACTAGTAGAAAATGAGTTCCTTTTGCCTCCATATTTGTAGCTTCAGGCTAAAATACTCCACTGGACTATTTTACTACCGCCCCGCACAGCTCAAAAGGTTCAGTGAACATTTTGAGGTTGGAAATGGAGCGAACTTGTTCGCAACAGTCGTATAGGTCAGATTTGGAGTGCGAAGCACGAATTGCAGAGATTTGTTTCACAAATCCTATCTCCAACCTTTAATAGTCCACTGGACTGTTAGAGCCAATCAACCACCAAATCATTGAGGAATCAACGAACTATCAACACAAACCAGTAGTCTACGTTTTTGAGGCAAAATACTATCTAGAAGTGGAAAATGATAAGGAAAAAGTAGAAGAATTATATGATAAGGCAATTGCCTTCGCAAAGATGCTGAATGATGATATTCTAGTGAAGAATCTTAAGATGGAAAAGGAAAACGATTTAGCACGTTTCTAAAGAGCTGAATATGCAACCTGACATAGATGTCATGTTGCTTTTTTTATTTTTTTCTTATACTAGGACTATAAAGAATGACACGATGAGTTAAGGAGATAAGTTATGAAAGAAACTATGGTTGTAGCAGATAAGATTACCAAGTCGTTTGGGAGTAAAGTTGCATTAAATAGTATTAGTTTTGAAATCCGTGAGGGGAACATCTTTGGATTCTTAGGGCCGTCTGGTTCTGGTAAAACAACGATGATTAATATTTTAACAGGTCAGATGAAGGCAAACCACGGGAAGGGCAAGTTGCTAGGCAAAGATTCTTCTGATTTGACTCCATCGGATTTAGAAGAAATTGGAATTGTCAGTGACAAAAGTGGTTTTTATGAAAAACTGTCATTGGAAAAGAATTTACAGTTGTATGGAAAATTATTTGGTGCTAAAGCAGGGAAAATAGATGAATTATTGAAACAGGTTGGCTTGTTTGACAGCAAGAAGACACCTGCTGAGAAGTTATCAACTGGTATGAAACAACGCATGCTACTTGTCAGGGCATTACTAAATAATCCAAAAATTCTCTTTCTTGACGAACCAACAAGTGGGCTAGATCCAACTACCTCTCAATCCATACATGCCTTACTTATGGATTTGAAAAAACAAGGAACAACGATTTTCTTGACAACTCACGATATGCGTGAAGCTACCTTGCTCTGTGATGAGTTAGTCTTACTAAACAAAGGTAGGTTAGTGGAAAAAGGTCTTGCGAGAGATATTATTCAAAGATACAATCAGGATAAAGTGGTAAGAATTACCTATTCTGATTTTAGTCAAAAAGAAATTCCGTTTGCAAACTTTACCAATAATGACCTATCGAACGCAATTGCCGTCCACTCATGCGAGCCAACGCTCGAAGATATCTTTATTCAATTGACAGGAGAGAAGCTAAATGTTTAGAAGAATGAATGCCTTGATATGGCTGAGAAATCAAATTTTATTAAGCAATAAAAATCTATCCGTTCAGATTCTATTGCCTTTCATGCTCGTTCTACTTTATAAAAATTTTATGGAAGCCTCAGGAATGAAACTCATGTTTGTCTGTTTGTCCATGGCGATTTCAATGTCTATTGGGATGACAATTTCAACCATGATTGCTGAAGAGAAAGAAAAAAACATGCTCAAAACTCTGTTGCTGAGTGGCGTGAGATACCATGAATATATTCTGTCTGTCCTTATACATCCACTGATATTAACGGTGATTACTTTGATTCTATTTCCGGTGATGACCGATGCCAATTTAGAAGGACTCTATATCGAATATATAGCAGTCATGTTTCTAACCACGGTAGCAGTGATGCTGATTAATATGTGTATTGGTTTGTTATCTGATACACAATCAAAAGCTCAAATTAATGGACTGCCTATTACATTTATTGTAGCCTTGTTGCCAATGTTTTCGTTGGCGAAAGAAGGAGTGGCAACCGTTGTAAGTTATACCTTCATGGGTGCCTATACAGATTTCTTTATTGAAACAAATTTTTCCATGAGTGATAACTCTGTTAAGATTCTGTTACTTTGGAATGTTATTCTTATCGTGCTTACTGTTCTTGCGATAAAGAAAAGTAAGGTAATAGTTACTGATGAAAAGTAGTTGGACACTAAAAACCAATCGCTCTGTTTAATTGGGGCGATTGGTTTTTTCTATGTATAATTGTTGAGCAATAGTGGTGGGTACTGCGAGTTCTTTACCCTTGTACTGAATAGTAATCGTTTGGGCAAAACTATCAAAATCTGTTACAACCAGCTGATCTCTGACAGCTAAATCATGTTGTTCTAAGTACTGGAGGAGCTGATAAAAGTCGTGTATACGGACAAGTTGGTAGTATCCAGTTTCAGTGAGTTGGGAGAGTCGTGTCTGGTAGCGTTCGATGAGTGGCTGACCTGCTTGAGGAATGCTTCCGCCGTGAGGACAAGTTTGGGGCTGTTCTAGTAGTAGGTCTAGGCGATTGATAAAGTGATCTGAAACAGTGTGCTCTAAAATCTCAGCCTCTTCATGGACTTCCTCTGGAGAATAGCCGAGTTGTTCCACCAGAAAGACTTCAATCAGACGGTGCTTGCGGTAGAGGCTAGATACCATCTCAAGTGCGGTTTGGCTGAGGAGATAGCCTGCCTTGGTATCCTTAGAAATGAGCCCTTCGGCTACCATTTTTTTGAGCATTTCAGAAACGGCTGGTGCGGAGAAGGCCATCTTCTCTGCGATGAGTTTATTGGTAATTTTTTGGTCTAATTGACCCAGTTCATAAATACATTTTAGGTAATCTTCTTTGTTTGGTGTCATGAGAACTCGCTTTCTAGTTAAGAATATTATAACAAAAAATAGTTAAATAATGGACAAATGCTTTTTCAGAAGATTCTCAACTAAGAAATTCTTGTTGATAAATAGAAAATTTGCGTTAGAGATATATTTATCATGTGAAATTGTCAGAATTTTTTGTTATTATAGTCATTAAGAAAGACAAAGGAGAAAATCAATGACACGCTTACAAGATGATTTTTACGAATACGTCAATGGTGAATGGGCAAAAACAGCCGTGATTCCAGATGATAAGCCAAGAACAGGTGGTTTCTCAGACCTGGCGGACGAGATTGAAAAGCTCATGATTGACACGACCAATGCTTGGTTAGCGGGAGAAAACGTCCCAGAAGATAGCATTTTGCAAAACTTTGTGGCCTTTCACAAACAAGTAGCCGACTATGAAACCCGTGACCGTTTGGGAGCAGAACCGGCACAAGCCTTGATTGCGGAGTACAAGGCTCTCAACTCTTTCGAAGAATTTACCAGCAAGCTGGCAGAATATGAGTTGGCAGGCAAGCCAAACCTCATGCCTTTTGGTGTGGCACCTGACTTTATGGATGCGACAATAAATGTTCTTTGGGCAGATTCATTAGGTATTATCTTACCAGATACGACCTACTATGAAGAAGGTCATGAAAAAGGAGCAGAATTGCTCAAAACGTGGAGAGAGAGTCAAGAGGCCCTCTTACCTAAGTTTGGTTTTTCAGATGAAGAAATCAAGGACCTATTAGACAAACGTTTGGAACTAGATGCTAAGATTGCCAAGTACGTCTTGTCAAATGAAGAGGGGTCTGAATATGCCAAACTCTATCATCCGTATGAGTGGGCAGATTTTACTACCTTGGCACCAGAGTTGCCGTTGGATGCTTTCTTCACAGCTATTTTAGGGCAAACGCCAGACAAGATTATCGTGCCTGAGGAACGCTTCTGGCAGGCTGCCAAGGACATTTACAGTGCGGATAACTGGGAACTTTTGAAAGCGACCTTGATTTTGAAAGCGGCAGGAGCTTATACAGCCTTCCTGTCGGATGAAATTCGTATTCTAGCAGGAGCCTATAGCCGTGCCCTTTCTGGTACACCGCAGGCTCAAAACCAAGAAAAAGCAGCCTACAATCTGGCACAAGGTTACTTTAACCAAGCCCTCGGTCTTTGGTATGCTGGAGAAAAATTCTCGCCAGAAGCCAAAGCCGATGTGGAAGCAAAAGTTGCCAAGATGATTGAGGTCTACAAGTCTCGTTTGGAAACGGCAGACTGGTTGGCTCAGGAAACGCGTGACAAAGCCATTGTCAAACTCAATGTTATCAAGCCTTACATTGGTTACCCAGATGCCTTGCCAGAGCGTTATTATAAGAAGATTATTGACCCAAGCAAGTCCTTGGTGGACAATGCTATCGAACTAAACAAGATTGATATTGCTCATGGTTGGAGTAAGTGGAACAAGCCTGTGGACATTAAGGAGTGGGGTATGCCAGCTCACATGGTCAATGCCTACTACAACCCACAGAAAAACTTGATTGTCTTTCCAGCAGCCATTTTGCAGGCGCCTTTCTACTCGCTAGAACAGTCTTCATCAGCTAACTACGGCGGTATCGGTGCTGTGATTGCCCACGAGATTTCCCATGCCTTTGACTCAAACGGTGCCTCCTTTGATGAGCATGGTAGTCTCAATAACTGGTGGACAGAAGAAGACTATGCAGCTTTTGAATCTCGTACCCAGCAGGTTATTGACCAGTTTGAAGGTCAGGATTCTTATGGTTCCAAAATCAATGGTAAATTGACCGTGTCAGAAAACATTGCCGACCTTGGTGGGATTGCAGCAGCCTTAGAAGCAGCCAAGTCAGAAGAAGACTTCTCCGCTGAGGAATTCTTCACCAACTTTGCTCGTATCTGGCGAATGAAGGCCCGTCCTGAGTTCATGCAGATGTTGGCAAGTGTGGATGTCCATGCACCAGGTCACCTGCGTACCAACATCCAGTTGCCAAACTTCGATGAATTCCATGAAACCTTTGGCGTTCAAGAAGGCGACGGCATGTGGCGTGCTAAAGAAGACCGTGTAATTATTTGGTAACATTGTAACACTCAACATCGAACCTTGGTAATTCGATTTGCTAAGTAAAAGGGTCTAGTGGTTCTTTTCAGCTAATTCCCTTGAAATAGAAAAAGAACAGATCCCAAGCTGTGCCTGCATTACCCAGTCGGATGTTCAGTTTCATTGAATATCATATAGCAAAAATCTCGTTTCGACGGGATTTTTTGCTACAATAGAAGGTAATTTTAGGAGGTGCTACAGATGAAAGTTGGTCTAGTTTTAGAAGGTGGGGGTATGCGAGGCCTTTATACTGCGGGTGTTCTAGATGCTTTTTTAGATGCTGATATTCATGTTGATGGGGTGGTTTCAGTTTCCGCAGGAGCACTTTTTGGAGTTAATTTCCTTTCCAAACAAAGAGGCAGAGCGATTCGCTATAATAAGCGTTTTATTAAAGATAAGCAGTATATGGGATTACGGTCTTGGTTGACAACAGGCAATATGGTCAACAAAGACTTTACTTATTACAAGGTACCAATGGAGTTAGATAGGTTTGATCAAGATTCTTTTGCGCAGTCAGGAGTTCCGTTCTATGTGACGGTGACCAATATTGAAACCGGTCAGCCAGAATATTACAAAATTGATCATGTCTTTGAGCAAATGGAATTGTTGCGCGCCAGTTCAGCATTGCCTCTCGTTTCAAAAATTGTCGAAGTTGATGGTAAAAAATACTTAGATGGTGGATTATCAGATTCTATTCCTGTTGAATTTGCCAAAAGTCTTGGCTTTGACAAACTCATTGTTATCTTGACGCAGCCAATTACTTATCGTAAAAAGGCTTCAAGCGGACGGATATACCGCATGTTTTATAGAAAGTATCCTAAATTTGTATCTGTCGCATCAAAACGGTATCAACATTATAATCAAACTGTCGAAAAAATCATCCAGCTAGAAAATGAAGGCCAGATTTATGTTATCCGTCCTCATCAAGCTTTACAAATTGGCCGTTTAGAGAAGAATCCAGAAAAATTTGAAGAAATTTACCAGGCTGGATTACAAGATGGGATGGGAGCGATTGAGGATGTAAAGGAATACTTGGAGAAATGATGATCGATTGATGTAAAAAACAACATTATTTTTGTTTTTTTCCTCTGGATACCCAGTAGTTTGCGTTTATTTCTACCTTTTTTCTTTCCTTATTTCGTGATATAATAGTAAAGATAATTTATTGACATGGAGAAATGATATGAGCTTCTACAATCACAAGGAAATCGAGCCCAAATGGCAGGAATTTTGGGCAAAAAATCACACATTTAAAACGGGAACAGATGCAGATAAGCCAAACTTTTATGCCCTAGACATGTTCCCTTATCCGTCTGGTGCAGGCTTGCACGTTGGTCACCCTGAGGGCTATACGGCGACGGACATTCTCAGCCGTTACAAGCGTGCCCAAGGCTACAACGTCCTTCACCCAATGGGGTGGGATGCCTTTGGTCTTCCAGCGGAGCAATACGCTATGGATACGGGAAATGACCCAGCTGACTTTACAGCAGAAAACATTGCCAACTTCAAGCGTCAGATTAATGCCCTTGGCTTTTCTTACGACTGGGACCGTGAGGTTAATACAACAGATCCTAACTACTACAAGTGGACTCAGTGGATTTTCACTAAGTTGTATGAAAAAGGCCTGGCCTACGAGGCAGAAGTGCCTGTAAACTGGGTAGAAGAATTGGGAACAGCTATCGCCAACGAAGAGGTCCTTCCTGACGGAACGTCTGAGCGTGGTGGCTACCCGGTTGTCCGCAAGCCAATGCGTCAATGGATGCTGAAAATCACTGCCTATGCAGAACGTCTGCTCAATGACTTGGAAGATGTTGACTGGCCAGAGTCAATCAAGGATATGCAGCGCAACTGGATTGGCAAGTCAACAGGTGCCAATGTGACCTTCAAGATCAAGAACACAGACAAGGACTTCACTGTTTTCACAACTCGTCCAGATACCCTTTTTGGTGCGACCTACGCTGTTCTTGCCCCTGAGCATGACTTGGTTGATAGCATTACATCGCCTGAGCAGGCAGAAGCTGTGGCAGAGTATAAACGCCAAGCTTCTCTTAAATCAGACCTTGCTCGTACAGACCTTGCTAAAGACAAGACAGGTGTTTGGACAGGTGCCAATGCTATTAACCCAGTCAATGGTCGTGAAATTCCGATCTGGATTTCAGACTACGTGCTTGTGAGCTACGGAACAGGTGCTATTATGGCTGTTCCTGCCCACGATGAGCGTGACTGGGAATTTGCCAAACAGTTTGGTTTGGACATCATTCCGGTTTTGGAAGGTGGTAATGTAGAAGAAGCACCTTACACAGAAGATGGTCTTCACCTTAATTCAGACTTCCTAGATGGTCTGAATAAGGAAGAGGCCATTGCTAAAATGGTTGCTTGGTTGGAAGAAAATGGTGTTGGTCAGGAGAAAATTTCCTACCGCCTCCGTGACTGGCTCTTCAGCCGTCAGCGTTATTGGGGTGAGCCAATTCCAATCATCCACTGGGAAGACGGCACTTCCACAGCAGTACCTGAAAATGAGTTACCTCTGGTATTGCCAAAAACCTCAGACATCAAGCCTTCAGGTACAGGTGAATCACCACTTGCTAACTTGACAGACTGGTTAGAGGTGACACGTGAAGACGGCGTCAAAGGTCGCCGTGAGACCAACACCATGCCACAATGGGCGGGTTCTAGCTGGTACTACCTCCGCTATATCGACCCACACAACGATGAGAAATTGGCAGACGAGGAGCTTCTCAAAGCTTGGTTGCCAGTGGACATCTACATCGGTGGTGCCGAGCATGCAGTCCTTCACCTGCTTTATGCTCGCTTCTGGCACAAGTTCCTCTATGACCTTGGCGTTGTACCGACCAAAGAGCCATTCCAAAAACTCTTTAACCAAGGGATGATTTTGGGAACTAGCTACCGCGACAGCCGTGGGGCCCTTGTAGCGACAGATAAGGTTGAAAAACGTGATGGTTCCTTCTTCAACATCGAAACTGGTGAAGAGTTGGAGCAGGCACCTGCTAAGATGTCTAAGTCTCTTAAAAACGTGGTCAACCCAGATGATGTGGTCGAGCAATTCGGTGCGGACACTCTCCGCGTTTATGAAATGTTCATGGGTCCACTTGATGCGTCAATTGCATGGTCAGAAGAAGGTCTCGAGGGCAGCCGTAAGTTCCTTGACCGTGTTTATCGCCTCTTGACGACCAAGGAGCTTGTGGCGGAAAATAGCGGAGCGCTTGATAAAGTTTACAATGAAACTGTTAAGACGGTGACAGAGCATATTGAAGACCTGAAATTCAACACGGCTATCGCCCAGCTCATGATTTTTGTCAACGCAGCCAACAAGGAAGACAAGCTCTACGTCGAATACGCCAAAGGCTTTGCCCAATTGATCGCCCCATTTGCACCGCACTTGGCAGAAGAGTTATGGCAAGGTTTGACTAAGTCAGTTGAGTCTATCTCATATGTCGCTTGGCCAACATATGACGAAAGTAAGCTGGTAGAAAGCGAAGTGGAAATCGTTGTCCAAATCAAGGGTAAAGTAAAAGCTCGCTTGACCGTAGCCAAAGACCTATCACCAGCTGAACTTGAAAAAGTTGCCCTTGCAGATGAAAAAGTCCAAGCTGAAATCACTGGGCAAACAGTGGTGAAGGTGATTGTTGTTGCAAACAAACTCGTGAATATCGTTACCAAGTAACGATTGCCTCGTTTGTTTGTCCATTTCCAACCTCCAACAGCCTATCCGTAGACTGTTGGAGCCAACTAAATTGGTGAATATTGTTGTGAAGTAATCGGACTCGTCATTAGGGGGGAGCGTCAGTTGTGACGGTTTCTGTCCTTATCCATAAAACAAAGAAGAGAGCCCTCGCTAGAAAAGATCTAAGCGGGGGCTTTATGATTGTGGCTGGATGATTCTAGTAATCAATGGGAAGTAGCTTTTCTACTAATTATTTGTTAAATAAAAATGCATAAAAATATAATAATACGACATGAATTAGACAGAAAAGCTCCTTGTTATAATGGATAGGATTGCATTTACATTTTTAGTTTTCGTATGAAAAAGAAAATAGCAAAATTTAATCCCTCAAACAAGTGTATAAGTAAAATACTGTGGTTTGTATCAAAAGTAATGTCATAAAGAAAAAATGTACCAAAAATATTCCCAAAATTAAAAACACATATTTTCCAATTGATTGGTAGATAGTTGCTTTTTGTTATGATCAACTAATACTTGTCCTTCTTGCAACAAAATTGCAATTGGCAAGTATTCAAGCTATAATGAAGCCTATGAAAAAAGATTTAATCAGGATTAGCTTATTTTATTTACCGATATTTTTGATATTATTTTCATGTCGTACTCAATCATCAAATCAATCTAAGTCTTATCATTTAACTGTAGAAGACAATTGGTCAAATGATTTACAAACTATTTCTTGGAATGAGCAAAAGGAGTATTATGATATTTATTTTTTGCATTCTAAGGATGGAGCTGCTAATCCTTTCGGAGAAAATGGTCAGGATTGGTACCACACAACAACTACTGATTTTATAAACTATTCAGCACAAAACCGTGCAATACCCTCTAGTGGAGGAGATGTTACACAAGGTTGGAAATCAGCATGGACAGGTTCAGTCATCACAAATAGTCAACTACTATTTAAAGATGTACCACATAATGGAAAAATTGCTTATATCTCCGGGCTGAAAAAAGATGACGGTAGCCAAAATATATGGATACTTTGGTCTGAGGATGGTAAAACTTATTCCCATGTTTTAAATGATGGGAAACCAGTCCTAACAACGAACCTGTCAGATAATCAAACTGATTTAAGGGATCCATATGTTGTTAATTATAAAGATAGATTATTAATGTATGTAGCAGAAGGTGATGTTATAGGTGTTTACCAGTCAAAAGATGGTATACATTGGGCAAAAGCTGATGAGCAAGGTCAGAGTAAAGTTCTTGCATCGACATTTTTTAGAGGTAGAAGCTGGGCAGGTAATGCCCCTGTCGAATGTCCTGTCATAAAAACGATGAAAACAACTAATGGTGAAGAAAAGCAAGTCCTATTTTTTGGTGCAAAAGATACCACGATGGGGGAAACGACAGGTACTTATTATACGGTAGGTCATTTAGATAACAACGGTCTTTTTGTAGCGGAATGTGATACGAAAAGATTGGATTACGGTTCGGATTATTATGGAGCAAATTTTTCTGGAAGTGAGTCACTCGATGAGAAGAATGATTTTATAACTACAATGGGTTGGATTGGAAACTGGAACTACTCTGCAAAAGGGGTTCATAGTGATCAAGAAGCCAAAAGTAACTACATTAATCACTTGGGTTCATATAGTTTGGCACGAGAGATTAAATTAAATGACAAACTGGCTATTGAACAAAATGTTATTACAGATAAATATTTGATTGATAAAGAGATAAAAAATATTACGGCAGCTAATCCGCTTACACAAGAGGGGAAACCATTTACTCAGATACAACAAAATGGCAAAAGAGTAAACGGCTTGATCTATTTAAAAGATCTACAAAATCAGAAAAGATTCCAACTGACTTCAAATGAGATGCCAAAGGGTGAAGTATATGTTGAAATTTGGCAAGGTGTAGATTATATCAAATTGATGTTAGACGTTGAAACTGGGAAACTACGGGTGAGTGCACGGTCAAGTGAACTAGATAACGGTATAGAAGGACAGTTAGCGTCTAGCTATTATTTCGATGGTTTACTAGGAGAAGGTAATGGTTACCAAGTATCATTAGATGTGAGTCAATGGGAGAAGTTTCAAATTGATATATATACGGACAATCGAGTTATTGAATTTTTCTTTCCAGATGGTCAATCTTACACTGTTGCAAGATTTGGAAATCAATCGACACAGAATCTGAAAGTACTTTCTTCGGAAAACGATGAAAATATATCGTTGAAAACTTTCATAAATATTTGACAATTAAAAAATTTGTAAGTATAATGAAACTTAAAATAAATTTAATAGAAAATTGGAGTTAGTAATGCGTAAAAAAATGCGTAAATCAAAGAAAAATTGGATTGTCGTTAGCGCTACAGCTGCAAGTTTATTCGTTGCTGGAAATGCGACAATAGCTTCTGCCGACACTGTAGAAACAACTAGTCCAACAACGACTTCTGAGTCAACAGTAACGGTAGAATCTACAACAGAGGATACTAGCTCTACAAAAACTTCTGATTCAGTCGTTTCAGATACGACAACTGAATCAGAAGGTTCAGAAACCGTAACAGATTCTTCTGTTTCGACGGTAGATAACTCAGAGACGCAAGCTACAGACGCAGATGTTGTAAGTAATGCGAATGAAGTTATCAACGCAACTACTGAGAAAAGTGTTAATGAAGAACTTAATTCAGTTGCTGAAAATACTGTGACACCATCTTCGGATACTACAACAGCTGATGTTGAAGTTACTTCAAATGAAATGGCAACTTTAGAATCAAGTGTTTCAACAACTTCAGCACCAATTCCATCAGCTGCATCATATGGTTTGACAGAAGAAGCGTATGCAATTGCATTAGAAGCTAACCTTGATTTATCAACCTTAACTGAAGCACAAAAAGATGCATTGAATAAAATCAAAAGGGATGTGACCGCGGAAACGGGCTCTCAAATGACCTATAAGCAATTTGAAGAAATTGCAAATACTTTAGTTGCACAAGATGAACAATATGCTATTCCATATTTTAATGCTGCTGCGATTAAAAATATGGCAGCTGCAACAACTCGTGATGCTCAGACTGGGGAAGTTGCAGATTTAGATGTTTGGGATTCATGGCCAGTTCAGGATATTAAGACTGGTGAGGTTGTAAATTGGAATGGCTATCAATTGGTAGTTGCGATGATGGGTGTTCCGAATACAAATGATAATCATCTCTACCTCTTGTATAATAAATATGCGGATAATACATTTGATAATTGGAAGAACGCAGGAGCAATTTTTGGCTATAAATCAACATCATTGATTCAACAATGGTCAGGTTCTGCAGTTGTTAATAGTGATGGCTCTATTCAATTGTATTATACACACGTAGATACAAGTGATAATAATAGTAACAATCAACAATTAGCAACGGCAACTTTAAATCTTGCTTATGATGATAGTGATGTATATCTAGTTTCAGTTGATAATGATACTGTACTGACTCCAGAAGGAGGAGATGGTTATTATTATCAAAGCTATGCACAATGGAGAGAGACATTCACAGGTGCTGATAATATTGCTATGCGTGATCCACATGTCATTGAGGATGCTGATGGCTCTCGTTACCTTATTTTTGAAGCAAGTACTGGTACTCAGAATTATCAAGGTGAGAATCAAATCTATAACTGGGCTAACTATGGTGGAGATGCTGCATACAATATCAAGAGTCTCTTTGCAATTTTAGAAAACTCAGATATGTATGAGCGAGCTAAATTTGCGAATGCAGCAATTGGTATTTTAAAGCTGTCAGGAACTGAAAAAAATCCAACAATTCAAGAGTACTATACTCCACTAGTTAGTTCACCAATGGTGAGTGATGAGATTGAGCGTCCAAATGTTGTGAAGTTAGGGGATAAATATTATCTATTTGCAGCATCAAGATTGAATCATGGAAGTAACAATACAGCATGGAATCTTGCAAATTCAGTTGTTGGTGACAATGTTGTTATGCTAGGGTATGTATCAGATAGTTTGACTTCAGGTTACTCTCCATTGAATCATTCTGGAGTAGTTTTAACTGCATCTGTGCCAGCAGACTGGAGAACAGCTACTTATTCTTATTATGCAGTTCCAGTTGAGGGTTCTTCTGATACGCTACTTGTCACAGCCTACATGACTAACCGGAATGAAGTTGCTGGTAAAGGAAATAACTCTACTTGGGCCCCAAGCTTTTTGATTCAAATCCTTCCTGATAATACAACACGTGTTTTAGCAAAAATGACTGAGCAAGGTGATTGGATTTGGGATGAATCTAGTGATACTAAAAATACCGTTGGAACATTTGATACAGCGTATTTGCCAGGAGAAAATGATGGTTACATTGACTGGAGTGGTGTTGGTGGATATGGGCTAAAACCACATATGCCTTACTATCCAACTACACCAGATATTCCTGTAACACCAGAACCAGAAGTTCCAGTCGTTCCTGAGCATCCATCTAATCCAGAAGTTCCATTTACACCAGAACAGCCTGCGATACCGGCACAACCTGGCTTGGCTACTCCAGTCCAACCAGGTACTGCAAGTCAGAATAAAACTACAGTATTACCAAGTACAGGTAGTGAATCTGGACTGGCACTTACAGTGCTTGGGCTGCTAAGTCTCGCTTCAGTTGCGAAAATCTCAAGGAAAAGAGACTGGAACTAATTTTGAAGAAAGCTATAGAGTGCAATAGTATTTTGTATCTCAACCTGTTAAACTAGGTTTGCATTCTCATTTCCAACAGTTTTACTGAACTGTTTTGACACGTTTTATTTCCTTCTATTCCCAGACTGTTGAAGCAACGTCAGTATCGTTGTGAAATAAAATAATTATATCAAGAAACGACTTCCGTATTGGAGGTCGTTTATTTATACTCAATGAAAATCAACAGTAACCTAGCTTCAACAATTTGGGAGATTTTGATGGCTGAAAATCAACAGAACTGTGTTCGCATCATTAAGCCGAAGGTAGAACTCTGTCACTTTCTCATTTCAAAGAAATAGGCCGAAAAGCGCCATCGGTGCTTTTTAGTTACCAGGGCTCTTAACAAACTAGATTTTAGATGTTCGAAGAGTATTAGATAAATTCCTGTTCTTCCAACCATGCTCGAATAACAGAAAGGGTTTTACCTTGAAATTTTCCAGTTGGGTACATATGATCAGCCCCTGTTAGTGAGACTAGAACAGAATTTTTGTAATTATGTGCTGTTTTTCTGGCGATGGCAGAGACAGTCATTTTGTCCTCACTTCCTGTGATGACTAAGACAGGCCCGGTAATGCTACGAAAGTCCACATAGCCTGCTCTGCTTTTATCTAGGAATGGAAAGGCCATTTGTGTGTAAACCTTGCCTGAGTCAGGGACGAGGTTTTGATAGAGCTTTTCTTTTATACTAGGATCCTGCGCATTGAGGCAGTAAGAAAAGAAGGCTTTTTTATAAGGTGGAATAGGTTTTTTCCAAAATCCCCAGCGAAGAAAATGGGGTAAGAAACTGGCAAGCATGGTTGGATAAAGAGCGAAGATATCGGCAGTTGGGGCAGGGCCAATGAGAATCATGCCAGCAACAGGGGTCCGTTCCGCAACCATTTGGGCTAAGAGACATCCAAGTGAGTGACCCAGAAGTAAAGGTGGCTCTTCTAGACTTTCGACCAAGGATACCAAGTCATCCACATAGTCTGTCAAACTAACGTCACCGACTTTTTTGATCCCTTCTTCATAGGGTAAATCGTGATAGCGTAAACTAGGGGTATGGATCTGTAAGCCAGTTTTTTCTAACTGACTAGCAAAGTCTCCCCAGAATGAGCCATTACACCAGGTACCGTGTATTAAAACGATGCTTTTCATAGGTTTACTCCTGACTTTTTCTTAATTATAGCATGAGAAATCGAATTGTGAACAAATTGCAACCTATCTATCATATTTGTCATATTATTTTAAGTTCGGGAGTTTGACAGTTTGAATGACACAAAAGTGCTCTAATCGTTGATATAGCGCTATTTTTTTGTCAAATTTTTGTATATATTTCTTGCGTACTTTCTCGTACTGT
>NZ_JAIMDU010000031.1:0-30417 GCF_019794615.1 Streptococcus suis
AGTCAATGGGACAATGGGTTGTGACATAAAAAAATCCTCCAGTTTTTTTATTACAGTATACTGGAGGAGTGAATGATTGGATAGGTACCTTGTTATGGGGCGCTTACATTAGGAACAGGCAATGGGACGATGGGGTATGACATAAAAAATCCTCCAGTTTTTTATTACAGTATACTGGAGGAGTGAATGATTGGATAGGTACCTTGTTATGGGGCGCTTAAAATTGTTCATTTAACAAGAAGTGGTTCAATATGTGATAGTATTTTTTATTCAAGCCTTTAAATAATGATTCTCTCCGATTTAACAACTAAAAAACTTTCGTATCTCATTTTATGCCTAGATATCAAGTTTACGTCTTAAATTAATAAAATGTAACTGTATTTTTCGAAACCAATGATTTTTAGAGAGTTTCATACTCCTGATTACTTTGAAATCATGTCCGATTATCTCATTTTTAGTCTGAAGGTACAAGCTATCAGGCAGGAGCTCTAGAGTAAAAAGATTGCCTCCATATATATCAATACAATGAACAATATTATTTAGTTCACTAGACTTCATCGCCCACAAACCATTAATATTATCTTTATCAAATATTATTCCATCACCTTTAGAAAGTTGAGCTGAATAATCTATCAATTTGGCCCCGTACTGAGAACGAAGTCTTGTATTTAATAACTTCTCGTCTTTACTGTACAATTTATAGAATATTTTATCTTCAATTTGGTAGCCGTAATGAAGATTAGCCTCTTGATACTCCAACAACGCGTCTATTAAAGAACAATTTGAACCATTATTATAAATAAATTGTTTAAGAAAATTGTCAAATAATCTAACTGACGGCTCTGATGGTAACGAACTACAATTCTTTACATTCGGTACATAATGGTTATCATCCAAAGTAATAGATGATACTTCGTTATTGATGATTATTTCTAATTTACAAATTCTATCTGAAATGGTATATCTACCTCTTGATAACTGTTTTTTTACAGCTCCACCTAAACTACTATATGTATTAAATTGAATTTCCATTTTAATCCTCTCTAATATTACTCATCAAACATCTTCAGAATGAGTTCATTCTTATGATATCTATATTATGCCAGATTGAAGAGAGTTATCGGAAAGTAATATTACTTTTTCTTAGATAGATTAAGAAAATCAACAAAAATTTCTCAAAGTAACCATCTTTTAGATTATTATTTACAACCGACTACAACTTTCAAATCTAATCCCGTCTAAAGATATCGCGCGTATAGACTTTTTCTTGTACGTCATCTAGAACGCTGTCATATCGGTTTGCGACGATTGCTTGACTTATTGCTTTAAACTGTTTCAAGTTGTTTACGACTTTTGAACCGAAGAAGGTTGATCCATTTTCCAAGGTAGGTTCAAAGATAATGACTTTGGCACCCTTGGCTTTCAAGCGTTTCATGACACCTTGGATAGAGCTTTGACGGAAATTGTCCGAATTACTCTTCATTGTAAGACGGTAGATACCAATCACAACTTCTTTCTCAACTGTTTGAGAGAATTGATCATGCGTAGAGTAATCATAATAGCCTGCCATTTTCAGTACCTGATCAGCAATAAAGTCTTTTCTAGTTCGATTCGCATCAACAATGGCTGTCATCATATTTTGTGGCACCGCATCATAATTTGCCAATAGTTGCTTGGTATCTTTTGGTAAACAATAGCCACCGTAGCCAAAGGATGGGTTGTTATAATGTTCCCCAATCCGAGGATCTAAACCAACTCCACGTATGATTGATTTCGTATCCAGTCCCTTTAATTCAGCATAGGTATCCAATTCATTGAAATAGGAAACACGAAGAGCTAAATAGGTATTTGCAAATAACTTCACTGCTTCTGCTTCTGTTGATCCCATATGAAGTACTTCAATATCAGACTTCAAAGCTCCCTCTTGTAACAATGCAGCAAATTTATCTGCGCCAGCTATCACTGCTTTGTTGTCATCTTTCTCATATGAAACAATAATCCGTGAAGGATAGAGATTATCATACAAGGCTTTGGACTCTCTAAGAAATTCAGGACTGAAAATAATATTTTTCGTCCCATATTTTTTGCGAACAGCTTGCGTAAAACCTACAGGTATAGTTGACTTAATCACCATCAAGGCATCTGGATTCACTTTCAAGACAGTTTCAATTACCGTTTCAACGTGACCTGTATCAAAATAATTCTTTGCACTGTCATAGTTGGTAGGTGCAGCAATGATGACAATTTCAGCTTCTTTATATGCTTTTTCCGCATCTAAGGTTGCTACCAAATCCAACTCTTTTTCAGCTAAGTATTGTTCAATATAATCATCTTGAATCGGAGATTTTCTAGCATTGATCAAGTCGACTTTTTCAGGAACTACATCTACCGCAACTACATGATGGTGTTGAGCCAGTAGTACAGCATTAGATAAACCAACATAACCCGTACCTGCAACAGCGATATTTGACTTTGCGATTTTGGCCACTGAAGTAGGCTTGCTGCTCGAAACAAACAACGAAGCAAGATCAAACTCCAACGCTTTAGATAAGCTTTCAAGTTGCGGAATAGATGGAATATAATCTCCTTGTTCAATCCGACTTATCATCGCACGATTAATACCAGTCTTATCAGCTAGTTCTTGTTGGGAAAATCCTAACTCTTTTCTTTTTTTAAGTACAATATTTTTAAAACCTTCCATTGTAAACACACTGTTGCTCATTTTAACACCTCAACAAAAAAATGATATACAAAGTATATCATTTGTTGTTTATTGTTGCAAAAAAATGTGTTCAATAATAAATATAACAGTAATAAAAAAATTGAATTATTTATAATTACTCATTTTCTAAAGATTTACCAAGTTCAATAATAAAGTTCGTTAAGTCTTCCTTTACTTGTGGATGCTGAAGCGCATAATCGATGGAAGTTTTCATAAATCCAAATTTGTCACCAACATCGTATCGTTTCCCTTTAAACTCTCTAGCAAATACTCGCTGAGTCTTATTTAAAGTATCAATCGCATCGGTCAATTGAATTTCATTACCCGCACCTGGTTTCTGATTTTCCAAAATTTCAAAGATTTCTGGTGTTAATAGATATCTACCAATAATTGCAAGATCGCTAGGTGCATCTTCTGGTGCTGGTTTTTCTACAAATGTATCTACACTGTATAGACCGTCTTTCCCCTCACCATGTGGTGCAATAACACCGTAAGCTGAGACTTCTTCATGAGGTACAGGCATGACTGCGATTGTCGAAGCAAGCGTCTTTTCGTAGTCTTTCATCAGTTGTTTGGTCAATGGCAAAGCTTGCCCATCAGTAATATCCATAAGATCATCCCCAAGCATGACTACGAATGGTTCATTACCAACAAATGCTTTTGCCTGTAAAACCGCATCACCAAGACCACGAGGGTGAGACTGACGAATAAAATGCAAATGAATACTTGTCGTCTCGTCAACTAACTTAAGGAGATCATCTTTATTTTTTTCTTGTAAATTATATTCTAATTCAAAGTTTGAATCAAAATGATCCTCAATTGAACGCTTTGACTTACCAGTCACAACTAAAATATCCTCGATACCTGATTTCAAGGCCTCTTCTACAATAAATTGAATAGTTGGTTTATCAACAATCGGCAACATTTCTTTTGCTAAAGCCTTTGTCGCTGGCAAAAATCGAGTTCCTAGACCCGCTGCAGGAATTACTGCTTTTCTAACTTTTTTCATAAAAATCTCACTTTATTATTTAACTCATAGCCTTTTATGAGAAATTGCTCTAAAAACATAGTTGATTGTTAAATTTAAAAACTTTGATAAAACAACAGTCATAACAAATACTAGAAAGAATGTTATACTGTGTACTGACTTAGAATTTCCCCAAAAAATTTCCATCATAACTATTTGAATCAAATAAAACTCTAATGAAATACTATTCATAAATTCTAAAAATCTAGACTTAAGTTTACATTTAATAACAATTAAAATAATCACCGCAATAAATAGGGGAGGCGCTAATAATTGCAACACACTGAATTCCTTAAAAATATAAAGATACATTACTAAAAGAAAAGCAGAACTACATATCACTATATATGCAGAAAATCTTTTCACAACATATTCAAATATTTTTTGATGACGATTTGCAACCCAAATACCAATAATAAAAGAAATTGCAGAATTATAATACCAAGTACCATTCTTAAAATACTTATTAATCAACATCCACATAAGGAAATTAGCAATCAGTAACCAAAATCAAACTTTTTTTATTTTAACAAAATGATAGGAAAAATAAAAAGCGCAATAATAATAAATAATTATTCCAATAAACCATAATTCTCTACCATCAGCAAATTTCATAAATAGCGATGACTTTATAATATCACTCGCTCCATAGTTTGTATTTAAAAATAGATTGCTAAGACAACTTACTAAAATAATTGAAAAAATGAAAGTCATAAATATTCTTAAGACTTTGTGAGTGAAGAAATCATTGAATTATTCCTCTCCTCTTTTCTTAAACTGTGTCATTAAACCGAATCCACTTACAAATAAGAAGATTGAAACAGCTAAGAATTCAACATGACTTAATATTTGATTTATAATCGTGTGATCATTACTTAAAAAAAGCGATACATGATGTATGAACACAATTATTTCCGAGGCCCCTTTTAGAATATTTGTATTTTCTTTATTCAAAAATGAATTATTATATGAAGCTGTTCTTTATTTCTCAGTTTTATAGAGAAATATAAACAAAAAACATGTTAAAGATAAATACAGAAACCATAAACTCGATAATATTACTTGCATACTTGCTCCACCTTTAAAAAATTGAACTCAAAATCGCTCCGAAATTTTTTTCTTTAAAAATCTATACCCTTCACTATTACGGTAAAAAAATATAGCACAAGTTGAACTAACTAAAAACAGGATTATTCCTTTTAACATCAATGACGTAATATTATTAACAACAACAAATCTTGAAATTCCTAGGGATATTATAGCAATCACTACTAGTAAAAATAAACTTTTTAAGAGTGCTCCAAAATAAACCTTGCTTGAGTGACCAAAATATTTATTAAACAATAAAACAGGTTCATACCAAAAATAAGTAAGTATTCTTGAAATAGAAGTAGCAAAAAGAATTCCGGACAAACCAATCAAATTACCTAAAGTAATGGAAATAATCAAATTTAAGACTGCGGTAATCAACATGACATACTTTATCTGATTATATAATCCCGTTGCCTCTCGAAAAACCCATATCGGTAATAAAGAAATTGAAAAATAAAAGTTCAAAACAATTGCATATACAACCATATTATCCAATAAATATTCATTACCTAACCATATTTTAATAAAGTCTTGAACTAGAAACAAGACTAGTGTAACACATACAATACTAAATATATTGCTGATTGTTTGTAATACTTGAAAAATTTGAAATCTTTTTTCCTTCCCCTCTGTAATAATCAAATTACCTAAACTCGATGTTAACGAATAGAATACTGTATTAATTAATGAAGTAAGCTTCAAAATAATCATGGTATAGTTAGAGTATAGTCCAGTTGCTACAGTGCCAATGATGATAGATATAAGGGTATTATCTGTAGCATTAATTAACACACTAGAAACTTTATATATAAAAACAGACTTAATATTATCAAAAATTCCTTTTGTCTTATCCTTCGGTAAGCTAACTTCATCATTAATATAAGGATAAAGACGGCTAGCTACAGAAGAAATATAAAAATTGGAAAAATATGTAAAAATAACTTGAACGCTTAAATATATTAAGAAATTATGCGTAATTATTAGGAATACCAACATACATATAGTTTGCAATGTGCTAAAAATACTACTATATTTAGTTACAATATGTGCCTTTTGATCTGCTTGTAATATAATAGTTTTATACACTACTAAATAAGATGCTACTGTATTTAGTAAGTACAGAAAATAGTAGAGAGAAATGTGAGGTAAGGTATTCTCTAAATTAACAATAAACTTCAGAAAGGGAATAAGTAGAACTCCAATCAGAAAAATAGTAATCGCAATTATTCTATAAACTTTTTTGTAAAAGTTAATTAACCCACTAATTGTATTTGTATCCTTTTCCGCAAGAGGTTTATATAGGCTAAATGTCATTGCTGTATTAAATCCTAAGTCAGCCATAGACAAAAGACTTAAAATGTCACTAAATAATCCCTGAATACCTAAATACTCAATACTTAATACTCGAAGAAATATAGTTCTACTGACAAAACCTAATATTATCAGTAATATTTGATAAGAAAAATTTGAAATGACATTTTTTACTGAATTTGAAGTTCTACTACTCTCACTGTTCATTTCCTATTCTCCAAACCATTTCTAATTGAATTAGCCATCTTTTCAAACTCCTGTTGTAAATTACTGTTATCAAAATGAGGATTTTCAACTGCTAACACTGCTTCAAAAGCATTATCAAGATCTTCTAGATCTTCAACAAGTTTAATATAAGGTAAATGCTTAATCCATTGATAAACTCCTTTCACCTTAGGACTCTTACTTGTAATAACAATACACGGAGTATTAGTAATAGCTGCAAATATCATACCATGCAAACGATCCGTAACCATCATACGTTTTGTACCAATCGTTTCGAGCAATGGTTCGACATACTTGAAAGTATCGTCATCAACGTCATCATTGTAGCGATGGGTATCACCTTCGATTATATTACTGCCAAAATATTGCTCTGACTTTGTTAAAATAATATCTAATTTTTCATTAGTTAAAGTACGTTCACTATCATTTCTTAAACATAAGAAAAGACTATCTCTTTCCACCACTGCTTTTGAATATTCAGTACCATCTATCATTAAAGCAATATCCGGAACTAGTGACACATCAATGTTTTGGAATTTTTGTGAAACAAAATCAAAGGATGACTTCTCTCGTGTAAAAATCTGAATGTCCTTACTTTGGTATAATTTGCAACTCTCTTCCAACAACTCTCTTCCAAATTGAGTTGACGTATCATAGTAAAGAGTCTGTGGAAATATCATTAAGTTATTCGAATTAATATTACTCAAAGCTACTTCTTGATCTAGATGAATTTCTGGATATAAAGTACCGATATTTCCTCCAGCATGTAATGCATAAATGTTATTATTGCTTGTTAAGTTAATTTTATTATTTATATACTTAATCTTATCCCATGTAATTTCATTAACTACATAATCCGGGAAATATTTTTTTATAAATTCCATTTCACCCTTGATAAGTGCCAAATCCCCCAAATTACCGTGTCTAGGTGATCCTATAATATAAAAAGTATCAGATGTATCCTCTGATAATTGTTTTTTGACGTTCAGAGATTTGGGAATAGCTATAAATTGTTTAGCTATTCTTCGTAATATTTTATTATCTTTAAGTTTTTTAAAGTAATAGTGAAGATTATTAAAATATTTAAGTTCTAATAAGTCAAAAAAATCTTTCCTGCTTGCAGTTTTAAAAATACTATAGGATTTCAACGAAAATTTGATATCTTGTATCAGATTTTTGATCTCATTATCCTGGGGAATTACCTTCTTAGCATCTCTGAAAATTACCTTTAACTGCCTTGGTAACGCTTTTTGAACATATGGTGCTAAACTTGGGTAAGAATTCATGACAATAGAATTTGACGTCAAAAAAGCGTCAAAATGATCTTTCACATTTTTATAATTTAAATTATTTACAATACTACTGTCATTAAAACGATAATAGTAATATGCATCATTAACGATTAATACTTTACTTATATTTTTGACAAATTTTGGAGTAGAAAAGATATCTTCAAAATTTCTATTTTTCGGAAACACCTCTTCGGGGATATATTTTTTCTTATATAGTCTTCTCCAAGCATGGTTTGTTACAACTTTATCCTCTAAGACTAATTTTAAAAATTCATCAACTGAAACAACTTTTGGAGGAAAATCTTGCTTATTATTTTTCTCCATAAAACCATCTGGAAAAGCTCTAATAAAATCGCAAACAACTAAATCAACATCATTCTGAATCATTTCATTGACCATATTTTCAACCATGTTAATTGAAATCCAGTCATCGGAATCGACAAATAAAACTAACTCGCCACTTGAAACTCTTAATCCACAATTTCTAGCATCTGACAGTCCACCATTGTCTTTATTAATAAGCTTAATACGTGAATCTGCTCTTTTCCATTGTTCACAAATTTCGAGTGAATTATCAGGAGAACCGTCATTTACTAAAATAATTTCTAAATTCTTATAAGTTTGATGAATTACCGATATAATACACTGTTCTAAATAATTTTCTACATTATAAATTGGAATTATAATTGAAACAAGGGGGGTACTATTAAAATCCATGAAAACTCCTTCCGGGATACCTATTTATTTTTTAAGATTGTAACTAATCTAGGACTAACTTTTAATAATATAAGCCTAATAAATTTTTTTAAAGTTAGATATTGAACTTTATGGAACAATTTAAACTTTCTAACTTCTCTCAGTATGATATTATAATATTCTTCAAACTCAATTCTAAGTTCACTATTTAATGAAATCCACTCAAGAACCTCACCCTTTAATGATATTTCATTAATTTCACTTAACATTTTCAATTTCTTGTTGCTGTTGCAATCTCTAGTAATATATTCCGCAACTCTAATGGAGCTATCAATTCTTGATGAAGTCAGTCTTTTATTTGTTAAAGAACCTTCTCTGATAATATAAAAATAATCTGCAACCGTACCATCCATAGATGCAAAATTTATGCTCTTAAGAGTTTGATAAATAAACAAAACGTCCTCTGCTGATTCTAAACTTTCATCAAATTGGAGTCCTTTTATTGTTTCATATTTAAATATTTTTGAAAAAAGATAACAATTTATTCCCTCACCTAAAAAAAATTTTCTTAAGGCTTCATCTGATGTTATTTGATTAAAAGATAAATCAGATATCTTTACCACCTCTTTATTCAAAATGTTATAACGACTTACAGAAGCTAACTCTGACTTAGTATTTATAGCAAGTTGATATAAATGTGCACAATATTTTGGAGATACAAAGTCATCTGAATCTACAAACACAACGTACTCTCCTTGAACATGTAGAAGACCTAGATTCCGAGCGCTAGAAACGCCGCCATTCTCTTTAGAAAAAAGCTTAATTCGAGAATCAACTGCAGCATACTTCTTACATATCGATAATGATTTGTCTGTAGATCCATCATCAATTAGAAGTATTTCTATATTTAAATATGTTTGGTTAACTAAAGAGTCCAAACACTTAGCAATGTATTTTTCAACATTGTATACAGGAACAATAATACTGATTAACTCATTATTCACAATATCTCCTCACTATGATACTTATTCCTATTTATACCTTTTTAAATAAAATAAATACGCCAATGGTTTTAGCATACGTTCCCCAACAGATAGCTCTTGGGGAATATTTTCATTCTTTGATGTTGCTAGCGATAATGCTTGTTCATTCAAGGACACTTTAAACAATTCAACAATTCGGTTAAAACCTGATAAATTTTGCAGGATATATTTTTTTCTCTCTTTAAACAATAAATAAGTGCTCTTGGGGTTCTTCTTCCACAGATGAAAAAGATTATTAGTTAGACCATGTTCTAGATATTCAAAAAAATATATTCTTCTATTAAGAGGAAGAAATTTTCCAAACTCCGATAGCATAATATAAAAAATTTCTTCAGACAAAAACTTCTCCCCTTCAAATGAAGGAAGTCTCAATTGACCAATGAATAAATTTTTAATAACAATTGCAGTCTCGATTGAAAGCCCGTATTTCAACTTTATATCAGGAATTGAAACATATTTAACGTTATCAGAAAGCCACTGAGGACTAGAATCCCTACCGTATCTTGGATAAACAATCCCTATTTCTTTATTTGAAGTCTTTTCTAAGTCTTGTAAGATTTGCTCGACAGCATCCATCGCAAGCCAATCATCACTATCAACTACTATATGACAATCAATTTTAGACATATAATCCAATGCCAAATTATAAGCGGTATGTTTACCCCCATTATCTTTTTTGAGATAATCAATTGCAACACAGCTATCTTCTTGAAATTTAGCAATCAAAAGTGGCGTTTCGTCTGTTGAGCCGTCATCTACTACCAACCATTTGAAATCCAAACATGTTTGCGATTTCAAAGTTTTATACAAAATACATAGTTCTTTAGCTCTATTATATGTTGGAGTGACAATATATAGCATTATTCCGTATTCCTCTCTAAAGTTAATTGATTATAGAAGAAAGAGCCACAAACAAAAAACAGAAAATCAAAATAAATATATCTTATATAATCTTCCATGAATGTATAAACTGCTATTGAAATAAATAAAAATAACAAGTTGTACCTTTTATTTATTAGCAATTCTCTAGAAACAATATAATAATACCAAAGTAAGAGAGTCATCAATATAGAACCTGACAATGCAAAAGTTGCCATATAGCTGTTATCATGTATCATTTGATATACGTACCCTTCTCTAGTAAAATATATATACCCCATTATATTTTCACCTAAGAGTGACGGAGTATGATCTAAAATTGCATTATTATAAAATAACCTTCCAGATAGTAGAGTATTTAAGTAATCATAAACTTTCGTCCCTTTAAAAATTGTTGACATTGAAACAGTGAAAAAAAACATTATTGTTGCCAAATACGGAACCGTTTTCAAAAAATATACTCCTATTTTCCTGGTAGATTTCATCACAAAAAGGCATAATAACACAAGTAAGACACTATATCTCCCAGTTCTTGATTGAGAAAAAAAATAAATAAACTCATTAGAAAGTAACATACCAATAATATGTATTCCTTTGATACGATCATAATATTTACTAATAATTAAAAAGAGAATAAAAGAAAAACTCGCATGAAATGTATTTGGTGAACCGAATCCAAAACTATACCTGGTAACTACCTCAGATGTCCTATTGAATAAAATTGCTGAAGAGCTCCTAAAATGTAATATATAAGAAAATAGAACATATAAAAAAGAAGAAATCTTAGCAACCAATACAGTAGATAATACTCTATCTACATTAATATCTTTCATACCAAAAAAGAATAACAAGGCTACTAACAATGAAAAATCCTTAGAAATAAATGCATTAAATATTGAAAGACTTCCCAAAACTAATAAAGAGAATAGTTGAGTAGGGGTGTATTTTTGATTCAATAATTTTAAAAAAATGAATAAAACAAATAAAATCAAAAAAATATTATAGATTTGATCTGCAAAAGAAGAAAAAACAGATTTTAGATAGATAACAATGAAAACAAAACAACAATATATATCTTCATAATTGAATACCATGGAAGATTTATTTTTTGAAATATTGTTTAAGTTTCTCATAAGTCCCTTCTCCTAAAACCTTATCAATAAAAATACGTATCTTAATTTTTATAGGTAAAAAGATTTTCTTCATTTTTGCGTTAATTCCAGTACCATACCAAGTAGCATCATAATGGTGAATTGAATATGTGTTATCAGTGATTAAAGTTTTCCTCGTCTCCATATTATAAGGACAAAAATATTCTGTTGGATAGATTGTTAATCCAGCTACATCCTGGATAATATTTTTACTTATTAATCCATATTTTTTTAACAACGACGTCGTAATTTCTACACATGTCACTATTTGCTTGGCATCAAATTTAAGATTATTATAAATTTCCATATTTTCTTTGATAAACTTATGATGTTTTTCAGCACCAAAGCCCAATCCTGTGTTCACCTCTCCGGCAAACTCCATGCCAATAAAAGAATTATTACTTAATAAAGTATCTAATGATCTTATCAATTCCACATCTGTATCAAGGTATACCCCACCTTCGTTATAAATAATGTCTAAGCGAGCATAATCAGACACAAAGGCATATTTTTTCGCATCGTAAGCCTCCGCGATAAATGGAATTTTATGAATGTTATAATTTGATTCGTTCCACTCTATTATTTCATAATCAGGACAAAATTTTCTCCATGAGTTAATACATCTTTGAACAGTCTCGGGTAACGGATTTCCACCAAACCAACAATAATGAATCTTTTTAGGAATCATTCAATTAACCAAACTTTCTATTTCATGTTTCAATTGATTATTAAATCTTAGATTATTCGATTTAGAAACTTCAATCGAATTTAGATCTAAGTTAAAATAATTCTGTAATTCATTAATTTCTTCTACAACAATAATGCTTCCAAATCGTTCAGAAACCTGTTCAGCAAACTCAAGCTGATGATCATTTACATGCTCACCAAATTTCTCCAATCTTGGAACAACAATCGGTTTTTTACCTTTGGCAATTGCTCCCATGAATGTCGCTGGTCCACCATGTGTAATAATAATGTCTGCATTCGCCATATGGTCTTCCATCTCAGAATAAGAGATAATACTCTTCCAGTTACAATATTGAGGCTTATATGTTGAAAATCCTGTCTGGATGAATACCTCATCTGTTATGACTCCTTCTTTTTTTAAACGATCAACTTCCTCAATAAGTCTATTAAAGGGCTGCTCGTGGGTTCCCACTGTAACAAAAATCATTAAAAAATACTCCCCAGATTAATAGCTTTGGGATAGACTTTTTTCAATTCCTCCCACTGAACGATAAATTTATCCGTCACTGGATACACCAACTTTCCAGACACAGTCGGTTTATCTATTCTATCAAATACTTCTATATAGACCGTTTTCGCTCCAAACAGTTTACCCAGATAAAAAAATGGAACTGCTACCGCTGCTCCTGATGAAATAATAACGTCAGGTTTTTCTTTTCTTAGAATTTCAAGTGCTAAGAAAGTGTTCTTTATCAAATTTTTAAAATTTCTGTTAGTCGGAAAATAACACGGATAAAATTTTTCATCACTTAAAATACTTCTTGCATCTTCTTTATCAAATGTAACCCAGAAGCGGTCATGTTCACTCCAAAAGGGTTTTAGCATATTCAAGTGTGCTAAATGTCCACCAGAAGAACCTACTAAACAAACTTTCATAATATATTCTACTTACTCCCCTCGCCCTTAATAACTACCTCAATTGTTTTTAATAAAATCTTAATGTCCGACCAAATAGTCCAATTATCGATGTACTCAACATCGAGCTTAACAACTTCATCAAAGTCAGTAATGTTACTTCTTCCACTAACTTGCCATAAGCCTGTAATGCCTGGCTTGAAGCTGAGTCGCCGTTTCTGACTTGGTGTGTATTTGTCAAATTCATCCACAGTAGGTGGACGAGTTCCCACCAGACTCATATCCCCCATCAATACATTAAAGAATTGTGGTAATTCATCAAGACTGGTTTTCCGAATAAAATGACCAATTGGTGTAATCCTTGGATCATTGTCCATTTTGAACATTCCACCCTGCATCTGATTTTGTGATAAAAGTTCTTTTTTTCGCTCTTCAGCATCAATATACATGGAACGGAATTTGTAAAATTTAAAAATCCGACCATTTTTTCCAACTCGTTTCTGAACAAAAATTGCTGGACCACCGTCTCTCCGAATCAATGGAACTAGAACAATAGAAACAATACCACAAATCAATAAACCAACGAGTGCTCCAAGTATATCAAGCACTCGCTTGATAAAAATGTGACTTGGTTTATAGTAATTTGAATTAAAGGTAACAATACTGTGGTCTCCGACTTGCTTAATTCGTTTATTTTTCAAAGCTTTAAAGTCAAAGGAATTTATATCCACACTCACATCAATCCCTAATACTTCAAACTCAGATACAATAGTTTTTATATCATAGTATTCGCTTGGTAAATTGATAAAGACATGATCGACAACCTCTCGTGTAGCAAACTCTATTGCATCATCAAAATGAACAAGAGGAACACTCAAGGACAACGTTTCCTCTGTCTCTCCCATAATTACCATTCCAGCTAAATAACGGATTGGTAAATTTTCTGATTCAAAGAGTCCCTGCATCAAATGGAGTCTTTCAGATGTCGTGATAACTAAGGTATTTTTTTGTTGTTCGATCGTTACCAAAAAAACATACTTATACTTTCTTACAATATAATTAACTCCGTAGATACAGATAGAATTAATGATTGAAAAATAGATAACCCCTCTTCTAGAAATCGTAAAACTATCTTCTAGCATAAATGAGAAAAAAGTCAATAATAACCCAAAGAACAAAGTATAAACCATTACTTTTTCAATCTCAACAAAGTGCCCCCGACTTTCAAAATCACTTGCCATTCGTGACACATAAAAAGCAATAAAATGTAGAGCTAATACCAATAGTATACTAATACGATTTAAGTCTGAATTTGGGAATTGATAGGTTAAAAAGATAGCTACAGCTACTCCAACTAGCTCCAAAAATGCCAAGCGTAATCGACGGTACCCATTAATATTTATCATTTTATAATCTCCTATTTCCAGATGACAGGGCAAATTTAAAGAGTGGTCTCAATTCAATTACCATCATATAACTATGTCATCAATCAATTGTTAGCTCACTTGACATCAAAAAAATTATTTTTGCAATATCATCAAGGGGTTCTTCTTCAATAAAGCTTTTGCACGGTCAACACCATACTCTTTTTCTATGATTGCAAAGGCATCACGCATATAGGGTTTCCGTTTCGTCGTATTGTGCATATCACTGGCTACACAATGAACCAAGTCATTTTCTAAAAAATACTGGACCCGTTTTTTAAACGTTTTTGCTGGATCCCCAATCAGATGCGGCTTTAGAACATGACTACTATTCACTTGAGTATAACACCCTTTATCTATCAATTCTGCTACTCGCTCTCCTTTAAAGGCCAATGCATCGTATCGCTCAATGTGAGCGATAACAGGAGTCAGCCCCAGTAGTATCACTTCATTTACGGCTTCTTGTATTTCCTTCCATGGAGTATTCATACTAAACTCAATCAATACGTTTTGAGTCCCATTGATAGTGGGTACCTTTTTCCTATCGAGTTTATTGATGATATCCTTTGTATAGTAAAGCTCTCCGCCGTAACAAAGGGTTGTTTCTGGATATACTTGTGCAACAGCAGCTTTTAACTCCATAAAGTTAGCCATGATAACTTTTTCAGGTGTTTCAAACATGCCTTTTCGACGATGGGAAGTTGCAACGATAATACGCACGCCCTGTTTACGAGCTTCCCCTATCAATTCTAGACTTTCTTGAATCGTCTTTGGTCCATCATCCACACCAAAGATAATATGGGAATGAATATCAATCATCTTACTTCTCCTATTATTTAGGCTTTTTTACCATAGTTACCATAATTACCATAGTTGCCATATGTACCGTATCTTTCAGTCGCCACATCATATTTGTTTAAGATAACACCGAGAAATTGACTATCAGTTTGTTGTAATTGTTCGACTACTTTCTGAACGCTTGAGCGCTTAGCACGTCCTGCCTCGACAACCACAGCCATCGCATCGCATTTTTGAGCGATAATGGCTGCGTCGATAACTAGACCAAGAGGTGGGCAATCCACAATTACATAGTCATAATACCGACGTAAGGTTGTAATCAGATTTTCAAAATTTTTGCTTTGTAATAAGGCAGTTGGGTTTGGAGAAACCTTTCCAGACTCGATCACCGTTAAGTTTGGAACATCAGTATCACAGAGACCCTGACTAAGATCTGTCGTTCCTGCCAGGTAATCTGTCAAACCAGTAATTTTTGTAGATGGTTTGAAGAAACCAAACATGACAGAGTTACGGATATCTGCATCCACTAGTACCGTTTTATATCCTGATCGTGCATAGGCAATGGCCAAACTTGCAGCTGTCGTACTTTTTCCTTCATTTGATTCTACGGAAGTGATACCGATAACCTTCAAGTCCGTACCGCTCAATTGGATATTAGTCCGGATAGCATTAAAATACTCTTCTGTCTTTTTGACTAACTCATGCTTCTTTTTTGCTAATTCTAAAGTAGCCATAATATTCTCCTATTTTAATTTATTCGCCTGCGGTACTATACCTAATAATGTCAGTCCCAGTGCTTCTTCAATATCTTGTGGTCGTTTCACGCGATCATCTAAAATTTCTAAAATTAATACTAGTGCCGTTGCAAAAAATGCACCTCCGACGAATCCAATGGCCATATTGCGCTTAGTTCTAGGAGTTGACGGTTCTTCTGCTGGAGTTGCTTCTTCAAGCGTTGTCACATCACTAACCTTTGTTACATCAATAATTTTTTTCGCTGCTTCCTCACGAAGGACGTTTGCAATAGTCGCCGCTTGATTTGGATCACTATCTCTCACGGAAATTGATAAAATACGAGTATCGACTGGAATATTTACAGAGATTTTATTTTTTATATCTTCTGTAATCCCCATAGTAGTTGTAACATTTTTTAATACATCTTGCGATAAGATGATTTCCTTGTAGTCCTTGACCAGGAAACTACCAGCTTGGAGGTCTTGGTTGGTCAAGCCAGCGCCTGCCTCAGTGTTCTGATTGACTACATAAAGTCGCGTCGTAGCGTCATATTGTGGTATCACTAAAAAAGCACTGTAAGCATAAGCAACCCCTGTTGTTAATAAGGCCGTAAGGAGAATTAAGAATTTCTTTCTCCAAATCGTTCTTAACAAGGCTAAAACATCAATTTCAATTGAATTTTTTTCTTGGTTATTCATAATTTCTCCAAATTTAAATTAATTTATTTTCTTTTTGACTATTGACTTGACATGACGGCATTTATTGCAGCCTTTGCTTGCTCTACACTGTCTTGATTCAGTTCTAACATATAAAGCGCATAACCAGGCATGGCATAGGAAGGTAATACACCTGTACTGCCTGTCCCATCAACTGATTGGGAAGTAACAGTATAGCTACCACCTGATTCCAACTGCTGATTCACTAACTCCATCATGGTTTCCAATTGCATATCAGTCTGGATCGAATCCGACAAAGATTGGATAATTTCCTGATAATGGACCAAGTTTTCTGGTTGGGTTATCTTGCTAATTAAGGTCGCAATGACTTTTTCTTGATTCTTCCCACGATCACTATCACCGTTCGCTAAAGAATAGCGTTCCCTCACAAATCCCAAGGCCTGTTCAGAATCTAGATGTACTTGACCAACTGGGAAATAATAGTTGCCATGTGTACTCGTAAATTCTTGCGTATTTTCGACATCCACTCCACCTACTACATCTATCATCTTCAAGAATGAAGTAAAGTTCAAGCGTGCATAGTAGTGAATATCGATGCCATACAATTGCTCCAGTGTCGCTTCTGAAGTCGCAACTCCGTAAATACCTGCATGTGTGAGCTTATCTTTTTGATCTTGACCCGCTCCCGGTATGGTCACATAAGCATCACGTGGAGTAGTTGTTAATAGGATTTTTTTTGTATCACGGTTGATTGTCATGATAATATTGACATCTGATCGAGATACCGAAGTGATCGGACCGTAGGTATCAATACCACTGATATAGATATTGATGGCCTGACCTTTTTCCTGAACTGTATTTCCAGGAACCTCATTTTTAATTTCATTCGTTGTTGTGTATAATACTTTAATCTTAGAATCAATGTCTGGGTCTTCTGAACGAAGCATCTCTAAGAAGACATTGTTTAAGACCATTGCATCCCCTTCTCCAGCTACCATTGCTTGATAGGCTTCTAAATAGGAAGCTTTTGTGGTTGGAGTTAGATCTACATTCTTTTCAGCCTTTAGTTTATCCAGTAGTTTGGTGATATTGTCTCCGTCTGTATCAGTTGGTGCCAGTAGATTCGTTACCTGACTAACGTCTGTGATGCCACTTTCTGCGGGTACAACAATCTGCATTTCATAGCTTGAATAGCTGGCATTCTTATTTACTGCTGAACCCAGTTGAATCAAATTCTGAGTCCCCCAGATTCCAAATCCAGAAAGTGCAATTCCAACAAGTAGTAAAACACTTGTCAGAATTTTCACCTTCCTTTTAATAAGTAGAAATACGCCAAGTATTCCTAATACTACCATCGCTCCAACCAAGAAATGGTTAATTCCTCGAAAATTAAGTATTTGATAGCGATAGATCGTAAATGCTAAGTAACTTGCTAGCACCCCATAGAGGACAAAAAGACCCCAATTTAACATAGTTAAAAATGGGTTTTTCTTATGCCGCCTTGTTCTACTTGTTTCCATAATAACTCCTATGTTTGTAGTCGTATATAATACGTACACATGAATAGTCTATCTTATTATTTATACACTATTTCTCACAAATATTCAAGTGAATAACCTATTATTCACAAAATGAATATGTTTTCATTTTACGTGTTTTTTACATATAATTGTAACTCAATAGTTAGTTTGTTCATTCTATCACAATTCAAGTCATCTGTATAGCTATAAAAATGAGGAGTTGACTGAGACTTGTATGCTTTCAGCTTACTCCTCATATATTAGTCTACAGACTTCAATGCCTCTAACATATCAATTTTTTTCAATTGGTGATTGACGTACCAACCAAGAAAGGCTAGGATCCCTACAATCGCAAAGATAGGTATGAAATAGACTTCTACTCCTACTTCTGGATTGAAGCGAATGCTGTCTGAGCCAATCATGTAAAGTAAGAGGCGGTGGAGATAGAAGCCTCCAATCAGCCCAGCCACAATACCGATAACCGATAAGGCTATGGTTTCTCGATAAATGTAGAGGGTTACTTCTTTATGATGAAATCCAAGTACGCGAATGGTGGACAGTTCACGGATCCGTTCTGACATATTGATAATGGTCAGATTGTAGAGAATCACTAGTCCGAGTAAGATGGACAGTACCACCAAAATGGTCATGACGCTCTGAAGAGAGGCTGCCATTGTCGTTAGCATGGCCATGAGCGAGGTATTCTGTACCAAACTTTTCACTGCTGGCATCTCTAAGAGTTGACTGGCTACGTCTCGCACATGATCGGCATTATCCTTTTTCAACTCTACTAGATAAGCATTCGCCAATTTTCGACTACCTGTTACCTGCTGGTAATAACCATCTAGCATAAAAATGAAATGTCCTGCATACATGTCCGTAATGCCATCTACTCTGACATCGACTTCTTTTTCATTAAGTGTCAGCTTGACTTCATCTCCAACAGTTACATGATACAGTTGTGCGAGTTTTTCAGTCAGTATGACGCCTCGTCCTGTTAGACTGAGTGCCTTTCCGTTTTTTGTTTCCAATTGGACAAGATTTCCTAAATCTGCCCTATCCGTGATGTAAAGACTGATGGAGGCTGTTTTTTCTTGGTCATTTGAGGTGATTTTTTCTGTTAATTGTTCAAATGCTACAGGCAAGGACTGTCGAACTTGGTCAGACTGTAGAAAATCAGACAGACCATCTAGTTCTTCCTCAGAAGCTTTGCTATTTTCCACCACCAATAGATCGTAATGGAGCAGGTCGCCAAACTGTCGGTCGACGACACCAGAGATAGAGGAACGGATGCCTAAGCCGCCGAATAGGAGTGCAACTGTCCCCGCCACGCCAAAGATGGTCATCAGCATCCGTAGTTTGTAGCGGAAGATGTTGCGAGCTGTCACCTTGTGGGTGAAACTGAGGCGAGACCAGACAAAGCGCCAGCGCTCCAGAAGGATTTTTGAGCCTGATACTGGTGGTTTGGGTAAGAGGAGACTGGCTGGCTTTTCAAAGAGTTCGCGTTGCGCGACCAGATAGGCAGGCAACACCGCGGATAAGAGCGTTAAGCCGATGGCTAGACTGGTCCACAGTGGGTAGAAATACAAGGTGGATGCGCCGATAACCGTTGTCTCAGTGATGATAGAAGAGATAAGTGGAGATAGGACTGTATTTCCCAAGATGATGCCAACGATAGCCCCTGCAAGCCCAGCACCTAGTCCGTACAAGACAAACTTAGCCATAATTTGTTTATTGGTGTAGCCCAAGGCTTTAAACAATCCAGACTGGGTGCGTTCTTCATCAACAAATCGTGCCATAGTGGTAAAGGTCACTAAAGCGGCAACTAAATACAGGACTACAGGGAAGACATTCCCAACTGCTGCGATGGATTTGGTGGCATTTTGATAAGTTACATAGCCATCACTGCCCGGCAAGGTCGATCGTGTGTAGACCTGATAGCTGGATTTTTCAATCTTGCTCAACTCTGTCTTAGCGTCTTCGATTTCGCTCTGAGCTGCAGTGATTTCTTTTTCAGCTTGTGCTTTTTGAGTGGAGTACTCTTCGGTTGCCTTACTTAATTCTTGGTCAGCTTGATTGAGCCTGAGTTCTTCTTGGTTTAAGGTTTGGTTAGAGGATTCTAATTGTTGAACACCCCATTCGTAATCAGCGACCCCTTTTTGGTAGGCTGCGTAGCCATTTTCGTATTCGGTCAAGCCAGCATTATACTGAGCAAGGCCGGATTGGTATTCTGCGTTCCAGGTTTCATATTGAGACAAGCCGGATTGGTATTCCGCGCTTTTTGATTGAAGCAAGTCATATCCTGCTAGGTAATCCTCATGAGCTTTTTCGTATGTGGCTTCTAATTGGTCTAGACGAATTTTTTCAGCATCTAAGGCTTCCTGACTTGCTAATAATTCAGGGTAATCTGATAGACTTTCTCCTTCTTTCACTTGACTTGCTATTTGGGTATTGAGATCGTTCTGCCCTTGATACCATTCGTTTCTTCCGCTTGATATGGTTGCTGCCAATTCATTTAATTGGACATTTTGTTTGTCTAATTCTCCCTGAGCTTTTTCCAATTGCTGAGCGGATTGTGAAAGCTCTGCTGAACTCGCATCCAAGAAGGCTTTTGTTTGATCCAATTTTTTCTTGGACTCATCCAATTGCTGTTTGCTGGCTTCCAAGCGTGATTTTGTCTCGAGTAGAGTGTTCTGGGTCGCCGCAAGTTCTGCTTCCGATTGAATGATTTTAGCCCTTCCACGCGCAAATTCTTCCCGACCTGTTGCCAGCTGAGCATTGCCTTCTTGGATATCCTTCTCAGCATCTGCTAATTCCTGTTGGGCTTTGGCAATTTCTTGCTCTCCCTTTGAAATTTCCTCTTGACCGTCTGCTTGAATGCTTGCAATCCGCTGTTCATCATTATCAGCGACAAGCGATTCCAGTTGCTTTTTATGGTCCTCTAGCTTTTCAGTATAGGCTTGACTGGCATAGGAAAACTTCGCTAAATCATCATAGGAAATCCGTGCAATCATATAGACATCTGATTGGAAGACAGATGGCAATACGACCCCATAGCCTGTCAACTGACCTGTACCACTACTCGCCATTCCCATAGTGACATTGTCCCAAATCTCAGAAGAAGCTACAAAACCTACAACTGTGAACCTTGTTTCTTTTAGCACTGTACCATTTTTGTCTGGTTCTTTGACGCTAAAGGTATCTCCAATCTGATAGTTTGCTTTAAGAGAGGGTGATAAGGCTATCTGATTTTCAGCGGTCGGAAAATTTCCCTCCACCAAGGTGTACTGGGATAATTCTTCTGGTTTTGAAAACACTCGAACAGCCTGATGGTTTTCTTCCATGACTACATCCTTGAAATACCCTGTCTCAACAGTTGCATTGTCAATCGTTTGTAGCTCTTTCACATCGTCTTGGGTGATGCCAAGTTCGGACATAACAGCCAAATCCATGGTTCGATTGGCTTCAATATAGGCCTGTGCAGTCCGCTCCATGTTTGGAGCAGTTACCTTCAATCCTGTCAGTGCCAGCGAGCCCAACATCATCAAGCTAAAAATAGATAAAAATCGCCCTTTGGAGGACAACATGGATTGTCGAATGTCCTTCCAATAGATGGTCTTTTTCATAGTCTCTCCTAATACTCTAGACTGCTTATGTCCTGTGGTCTCGGGTTTAGTTCAATTGAATGGATTCGTGCATCCCGCATACGGATCACTCGATCTGCAATTGGAGCGAGTGCCGCATTGTGCGTTACAATAATGACTGTCGCACCTTCTTTTCGAGACATATCTTGAAGGATTTGCAAGACCTGTTTTCCTGTCTGATAATCCAAGGCTCCTGTTGGCTCATCACAGAGCAGTAATTTTGGTTTTTTGGCAACGGCACGCGCAATGGCCACACGTTGCTGCTCCCCTCCTGACAATTGAGCTGGGAAATTGTCCTTCCGATGTCCTAAGCCAACCCGTTCCAAGACTTCTTCAGCATCAAGAGCATCTTTCACAATCTCCGCAGCCAATTCTACATTTTCCTTGGCAGTTAAATTGGCTACTAGGTTATAAAATTGGAAGACAAAGCCCACATCATCTCTGCGATAATTGGTCAATTCATGGCTTGATAATTTGGCAATATCTACCCCATCAATCAGCACTTCCCCTTCATCTGCTTGATCCATTCCGCCCAGAATATTCAGCAAGGTTGATTTACCAGCGCCTGATGAACCTAGAATAATCACCAGCTCACCTTGCTCAATGTCAAAGGTTACATCTTTATTAGCAATAATCAGGGCTTCCCCCATTTGATAGAATTTGCCTTCATTTTTCACTTGGATATAGGTCATATGACACCTCTTTCTACCTATAATTATAGCATAAAAAAGACAACCCTTCGATTTCCAAGGGTTGTGACTTTGGTAACGATTACAAGATAGAACAACCTACCCCAACATCGTAAGTCCGAGAAGGAGTCACCTGGGTTGAGGGAATGGCGTTGAGGGGGTGAGAGTTTTATACATGTAATTCTTCTCTAATTGCTTTCTGCAAGAGTTGACTGAAATTGATTTTATTTTCTTTGCCAACCTCTACCAACCAACTAGGCAACGTTACAGTCTTGTTCACTACTTTAGAACGTTCCCGCTCTCTTACTAGGTCAGTATCTACTGAAATAGCCTGTAAGATGTCTGCATCGCTGGACAACTCTCTAGCCAAAGCCTTAAAACTAGACGGCTTTGGAAACTCTTTACCCTCGTCTTCAAACATAATAGTATAGATTTCAAGCACTTCACGGGCGTTATAGCTAGCCTCGTTCAAGGTATCCGCTTCACTGATTGCCCCTGGGAAGTCTGGGAATGTGATCGTATATCCGCTGTTGTCTGTATCCGCTTCAAATAGTGCTAGATATGTGTATTTCATAATTCGATAGTTAACAAATGACCACCCGAAAGAATTGTGGGGAAGGTTCCCCCTATTTCTCGTTAAGGATTTTGAGAACATTTTTTAGTGTTTTGGGTTTGTAATCTTTTTGCTTCGGATTGCTGATTAATATTGTCCTTCCGTCGTCATGTTCCCAAAGCGTGTGCGATCCTTTGCCCTTGTCCGTCGGGTAGAACCCTTTAGCCTTTGCTAGCTTCTCAAGTTCTCGCCTTGTGGTCATTAGCTATCTCCTTTCCGTATCTTTATCGTTATTATACACTTGTTATAAACATTTGTCAATCACTGACACGCATTATAAACAACTGTTTTTTATTGCTCAACAATTTCAAAAAGGGATAATTGTACACGGGAGAGGGTGTCATTGAAGGGGTGAGAAGTTGACATATAAATAAAACATTTATATAATTTATTTATCATTATCTTTATTAATATAAATAACCAATTGTTCAAAACGGAAAAGGAGAAAAAATGACTAGTGTAGGAAAAAAATTAATCAATTTTCAAACGAATAGTGATTTAATTGAGAAAGCAAGAATTGTTTTTAAAAAAGAACACATGACAACTAGTCAGGCTTTTAATCTGTTCTTAAAAAACGTTGTCATTCAAAATGAGATTCCTTTACTTACCGAGGAAGAACTTGAAAAAGAAAAGATTTTCCAACAGTTACAAGCCGAAGTCCAAAAAAGTATCAACGATATCCAATCCGGTAATTATTTTACAGAGGAAGAAATGAGGAAAGAACTTGGAATCGATTAAGGTCTATCAGTTAATCTATGCCCCACAAGTCGTGGAGGAATTAAAGAAAATCAAGCAATACATTTATGATATTTCACAATCAGAAATCACTGCCAAAAATAAAATCGATGAAATAGTTCAAAACATCAAAATCCTAACCATTTTCCCAGAAGCAGGCTTTAATGCTGATGAAAAATTTGGAAAACAAATAAGCCCAGGTATTCTCACTCGGGGAATGCCCCTAAAGAAAGATTACATTGTCTTATATAACATTGATGCAAATAATTTAACTGTTCATATCACCAACTTATTCTCGACAAAGAGTGATTATTTAAAATTACTTTAAAAAGAGCCACACGGCTCTTTTTCTTTATGATCCCGAAAACCTACCCCAGCCTCGTATTTCCATGAAGGAGTAGTTTGGGTTTTACTTGGTCGTAGTGAAATTGGTCATAGGCACGCCACGCTCGTCTGGTCGCTTCGCTTAATTGAACGTCGCCCAATCCAATCAGAAAACTTGCATTTTGATAAAATTTTTCCAATCGAATAGTGAGCCGATTGATATCTGTAGACTCATTCAACACCTGTAAAATTTCTTGTAAATGTTTTTCCAATCGAAGCTCATCCATTGTCCCTCTCTTGTCAAGTTGGAATGCTTTCAAAACATCTTCAATCAAGCGATTAGCCCGAGCTTGAAACAATACTGTATTCATCTCAATATCCTTATTTCATAAAATCGTCATCATTATAACAAGCAGCTATCTTTTTGTCAAAAAATGAAGCCACTACTTAATCCGTGTCAGTGCAGAACTGTTTAAGTAGCGGCTTTTCCGTATCTGGCAAAACAAAGGCTACAAGAAAATGAGCCTGTGTGCATTGAGCAAGCACATTTAGTGTAGCAAATTGAGATTATTTTGTCATGTCAAACAGTTATTCCTTTAGTTGGTACGATCACAAAACAAGCGTTATTCCTGATTTGAACATTTACCCCAATCCCTTCACCACTTCAATGACAGATTCGTAATCAGGGTGCGTATTAACATTGTCCACGTACTCAACATACAGAATGGTATTGTCACTATCTAGTACAAATACAGCTCTTGCAAGCAAATGCCATTCTTCCATTAACACCCCATAGGCTTTTCCAAATGCATGGTCATAATAATCCGATAAGGTCACAGCATTTTCTAGGCCTGCTACCCCACACCAGCGTTTTTGAGCAAATGGTAGATCCACTGAAACAGTGATGACAGCTGTATCTTCATTGAGTGCCAATTCTTGGTTGAACCGGCGAGTTTGTGTATCACAGACACCTGTGTCCAACGATGGAACAACACTAATCACCTTTATTTTCTGACCGAATTCTGAAAGATGTTTTGCCTGTAAATCATTATCCATCAGCACAAAATCAGGCGCTTTATCCCCTAAGGTCAAACGGGGGCCAATCAAGGTTACGGTTTGTCCAATAAATGTTGTCATATGCTTTCTCCCTTCCTTTTGTTATCATTGTAAGCGTTTAAGGAGTTTTTAGCCACTAATTTGTTTGGGAATATTGGAACAGCATGCTCATCCATGTTCTATCATTTTACAGAATTGGAAGCGCAAAGAAACATAATGATATAGAAATACCCATACCATTATGTTTTTTTAACGATATCCCTAAAAGAATTGAACACTTCAATCTTACAGTAACATTCTTTTTAAATAACTACACTATCTTAACTTAATTTCATGCCTTTCAATCGTAAGGCATTCAAAACAACTGAAACTGAGCTGAGAGCCATGGCTGCTCCTGCCAACATGGGGTTGAGCAAGGGACCACCAAATACATGCAATAGACCCATTGCAATTGGGATACCAACGACATTATAGGCAAATGCCCAGAATAGATTTTGTTTGATATTTTGAATGGTTAAATGGCTCAGTCGAACAGCCTTTGGAACATCCATTAGATCACTGTGCATCAATACAAGATCCGCAGACTCGATGGCTACATCTGTACCTGAACCAATTGCAATTCCAACCTCTGCTTGTGCCAAGGCAGGTGCATCGTTAATGCCATCACCAACCATTGCAACTTTCTTGCCTCTTGCTTGGATCCGCTTCACCTGCTCTGCCTTGTCTTCTGGCAAGACCTGACTGATCACTCTATCAATACCAACTTGATCTGCAATGGCTTGAGCTGTTTTGGCATTGTCCCCTGTCAGCATAACAACTTCCAATCCCATTTGGTGCAAAGCCTGGATAGCGGCCTGACTAGAGGGTTTTACTTGGTCCGCAATGGCAATCACGGCAACTAGTTCCCCATCTGCTGCCAAATAAACAGGCGTTTTGGCTTCGGAGGCGAATTTTTCCGCGACAGCTACAGCTTGGTCAATCTCAATAGCAGATTCTGTCATCAAGCTGGCATTACCTAACAAGATGTGTTGCTCTGCTATTGTCACAGATAAGCCTCGACCTGAAAGGGCTTGGAAATCTTTGCTGGCAAGTAATGGTATGGAGGTTTCCTCTGCGGAACGCAAAAGGGCTTGTGCCAGTGGGTGCTCTGAGTATTGTTCACTGCTTGCTGCTAGTTGTAGGGCTTGTTCGTTTGTGAAATGGCCGAAAACCTGAATGTCGGTTACAACTGGCTTTCCTTGAGTGATGGTTCCCGTCTTGTCAAAGACAATGGTATTGATTTTTTCAAGTACTTCAATCGCTTGACCAGACTTGAAGAGAACACCATTTTCTGCTCCTTTACCTGTTCCGACCATGATAGCAGTTGGTGTGGCAAGGCCCAAGGCACATGGGCAGGCAATGACAAGGACGGAGATGGTAATGGAAAGGGAGAAAATCCATGATTCTTGTCCCAATAAAAACCAAGCTAGACCCGATAGGACTGCTAAGGCCATGACGATTGGCACAAAGACTGCTGAGACTCGGTCAGCCAACTGTGCAATCGGGGCTTTTGAACCTTGTGCCTCTTCTACCAAGCGAATAATTTGAGATAAGGTTGTATCTGCACCGACTTTTGTGGCTTGCATCTGAAATGCCCCATGCTGATTCAGTGTAGCTCCAACAACTGTATCACCAACTGTTTTTTTCACAGGTAAACTTTCCCCTGTTAGCATGGATTCATCAATTGTCGATTGACCTTCTACTATGTTTCCATCGACAGGTATCTGCTCACCTGGTCGAACTTGAAGCACATCTCCTACTTTGACTTGATCTAAAGGAATGGTCACTTCTTGTCCATCACGGAGGACATGCGCAGTTTTAGGCGCCAGATTCATTAATGTACGAATGGCCTCGGAGGTACGGCCTTTTGACACTGCCTCCATGTATTTTCCAAGGGTTATGAGCGTTAGGATAACAGCTGCTGACTCAAAATAGAGTTCAGGATGACCATGTTGGGTGGCTACTTGGTTGGTAGCAATCAAAATCGTCATAATAATCCCTTGAACCAGGGCTGCACTTGTCCCAACTGCAATCAAACTATCCATATTGGGATGACCTGCAAACAGGGTTTTAAATCCTTTTTGATAAAATGCCCGTCCGACATATAAAACTGGCAAGACAAGTAGGAGCTGCACAAGGGAAAAAACAAGTGGTTGGTGTAAACTAGCTGGCAAGGGTAATCCACCACCTGGTACCATTGGCCCCATAGCGATGTACAGCAATGGAAGAGTAAAGACACTAGACCAGATGAATCTCTTCCATAAGTCTTTTTTATGCTCTTCTTTTCCATCTCTTTTAGCTTCTGTCGAAGTAGGTTGAGGAAGAATAGCTTTATAACCTGCTTTTTCAACAGCTGTCTCGATATCTGATAAGCTCAGATGGGCTGGATCATACTGAATGGTTGCTTTTTCCGTTGCTAGATTCACACTGGCGTTCTGTATTCCATCAAGCTTATTCAAGGCTTTTTCCACTGTAAGGGCACAGGTTGCGCAAGTCATTCCTTCAATAGCAAGCGTTTGGCCCTGGTAGGGATTTTCCAATTCATATCCAGCTTTTTCTACAGCCATCTGCAAGTCTTTCATTCCAACTTCCTGCTCATCATATTCAACAGTTACTTTTTCAGTCGCAAGATTGACTGTAGCCTTGGAAACTCCTGCTACTTTTCCAAGAGCCTTTTCAACAGTTAATGCACAGGTTGCACAAGTCATCCCGTTGACATTATAGATGGATGTTTTCATAATACTGCTCTCCTTTTGACTACGTTTGTAATCAAATTATATACTTTTTGATTACATTTGTAAACGATTTTGATTAAAAAAATAGAGATTATCCCTATTTCTTTCGTGCTAACATGGTCGCAAAACGCATTTTAAGGAAATTGCCCTGTTCATCTCTCTTGTGAAGTTGACCGAAATCTTCATTGTACTTGACCAGTTCCCAGTCACGGTAGTATTCTTTCAACTCACCTGCCCCAAAAGTAAAGGAGAAATTCATAGGACATGGCGCATCTTCTGTATCCATGGCCGCCACAATCAAGTTATAACCTCCAGTGCGTGTTTTCTCCTGCATATTGTGGATAATGTCCGGTACCCGATTTCGCTCTAAGAACATAAAGACGACTGTTGAGATAATCCAGTCATAGTCCTGCTCCAGACTGGCTGAATTGATGTCATATGTTCCAGCTTGAAGCTCCAGATCTTCCACTTCCTTGACCTGCAAGAGTGTCCGAATACTCGGTACATCTTTATCTACAGCTGTTACCTCAAACCCCTGCTGAGCCAAGTAGAGACTATTTCGACCATGCCCACAGCCTAAGTCTAAGACCTTACAAGGCTCAATGATCTTCAATGCCTCTAAGACCTCCGAATGCGTCCGAGTATAGTCATACTTTTTGGCAAAATAGTCTTCCGGTTGACAGAAAAATTCCAAGAAAAACTCCGTATCCTCTGTCAACAAGGTCACTCGATGCCAAGCCTGCGGTTCCACAAAGGGAATATCATCTGTCGGACCATAGACATATTCTCCCAAAATCTCATTGTCATCTGAAATCGGCTCAAATTTGAGTTGGCCTTTCAAGACCTTAATCTTCCCCCAGGTACCCACCTTGGTATTGTGCTTGGTTAAAAAATGGTGAGGAACTGTTTCCTGATTCCAAATTGGCATTCGTTTATATGGAACTAACTGTTTCATCCTATCTCCTTTTCTCTAGTGGATGGTTTTTTAGGTACGATTCATTGACTGGACAATTGATGATACAAACCAATTTTTATGTTAATGATAGTGTATCATAAAGTCAAGTGAAAACAAATGCAATTTTTCCCTTGACTTGGAGTCAACTCCAAGGTGTATACTAGAATTGTTCAATAGAAAACCCATTAGGTTAGCTATTAATTGACAAGAAAGGAGTTCTACTATTAAGACAAGTAGAACAAGGTATTCAATATGAAGACTGCTATTTACGAAAAAGCTGGTAAAATGACAGTTACAGATGTCGAGAAACCAAGCATTCAAGCGAAAGATGATGTCATTATCAAGGTTGTTCGCGCCTGTGTCTGTGGTTCAGACCTCTGGAACTATGGGGAACACATTCATCACGATCATGGTGATACCAATTCTGGGCATGAAGCCATTGGTATTGTAGAAGAGGTTGGCGAAGATATCACTACCTTTGTACCTGGTGATTTTGTTATTGTTCCATTTACACATGGGTGTGGTCATTGCGATGCCTGTCGTGCTGGCTTTGATGGAACTTGTGACAACCACCCTGGCTATACGAACTGGGGCAACAATTACCAATCACAATATATCCGTTTCCACTATGGTAACTGGGCTCTTGTAAAAATCCCAGGCCAACCGAGTGATTATTCTGAAGGTATGATTAAATCTCTTCTTAGTTTGGCTGACGTGATGCCAACCGGCTATCATGCTGCGCGTGTTGCAGATGTCAAACCTGGTGATAAGGTTGTTGTCATCGGTGATGGTGCGGTTGGTCAATGTGCTGTGATTGCTGCAAAAATGCGCGGGGCTTCTCAGATTATCATGATGAGTCGCCATGCTGACCGCCAGCAAATGGCTCTTGAATCAGGTGCTACTGCCATCGTAGCAGAACGTGGTGAAGAAGGTATTGCTAAAGTTCGTGAAATTCTTGGCGGTGGCGCTGATGCTGCTCTTGAATGTGTCGGTACAGAAGCCTCCATCGAACAAGCCCTCGGTGTCCTACATAACGGTGGCCGTGTTGGTTTCGTTGGCGTTCCTCATTACAACAACCATGCGCTCGGCTCAACCTTTGCTCAAAACATCATCATCGGTGGCGGCTCTGCTTCAGTCACAACCTATGACAAAGAAATCCTGCTCGATGCAGTTCTCAAAGGCGACATCAACCCAGGCCGTGTCTTTACTCAGACTTACAGCCTAGACAATATCGACCAAGCCTACAAAGACATGGCCAACCGCAAAACCATTAAAGCAATGGTAACGGTGGAGTAAGAAAATAGAACAAAACCCCTGAAGTTTACATTGATATACTCCCCTTATAGTGGACAGTGAAAAAACAAAAATTTTCACTAGAAACGATAAGGGGAGTTTTATCATGTCCAAAAGAAGTCCAAAATCTGTCTCTGAGA
>NZ_JAIMDU010000032.1:0-29749 GCF_019794615.1 Streptococcus suis
TAATCGATAAACTTGAAGAGGTTATTCAAACCTTAACTTCTTATCAACTCAAATCAATTGTACATAGAGATTGGACTTCCGCTATTTTTGATTTTAACTGAGTATAACTTTTTCGCAAAAAACTTCCCAACTGTTTTCATACAGTTCTCCTTCATATTGAATAATTGGAACTCGTCCTATAACTATTGCATATATACTATCAAGTGAATTTTGTATCTTTTTGAATATTATAGCAAACTTTCTTTAGGTGGGAATTCAGGTGAATAAAATTTTTAAAAATATCTGTCAAGTAACTTTACTTTACAAAGAAGTTTTGATATACTGTTAAAGTTGACGAAAGTCATACTATAAATTTTAGATTTGAAGGGGGCTTTGCCCTCGTATTTTAATGGAGGAAAATAGAAATGGCAGTACCTGCACGTCGCACTTCAAAAGCGAAGAAAAACAAACGTCGTACTCACTATAAAGTAGCAGCTCCAACTGTGAAATTTGATGAAACTACTGGAGATTACTCACGTTCACACCGTGTATCTTTGAAAGGATACTACAAAGGACGTAAAATCGCTAAGGCTGCTTCAGCTGAATAATAGAAGGGAGATACCATGCGCGTAAATATTACACTTGAACACAAAGAATCTGGTGAACGCTTGTACCTTACTTCAAAAAACAAACGTAACACTCCAGACCGTCTTCAATTGAAAAAATACTCACCAAAATTGCGTAAACACGTGATTTTTACTGAAGTTAAGTAGACATTCAATACACGTCAGTTGACGGTGAAAATATTGATTTTAAGCGATTTTTGAAAGATGAACTTTCATTACATTGCAGTACAAATCAATTGAAACTCTACAATTTTCTCTACATTTTTTAGATAATTAAATAAAGTAGAACATGCAGATAATAAAAGGAACACTTCGTATGAGGTGTTCCTTTTTAGCTTCTTATTTACAAACTGAAGAAAACCGATACAGTTATTCACCGTCTAAAATATTCTAGCATATTTTGCTATCTCTTCAAAATCATTATTTCTTAACCTTACAAATCGAACGGGGAATAAATCGGAAAACAAACGCAATAATCGTTACTAACATTTATAAAAAAGACTTGACACATTTCGTTTACAATGGTAGACTTATTTCGAACATGTTCGTTTACACTTGTAAATGACAAGGAGGAAAGGAAAATGAGCACAATAGAACTTAATACTTCTATCACAGATGCTGAATGGGAAGTAATGCGTGTAGTTTGGGCAAATGATCTAGTAACTAGTAGAACAGTCATCTCTGTTTTGAAAGAAAAAATGAACTGGACAGAATCCACTATCAAAACGATCTTAGGTCGATTAGTTGAAAAAGGCGTACTAAATACAGAGCAAGAAGGTAGAAAGTTTATTTACACTGCCAATATTGAAGAGAAAGGAGCCATAAGGGATTATACAGAAGATATTTTTAACCGTATTTGCAAAAAGAAAGTCGGAAATGTAATAGGAAGCATCATTGAAGATCATGTCTTGAGCTTCGATGATATAGATCGACTAGAAAAAATATTAGAGATAAAAAAATCTTTCGCAGTAGAAGAAGTGGATTGCAATTGTCCAGAAAGACAATGCGAGTGTCATTTACATTATCATTAAGAATAAGGAGGAATTTAAAATGAACAATAACAACAAACATTTATCCCACTGTCACCATAATCATGGCGACATGGATCATTCAAAACATGAGCACGTAAGCACGGTGGAACATGGAGACCATAAGAATCAACATCAAGAACATCATGCTGAGCATGATCACAGCGGGCACGGTGGGCATGAGCACGTAAGCACGGTGGAACATGGAGACCATAAGAATCAACATCAAGAACATCATGCTGAGCATGATCACAGCGGGCACAGTGGGCATGAACACAGTGGGCACGGAGGGCATGAACACCATCATCACGGTAACTTTAAGGAACTTTTCTTAAAATCATTGCCACTAGGAATCATTATTATGCTCTTATCCCCTATGGCTGGGTTTGACCTACCATTCCAGTTTACTTTTCCATATTCTGATATTGTAGTAGCTATTTTATCTACTATATTAATTATTTATGGTGGACGTCCATTCTATCAAGGCGCAGTTGATGAATTTAAACAAAAAGAACCTGGAATGATGGCTCTAGTTTCTTTAGGTATAAGTGTTTCATATTTATACAGTATTTATGCTGTTATCATTACCTACGTAACGGGTGGACACGTGATGGACTTTTTCTTTGAATTTGCTTCATTATTATTAATCATGTTATTAGGTCACTGGATTGAGATGAAAGCTATTGGAGAAGCAGGAGACGCACAAGCAGCATTGGCTAAGTTGGTACCAAAAGATGCTCACGTTGTGTTAGAAGATGATTCAATTGAAATACGTCCAGTTGCTGACTTACAGGTAGGTGATTTAATTCGTGTTCAAGCCGGAGAAAATGTACCAGCAGACGGAACTATCGAGCGTGGCGAATCACGTGTAAATGAAGCTCTTTTGACTGGAGAATCAAAAGCAGTTAAAAAAGGTCCTGGCGATGAAGTAATCGGAGGCTCAACAAATGGAGAAGGGGTTCTTTATATTAAAGTGAATGAGACAGGTGATCAATCCTTTATCTCTCAAGTACAGACTTTAATTAGCCAAGCTCAAAGTCAGCCTTCCAGGGCAGAAAATATTGCGCAAAAGGTTGCAGGGTGGCTCTTCTATATTGCTGTTATTGTCGCGCTAATTGCTTTTGTAGTGTGGATGATTATTGGAGATATCCCAACGGCAGTTATATTTACTATTACTACATTAGTTATTGCTTGTCCGCACGCATTGGGTCTGGCTATTCCATTGGTAACCGCCCGAAGCACAAGCTTAGGGGCTATCCGTGGCTTACTAGTAAAAGACCGCCAAGCCTTAGAAATAGCTCAAGATGCAGATGTGATAATTTTAGATAAAACGGGTACTTTAACAACTGGTGAATTTAAAGTATTAGATGTAAAACTTCTTAATGACAAATATACAAAAGAGGAAATCATTGCCTTATTGGCAGGTATTGAAGGAGGATCTAGCCACCCAATTGCTCAATCAATTATAAGGTTCGCCGAGCAGCAAGATATACGTCCAGCATCTTTTGATTCGATTGATGTGATTTCCGGTTCTGGAGTAGAGGGTAAAGCAGGTGGGCACCGTTACCAATTAATCAGTCAAAAAGCCTATGGACGTAATCTTGATATGGATATTCCAAAAGGAGCATCTCTTAGTGTCTTAGTAGAAAATGATGATGCCATTGGTGCTGTAGCTTTAGGGGACGAATTAAAACCAACGAGTAAAGAGTTAATTAAAGCTCTTAAAAAGAACAATATTCAACCAATTATGGCAACAGGTGATAATGAAAAAGCGGCTCAAGGCGCGGCAGAAGTTTTAGGGATTGAATATAGATCAAATCAATCTCCACAAGACAAATATGAGTTAGTTAAAACACTTAAAGATGAAGGAAAGAAAGTTATCATGGTAGGTGATGGTGTAAATGATGCTCCTTCTCTTGCCTTAGCAGATGTTGGTATAGCTGTAGGTGCTGGAACTCAAGTTGCATTGGATTCAGCTGATGTCATATTGACTCAATCCGATCCAGGAGATATTGAATCATTCATTGAATTAGCACACAAAACAACTCGTAAAATGAAACAAAACCTATTTTGGGGAGCTGGTTATAACTTTATAGCTATCCCTCTAGCTGCAGGAATTTTGGCTCCTATTGGTATCACATTAAGCCCTGCATTAGGAGGAATCCTAATGTCTGTGTCAACAGTCATTGTCGCCATTAATGCTATGTTATTAAATTTAGATCCAAAAAAATAAGGGTTAACAGATCGAATGATTGAATCTCCTTAAAGTATCAAAATACAATAGTTTTACAGTAAAAAAAGAGATGTAAGTACTGGCTCTTTGTAAAATCGTGTTGGTAGAAGTAGACGATTTTTCTACCAACACGATTTTTTATTTATTTAGAACTGATTTGAAATCACATCAACATTACCATCTGCACAATACTGAATAATTGTTTTTTGTTCTTCATCTACTACGACTGTTGGGTAATCAATTAGCACCTTGTGGTTACAGTTATAACAAGTAAACTAAAAGAAATCCCAGTCCAAAATAGTAGAAATAATCTCAGGAGTCTTCACCGCATAAACCCTATCAAATCTTTCAAAAGTACTTTGTTTTCCGCAATTAGTGTAGTTTGTTTTTGTTAAAAAAATTGTTGTCATTCTACTTTTCCTCTTCATCATTAATAAGTCAGCAATTTGCTTTCACTTATTATATTCGCAAGTCAAAATAAATTCTCGAATTTTTTTCAAAAAAAAAGTTAAGTTGTGTTGTATCAATTTCAGAACTCACACTTGGGTATTAGTACTCATTTTAATACTAATTGTCTAAGCAAGAAAAAAAGTCACTCAATAGGTGACTACAGAAAGTAGACAAACTCTATTTTTAGAAGGTGTAAATTAATATTATTTAATTACCATGATTTCAACTAACTCTTGAAACGCTTATTTTATCGTGTTTCAGGAGTTTTTCTTTTCCAGAAGAACAAAAAAGATTGAAGAAAAATTGTCCCAAATGGACTATTTCTTCAATCACACCGTTACCCACCAAATTTGAAATAGACATCTTCATAGATATACCTCTTTCTAAACTAGCAAATACCAAAATAGTCTGAATTAAATCACATAGAAGACCAATGTCCAAGTTTAATCCTAATATGTCATATACTAATACACATTTTAATAGACAACAAATGTCTACTAAGGTCTGTATGAATAAACTCAAAAGTAGTAAAAATATGTGTTATCCTAGTTGATTAAAAAAATCTCTGATTTCCTCATCTTTTATAAAATAATATATAATTTTCCCCTCTCTTCTAGTGTCCAAGATGTTTTGATTGGCTAGTTTACGAAGATGGTGGGAGGCAGATGCCATACTGAGATTTAGTAAACAGGCTATATCGCAGACACATAGTTCTTCAACAGCAAGGAGATAAAAGATGATATTTATCTGTTTATTATCGGTAAACTTTGATAAAATGCGAAGTGATTTTTGGACTTTTTCCTTTTCAAGGTAGTTCGTTGCGGTTGTAACATTTTGTTGATTTATAACATTCACTTGGCAGATACTATCTTTTTTCAAAATATTTTCTCCTAGCCTAACACAGTCCATAGCATGTCAAAACTGTTGTTTTCAATCAGGATATATATCCCCAATCCTAAATAAACAACGGCAATAAACCATTTGCTATATTTTTCCAAAGTTTCTCCAACAGAAGGGATTTGTGCCAATTTTTGGGCAGAGAAAACCAAGAGATAAATCATGACTAGAAAGGTAAGTAAAGCCACTATCAAATTTGCTAAATTTAAGGTAGTAAAATATGGGACAAAGACACCAATATTGTCAGCACCACAACTTGCAAAAGTAATCATAGCGACTAGAAAAATCAGGTTTTTATTATCTTTGCTCAAACCTTCTTTGGCAATAGCTTCTCCATCAGAATCTCCTAAAAGCAAAACTTTGAGGCCTAGGAAAATTGGAATCAAACCGAGCAAACCTAAAATCTCTTTACTAGGAATATAATCTAAGACAAATGCAAAAAGCAAACTTAGTAATATTAGACTAACAGAGCCTAGAAATTGTCCTAAATAGATGTTGATGATGTCTTTTCTGCTTTTTCTTTTGGCAAAAAATAACATTAGGATAATAAGTAAGTCTACGGCTGTCCCAGAATACAGGATTATTGAAGTAACAACATTTTGAATCATAAAACACCTCATTCAAATATACTTTTGAATGAATTTTAACATTAAACTTTGTAGATGTCAAAGAGGTCACACTGAATAATTGTTTTTTGTTCTTCATCTACTACGACTGTTGGGTAATCAATTAGCACCATATAGTTACAGTTATGGCAGGTAAATTTAAAGAAATCCCAGTCCAAAATAGCAGAAACAATCTCAGGGGTCTTCACCGCATAAACCCTATCAAATCTTTCAAAAGTACTTTGTTTTCCGCAATTAGTGCAGTTTATTTTTGTTAAAAAATTGTTGTCATTCTACTTTTCCTATTCATCATTATTAAGTATGCAACTTGCTCTCACTTATTATATTCGCAATGCTAAATAAATTTGGGAATTTTTTTCAAAAAAAGTTAAATTGTATCAATTTCAGAACTCACACTTCAATCGACCATTTAGGTGATATTAGAGGTGGGGACGTTTTGTTAATTAAAAAATCTTAGTCAAATATAGCTAAGTATATTATATGCGCTATTACGTCTTTTAAATATTCTATTTCATTAAAAAAGTAGAAAGATCTTGATAATACAGCATCTTTAGATATTATTCTCTTCATCTGAAGAAGAGAATATTAAATCCATATAGAAGTTATCATTTCATTGTTGATGATTGAAATTCAATCATGGGTAAATGAACTTGCAGAAAAATCTAAAAAATCTATCGAGTCTGGAACAAAGAGATCTGCAAGAGGTAGTGCAAAGGATTTCGGTGCTGTCATTCATAAATTGAGCGATATTTTTGACTTCGGTATTACAAATTACGGTTTAGTAAAGAATCCAGCAGCAACTATCACTATTCCACCCAAACCGAAAGCCATAAAGAGAAAAATCATGGTCCTTCACGACGAAGAGTTAACTATTTGGCTAAATTTTCTATCTGAATTGCCGAATAATCGGGCAAATCGCCGTTTTAAAATTATTTGCAATACACTTCTTGCCTCTGCACTTCGCATCAATGAATTATTAGCCTTGGATATTCATGATTTAGTCATTGAAACAAATGAGATTATTGTTAATAAGACGTTGATGTGGAAAAAAGCGGACAAAATGCTGGGAACAAAAGGTGAGGTAATTTGCAAACCAACTCCCAAAACTGATGCTGGAAATAGACAAGTAGCTGTACCTAAAAATGTCATTGAAGACTTAATTAATTTCCATTTAGAAATGAACGACTATTTTAGAAAGCACGGACTTCCCGAATCGGACCATATATTTCCTACAATTTATGGGAACTACATGTGCGATAGAAACGAACGTACGACTCTCCAAAAGCGATTAAAAGAAGCCAGCCTACCAGATTATGGTTTCCATTTATTCCGTCATACACACGCTTCAATGATGCTAAATGCTGGTATGAATTGGAAAGAACTACAGGTTCGTATGGGACATAAGTCTATCAAGACTACCATGGACATATATGCTGAACTTTCTCCAAAAAGTCAAACTCAGGCGGTAGATATCTATCTAAGTAAGATAGCAGAATTGACTTCTTAACGCGCATGGCAACCTTTTTGGCAACCATTGACCTTCTTGTTAAATTCAACACCTAAAAAACGTTGATTTGATGAGGTTTATAGCAACTAAAATAGATTTTGAGTATTACTTACTGAGGTGAAATAATTGAACTGGGAATGCACTTGAAACAATGGTTTCAGGTGCTTTTATTAATTTCTGTAAGGCAACTTATTAGATAACGTAGCTCTAGATTTCATCCGCTGGCACAAGTTTAAAGTCTATTTTCTTGAAATTTTTATGAAAATGTTTTACTATGTGACTGGAGGAAAAAACATGTCTAAAAAGTTTTTAGCCGAATTTATCGGTACATTTATGTTAGTCTTTATCGGGACTGGCGCTGTTGTTTTTGGTAATGGTGTAGATGGTCTTGGTCATCTTGGAATTGCATTTGCCTTTGGTCTTTCTATCGTAGCAGCCGCTTACAGTATCGGTACTGTTTCAGGTGCACATTTGAACCCTGCTGTTTCATTGGCTATGTTCATCAACAAGCGTTTGAATGTACAAGAATTTGCTACTTACGTGGCTGCACAAGTTTTGGGAGCAATCCTTGCCTCATCAACTTTGATTTTCTTCTTGTCAAATGCTGGACTTTCAACAGCAAGTTTAGGAGAAAATGGATTTACAACTGTAAATGCCGCAGGTGCTTTCTTGTTTGAAACAATTGCAACCTTCATCTTTGTTTTGGTTATCGTTACAGTAACTTCAGCAAACAAGGGCAACGGAAAAATTGCAGGTCTTGTTATTGGCTTGACTTTAACTTTGCTCATCATCTTGGGCTTGAACGTGACAGGTCTTTCAGTTAACCCAGCACGTAGCTTGGCGCCAGCTCTTTTTGTAGGTGGAACTGCCCTTAGCCAGGTTTGGGTCTTTATCCTTGCTCCGCTAGTTGGTGCTGCACTTGCTGCGCTAGTAGGTCAACATTTATTGGAAACTGAAAAATAAGTTCAACGTCATTCGGAATGTTAACAAAATCAAAAAACTTCGCTCATCTGGGCGAAGTTTTTTGATTTATGATTTCCACAAAACGATGGGTAAATTGGGCAGTCATTCCCCAGATATTTTCTGGTAGATTTTCATAAAAGGGAACGGAGCGTTTGTGATGACTGAAAGGATAGTCAACCCCACCTCTCAAACGTTCAAAGGGAAAGTCACAATCTGGGACAATCTGAGAATCCAGTTGATAATAGACAGGGGCCGTTTTCAGCAAGGTTTCTAGTGGAATTGTAAAGAATCGACCCACTTCATCATTTGGTTGAAGAGTCTGCCAGTCCAAGTGAAGTCGACCGACAAAACAGCGAATCGTCGAGGGACCGAAAACGAGATAATCAATTTCTCCCAGTAACTCAATTTGTTCCTGTTGAATGTCAAGTTCTTCGATAACCTCACGAATGGCAGCTTCTTCTGCTGTCTCGCCTTCATCAATTCCGCCACCTGGAAAGGAAACTTCTCCCGGTTGAGAAATGGCCTCGCTCCGAATCTCATATAAGACCTGCCACTGATTGTCTGACCATACTAGAGGCAAGAAAACTGCATAAGAACGTTTTTCACCCAATGGCTGGGGCTGATAGTCTTTCAATAATGCCTGCAATTGATCAGTCATGGCAACTCCTTACTAACTAGTGATTTGTGTTTATTTTAACGAATTTTGTGGCATCTGGCAAGAACTTTGTCTAGATAAAAAACTGAGAAGTTTCCTTCCCAGTCTAGTCGTTTATTTCCCTTTTAACATGCCCATAATGCCACGAGTTACCACGCGCCCAACTTCCCGTCCGACCTGACTCATCAGGTTCTTGGTAAAGCGATCCATCATGGAATCTGTTTTGCGACTGGCTGGCTGACTGGCTTTTTGAGTCACCTTAGCCGCTTCTTTCTGGGCTTTCTCTTCCATTTTTGCGGCTACCTTAGCTTCTTTTTCTGCCTGTTTTTCCGCCTCGGCCTGCTCTGCTTTTTTGATGAGTTCAGCTTCTTTAGCCTCTGTCATGGCTAAAATCTGCTCATGGGCAGATTCACGGTTGACCGCGTCAGCATATTTTTCCATCAAAGGAGAATTATTGATAACTGACAAGAGGGCGCTCAGCTCCACCGTTCCCAGCATACTTTTTGGAGGATAAATCAATACTCGATCCGCAAAGCTTGGTGTCCCGTCTGCTTGCAGAGTAGACACAACTGCTTCACCTACCTGCAATTCCTGAATGACCTTGGCCAAATCCTCATCACCTTCTTGACGGAAGGTTTCGGCAACAGTCGCGACTGTCTTGAGCTCTTTTGGTGTAAAGGCGCGAAGACCATGTTGGATGCGGTTGCCCAACTGGGCTGCCACGCTATCAGGAATATCCGTCGGATTCTGCGTTACAAAGAAGACACCTACACCTTTTGAACGAACCAAACGGACAATCAATTCAATCTTTTCAAGAAGAACTTTTGGAGCATCTTTGAAGAGAACATGAGCCTCGTCAAAGAAGAAGACCATCTTAGGCTTGTCCAAATCGCCCACCTCAGGCAAGACTTCATAGAGTTCTGATAAGAGGCTGAGAAGAACCGTTGAATATAATGTTGGCTGATTAAATAGCTGAGTAGCTTGGAGAACGTTGATTACCCCACGACCATCTTCTGCTGTACGCATCAAATCAGCAATATCAAGGCTTGGCTCACCGAAGAAAATCTTACCACCTTGTTGCTCCAAAACAACCAGACTACGCAAGATGGCTCCAACCGAACGAGCTGGAATATTTCCATAATACTGGCTCAGCTCTGCCGCATTTTCAGCCACAAAATTGAGCATAGCTCGCAGGTCCATCAAATCAATCAAGAGAAGCCCACGCTCATCTGCTACACTAAATACGATATTCAGTATAGATTCTTGAGTGTCATTCAAGCCAAGCAAGCGCGTCAATAAGACAGGTCCCAGCTCTGAAATAGTCATGCGGACAGGAGTCCCATTTTCCCCCAAGACATCCCACAACTCAACTGGATAGCCAACAGGGTTATAATCAAGATAGTGGGTTTTCTCCAAGCGACTAGGATCAATCTCCTTGGTATTGGCCGCAACCAAACTATTCAAATCACCCTTGATGTCCGATAGAAAGACCGGGATTCCCGCATCACTCAACTGCTCTGCCAAGACCTTTAAGGTAACGGTCTTCCCTGTACCTGTCGCACCTGCGATGATTCCATGACGATTGAGTCGCTTGAGCTGCATCTCCGCTCGACTGCTTCCATAGCCAAAAGCAATAACATCTGACATATTCTAGCCTCTTTTCCGATTTTTTCTAGCTTTATTGTAGCATAGTTTCTAGGAAAATAGCAGAGCAGACAACCGAATCACCTCACTATCCATAAAACAAAAAGAAAAACCCGACGAATCGGGTTCACTATTAAAGATATAATAATTTGAAAAGTGCAATAGCGACAATTGCAGCAAGAATTGGAGCACATACACCAACCCAAGCATACCACCATTTTGAATCAGCCTTGTTTTCACCAAGAACAGATTTTGGAAGTAGGGCATGGACGATACGTGGACCAAGGTCACGCGCTGGGTTGAGACCAGGACCTGTTGGACCACCAAGAGCGGCAACAAGAGCCATAACTAGGAAACCAATACCAATGTGAGCAACAGCAAGTGAACCTGATGTATATGGCGCAACCATTGTTTCAGCAACTGTTTTGTCGTAACCTTGTTCAATGATTTTACCAACAAGCTCTGCACCAAAGAAATTCTTAGTCAACGCAAGTGCTCCGAAGAACAATACAAATGAACCAGCGAACTCATTTAAGAAGCCATTAATAGTTGCAGCTTTACGACTTTCTTTTGTACCATTGTCAAGCGCGCTGATTGTTGAGAACGAACCAAGAATGTGATTTGGATTTTCAGTTTTCAAGAAGTAAGGTTTGTATACTGCTACAACCACTAACTGACCAAACATTGCACCTAACAATTGAGCAACGATATACTGTGCAACATGTTCCCATGGGAAGAGGCCTGATACTGCCAATCCGAGGGTGAAGGCTGGGTTGATGTGGTTTCCAGAAACATTACCAAACATCAATGCTGGCATCATAACTGCCAAACCATAACCAATCGCAATCAGAATCCAACCAGAGTTGTTTCCCTTAGTGCCTTTAAGGTCAGCGTTTGCAACTGTACCATTACCGATGATAATAAGGAGTGCAGTCGCAATAAATTCAGTGACATATTTCACTGTCCATGTAACATCCATATTTTTCTAATTTTCCTTTCAAAAGTTGAATTTTTTTTGGACAACAACCATTTTATCAAGTATAATAAACAAAGTAAAGCCATTCGATAAAAAGAAAACGTTTACTCGAAAAAAGTAGTAGATAAAGTGAGGAGATTAGGATGGGAGCTACCCAAGATACACTACTATATACAATTGAAAAAAGTATCAAGAAAAAAGCAGATTTGTTTGAACACAGCTTTTCTGCCTACGCTGTTCGATCGATGTTAGCCAGCCTCTATCTAGGTTTGGGGATTGTCATTTCTCTTTATACGGCAGATAAACTAAACCACGTTGCAGAAGGACTCGGGAAGTTTAGTTATGGGTTGATGTTTGGTTGGGGACTACTCATGATTTTATATATGAATGCTGAACTTGGAACATCCAACATGATGTATATGACCGTAGCCATTCATCGAAAAACGATTCCTACTAAAACAGCCCTCAAGATGTTGGCAACCTGTATCCTTTTCAACTTTATCGGTGCTGTCTTTGTTTGTTACTTGGTTTCATTGACACTGCCTTATCAGCACGTTGATGCTCACAGCTACCTATTTGAAGCGACAGTGACAAAACTAGAAAAAACACCTCTCACCCAGTTTATTGAAGGAATCTTTGCTAATATTGTTGTGAATATCGGCGTATTTACCTTCTTACGCATCAAAGATGATGCCGGACGTCTCATTTCCGTTATTTTCATCATCTTTATCTTTGCTTTCTTGGGATATGAGCACGTCATCGCAAACTTCTCCCTTTTCTCATTGGCCTTTTTTGCAAATGGTGGACCAGTTGAAGGAATGAATCTAGTAAGTGTATTAAGTAATTTCCTCTTTTCTGGACTAGGAAACTACGTGGGGGGCGGTCTCTTTATCGGACTTCTTTATAGTTGGTTGAATAATCAATCCAAACTTTATGTAGACTAAAAAAACTACGGTTGGAATTTGATATACTCCCCTTATAGTGGACAGTGAAAAAACAAAAATTTTCACTAGAAACGATAAGGGGAGTTTTATCATGTCCAAAAGAAGTCCAAAATCTGTCTCTGAGAAACTAGAACTTGTTCTACTTCACTCGGAAGAAGGGAAATCAATTAGTTGGTTAGCTAGGCGCCATGGTGTGTCTAATGACACTCTATCAAACTGGGTTCGGAAATACAAAGAATCTGGTGTTGAGGGGCTAGAGGAAAGCCGTCACTGGACGAAGTATAGTAAGGAACTAAAGGAACAAGCTGTTGCCGACTATCTTAATGGTTTGGGAAGTCTCAAAGATTTGACTGAAAAATATGGAATTTCTGACTCTTATGTTCTCAGATCCTGGATAAAACGTTATACTAGTGGTAAAGAATTGAAAGCTACTAGTAGAGGAATGAGTCGCATGAAACAAGGACGCAAGACCACATTTGACGAACGGGTTGAGATTGTCAATTTTACCCTTGCCCACGAGAAAGATTACCAAGGGGCTGTTGAGAAGTATGGTGTTTCCTATCAACAGGTCTATTCTTGGGTTAGAAAGTTCGAAAAGGAGGGTTCTAACGGCCTCCTAGATCGTCGTGGAAAAGGTCTTGAAAGTAAACCCAATCTTACTCCAGAAGAAGAGTTACGCCTCAAAATCAAGCAACAGGAAGAACGGATTAAGTATCTTGAAATGGAGAATGGCCTGCTAAAAAAGTTAGAAGAAATCAAGCGACGAAACCGACGGTAAGACTAGGTCGCCACTTGGAATCCTTCCAAGCGATTAAAGAATATGCGGATGAACAGAAAGAGGCTTCTATCAGCCACTTGTGCCGTATTCTAAAGGTATCTCGCTCAGGCTACTACAAGTGGTTACAACATCAGGAAACAGTTTCTGAACAGGAAAATTTAGGATTGATTAATGTTATCAAGGACCTTCATAGCCAACATAATGGTATTCTTGGTTATCGTCGTATGACGCTATTTGTCAATCGCAAGCTTGGAACAAGCTACAACAAGAAACGGATTCGACGATTGATGCACATTTTAGGCATTCGTTCCATTATCAGAAGAGCTAAGGGCTACTGTACCAAGACCAGCTTTGTCAATGTAGAAGACAACATTCTCAATCGTGATTTTACAGCTACTGCTCCCAATCAGAAATGGTGTACAGATGTGACTTTCTTGAAGTACAGTATCGGCTGTAAAGCCTATTTGAGTGCGATTAAGGACCTTTATGATGGCTCTATTGTCGCTTATGTGGTCGGCCAGTTTAATGATAATGAATTGGTATTAGAAACACTTCGTAAAGCCCGAAAAGCTAATCCTGAAGCGACACCATTGATTCACAGCGACCGAGGTTCACAATATACTTCGAAAGATTATTACCGTTTAACGACCAAGTATCAGATGACCCGCTCCATGTCTCGTGTTGGTAAGTGTATTGACAACGCACCAATTGAGAGCTTCTTTGGGCACTTTAAGACGGAGTGCTATGATTTGAAGAAGTATAAGACTTTTGAGGAGCTGGTGTCAGATATTGATGCCTACATCTATTTTTACAATCATCAACGATTTCAAGAACGCAACAACGGCCTTGCCCCTCTTGAAATGAGGAACAAGGCCGTCGCCTAATCTTTTATTATTTCATTGTCCACTTGACAGGGAGCAGTTCAATTCCTACCGTAGTTTTTTTATTGTAAGATAATCTGCGCAACTATAGGACTAATCACCACATACATGATGCCTGTAATCCCAATAGCTAGGCCAGCCATTGCCCCTTGCGTATGCCCATATTTTATCGCTGTACCCGTTCCAATGGCATGTCCTGTTCCTCCCAAAGCAAGACCAACAGCTACCGGATCTTCAATTTTTAGTAGCTTTAAAAAGACCGGACCAAGAACACTTGTCAGAATTCCTGTTGCAACAACGACTACAAGAGTAACAGTTGCTATTCCTTGCATTTTATCAGTAATACCAACAGCCATAGCAGTGGTGACAGATTTTGGAAAAAGAGAGATTGCTAGAAAAAAATCCATCCCAAACCATTTGGCAATCAGGGCAGTAAAGACAGTATTGACAATGCAAGCAACAAAAATTCCCAATAAAATACTTCGAATGTGATGTTTCATTAGATGGAAAGAACGATACAAAGGAATACCCAGAGCTACTGTTGAAGGCACAATAAGCATATTTAGATAGGAACCTCCTGCATAATATTCCTTATAGGAGATACCTGTCATTTTTAAAAAGACAATAATCAATCCTGTAGCTACCAACAGTGGGGTTGTGATTGGATGAGGAAATCTCCGATAAATCAGCATTCCAATTAAATATGCTGCAATTGATAACATAATACCAAAAATAGGATTGGAAAAAAGGTCAGTCATGCATTCCCTCCGCATCAATGTAGTCACCTTCAAACTTCTGTTTCACAAATTGAACAACAAAACCAATGACTAAGATATTTAAAAAAATGGCGCCTAAGATGACGATGATAATAGGAAGTAAATAATCTTTAATTGCATCAAATCTCTCCATAATCCCCACCGCTGCAGGCAAAAAAAGAATGGTCATGTTAGCCAGCAAAAAATTTCCAACCGTATGAATGTGGCGAAGACGAATTAATTTGAACTCTAGGGCTAAAAATAGGAGGATTAAGCCAATGATACTTCCCGGAATAGGAAGATGAAAAATAGTCGAAATAGCTTCTCCTAAAAATGAAAATACCAGAATTATCATAAACTGAACATATAATTTCATTCCACTCCTCCATTCAACTCCTGTGGCCGTTTGTACTACACGAATCATGTCCCTTACATTAACAATTCCTTCATTTCAGATAACCCTCACAGTATGAAATCATAAAAATTGCTATTCCATACATTAAGTTTACTACTCTGAAATTATTTTTCAAGTCCATAAAACGTTTACACCTGAAATCCATTGAAAATAGTTGAAAATAGTTTACAGATATTTTTTACATATAAATGCTTGACAAGATTGGTTTATGGGTGTATATTTTATATATAGTAGATTTTGATATATAAAAGTAAAAAGCATATATCGAAATAATACCCAAGATTACCAAAATAAATGAAAGGAGTGACTGCCATGCATTTTCCCGTTCCTGCTGTGCTGACAGAATTTCTCATCATGGCCATTTTAGAGTCCGATGATTCTTATGGTTATGAAATTTGTCAGACCATTAAGCTGATTTCCAATATAAAGGAATCTGCACTCTATCCTATCCTGAAACGATTGGAGCAAAATGAATTTTTAACGACCTACTCCCGTGAATATCAGGGAAGAATGAGGAAATATTACAGTTTGACTCAATTGGGGCACGAAGAATTGGTCCGATTAAAAGATGATTGGGATACATATACTAACACGATAAACGGCATTATAGAAGGGAGCGTCCGCCATGACAAGAACTGAATACATGGCTCAATTGGAAAAATATTTGAAAAAATTGCCTCATAAAGAATTCCAAGAAGCCATTACTTTTTTCAATGAATATTTTGACGAAGCTGGTCCAGAAAAAGAAACTGCTATTATAGAGGAATTAGGTTCCCCAAAAGAAGCAGCCAGTGAGTTGATTACCAATATCTTAAACCGCCATATTCAAGTTGAGGACGTTCAAGAAATGGGTGATGAACCAATCAACTATAGACCACTATACATAGTAGCCGGTCTTGTCCTTGCTCTCTTACTATCTGTATTTTTCCTCTTCATCGAACCCCTATTTGGCATCGCTGGAATTTTTATCACTTCGATCGCAGGAGCCTTTTACTTAGGAAAAAACTTTCAAGAAGTTAGAAAAGCGAAAAAAGTTATCTGGTTAGCCATGCTGGCCATCATTACACTTCCAATTGCCATACCCGTTCTCCTTATCTTACTTGGTGCCTTAGTAGTTCTCGTCTTGCTGATTATTGGTTTCATCATGGGAGGATTCGTTCTCGGTGTCGGACTATTTGTCAGTGGAGGCTATCTTATCTGGGAAGGATTTAGTCTACTTTCACATGGCATCGGTGTATTCTTACTAGGATTCGGTAGTGGCTTAACCATGTTAGGCGGAGCTGTATTAGTCTGTCTAGTTACTCTTATTTTTGCCTATTGGTCTTGGAAACTAGTTAAAGCTTTTTTCCAATGGATATTGAAAAGAGGTAAACGAGCATGAAAAAGAAATTACTTATTGCCAGCATTACTGGTTTTGTCTGCTTGATACTCGGTTTGATTATGACAGGGATTGGCTTCTTCTCTGGAGGGGTTGATCAATTAAGTGATGTCGTGAAACCAACCTACAAAGAGCAATCCTACAAGCAATTAGACTCTGTTCTAATCAACGGTGGATGGGAACGATCCATTCGTATCATCGAATCTGAAGACAGTGACTATCACGTTCGGTACCATGATTTTGAAAAGAGTTTTCTACTTCCATTCCAAGTAACAGAAAACGATGGCGAATTGATTCTTGATTCAATTGTTCCTGACTTCAAAATCAACGGTATCATGCAGTTTCTTGCAGAAAACGTTGCAATTCGCAATTATGAGAACTTAGAGGTTACCATCGAAATCCCAAAAGGAAAAACACTGAAAAAATTGGAATCCGGTACGAATGGTGAACTTTCTATAGAGGGCATCCATATCGAACAAGTTTCACTTTATGGCAGTCCGTCCATTATCCGATCTACTATCGAGAATGGAAGCATTAATACGGACTATGGAAATGTCTACATTGAGGATTCAACCCTTAAAAATGTGACCGCTACAGGTTATGCTAGTAGTTTCCATATCTCAGATAGCCAGCTGGAAAATACAACCTGGGAACATTACGACAGCATAGACACTTCCAATATCACTGTAATTGGTGAAAATCGTTTTACAGGATTTGGGGAATATCATCACACTAATTCACGTATCAATTTATCTGAGAAAAGCCAAAAGGAGGCTCTGCTTACTGCAGAACTATCCATCGATAAACGAAAACTTTTCTATTATGGAGAAAGCAACCTGACGGATGAAGAAATTGAGAGTATAATACAAGAAGATGCCAATTTACAGGAACTATTAAAAGAGATTGGAATCTTCCCTGAGGGCGTTTATAAGGACCAAACAGTTACCGTTGAAGACAACAAACAAACTTTTACAAGTGGGAAAAAAGATAGCAAGAATAAATTGACGATCACTTCCACAAATGGAGTCATTCAGCTTGGTAAAGAATGGTTGCCATAAACAGTGGCAGATACAAACTACCTAAAAAATTGTCAAAATAATACTTATCAAAAATCAAAATTACCTGAAAAACCAACTGTCCACATGGAGCAGTTGGTTTTCTAATTATTCATTATTCTGATTATAAATCAAGAGACCTAATCCCATGAAGCCTACCAAGAAGAGGCTCAGCATCCAAACTTGATGACTACTATTTCCAACCATAGAAATGGTTTGACGAAGACCTGAAACAGAATACGTCATTGGAAGATAAGGCTGAATGACTTGGAAGAAGCGTGGGCTAAGTTCGATTGGGTAGGTACCTGCGCTTGATCCAAGCTGTAGTAACAAGATAATTAAACTTGCGAAGGAGCCGAAACGATTGTTCCAACCCACCAAGGCTGTAACGAGGGCCATAAAGGTCCATGAAGCTAAGAGGATTAATCCCAAGGTTGCCATAGGATGAGCTGGATCGATTCCAATCAAGCGAAGAACACCGTACAGAATCAGTGCTGCTAGGCTGGCTATCGTACCATTAAGTAACAATTTCCCTTTAGCCCAATCCCAACGATTCTTGTAGGAGCGATTGTCAATGTGTTTGACAAAAATAACATTCGCTGACAAGGCTGCAACCATTAGTGCGACAGATACCATATAAGGAGCCATTCCGACACCGTTGGTCTTCACATCATCTTGGTCGCTGTGTTCCAAGGTGACTGGTTGAGAAACTGCTTGTGCATTTTTGTCTTCTACAGAGATGACTGATAGTTGTTGACTGGCTGAACTGAGTGAATTTGTTAAGGTTTCACTTCCGACAAGTAGGGTCGAAATACCACTTGTCAAGGTTTGCCCACCACTAGCTAATTGATCCGCACCAGCAATTAATTGCTGACTACCAGAAGCCAGTTGTCCTGAACCGCTGACAAGTTGACTAGAGTTAGCAGCTAAGGTTGCCAATCCTGATGTTAACTGGCTACCTCCAGATTGGATACTACTGTTGTTAGCAACCAACTGAGCTCCACCCTCTGCTAGTTGGGCAACACCTGCTGTATATGCTGTCACCCCTGACATGAGTTGACTAGCTCCACTTGACAGTTGCGTTTGAAGTTGACTCACACCACTCGTCAAGGCTTGAGTTCCTGGTAGAACTTGCTGGTTCAAAGCTGTGTTGACCTGACTCAAGCCACTTGATAGGTTTTTAATGGCTGTTGTAGCACCTGGCAATGCCTGATTGGCAGCTGTGTTGATCTGACTGACAGCTGATTGCAATTGACCTAATTGCGTTCCAAGACCAGAAAGACTTTGTAGACTAGATAAGGCTTGACTCAGTTGAGATAATTGGCCCAAAATCGTTTGGGCTGCTGCCACTGTTGTAGAAGGCGAATTTTGGAGGGCTCCAACCAATTCAGCTTGCTGATCAGCTGTCAAGTTTTGATAGGTAGCCGTTGCTTGTAAGGCTGCAATACTGGCTGTTTTATCGGCTTGTGCTGCAGTTAACAATCCTTGAGCTTGAGCACCCATCTCCGTCAAGAGGCTAGATAGAGTAGTGGTATCTACTGCAACTCCTCCGATACTTGATAGGCTATCATTTAATTGGTTGATGGCCGCTTGCAGCTGAGGAAGTCCAGTCAATAAGGCCTGTATCTGACTAGACTGTTCAGCAGACAAACTAGTTGAACTAGCGAGTTGTTCCAAGCCTGCCTGCAATTGATTGGCACCCGTTACCAGTTGTTCAACCTGACTTGCTCCTGATTTTAATTGTCCCACCCCAGCGATGAGCTGAGAGGAATTGGCATTTAATTGCTCGGCACCTGAAGCAAGACTAGCTACCCCATTTGTGTAAGTTGTTAAGCCACTGGAAAGTGTTTGACTTCCTGAAGCAGCCTGATTGACTCCATCTGTGTAAGACACAACTCCAGTGGCCAATTGGTTTGCTCCTGTCACAAGTGATTGACCTGATGAAGATAAGGTAGATAGGCCTGATGATAGAGTCTGACTTCCGGTTTCTAATTGACTAGCTCCATCTGTCAATTGTTGACTTCCATCTGCCGCCTCAACCATACCAGATTGAATCTCTCCCATGCTGTCAAAAACAGCCGAGGTGTATGTTTCGGTAATCGTCTCTGAAACAGATGCTTTCAATTTTTCCATGGCTGACTCGCCCATCTTAGAAGCGACAAAGCTGTGACCTTTAGAGGTTTGATAGGAAATTGTTAGATGCTCTGGCTGGTCCGTTAAGAGACTAGAAGCTTTTTCTGACAAATCTTCTGGTAGGGTAATGACCATATAATAGTCCCCTTCTTCCAAACCTCTTTCTGCATCTTTTTCTGATACAAAGTGGAAATCCAGACTCTTGCTTTCTTTCATATTATCTACCATATCATCACCAATGGTTAAGGTTTTATCTTGAAAGGTTGCAGACTGATCTTGGTTTACAACTGCTACAGGTAGCTGATCCAATCGTCCATAAGGATCCCACATAGAGGTTAGGAAACTAACATTGTATAAGGCCGGGACACAAGCTATACCAATAATGGTAATCAAGGTCATTGGTCGAGTGAAAAAATTCTTTACTTTTTCTGACATAATTAACTCCTTTAGACATCCTGTCCAAAAACTGATAAAATACATTATACAAGTATCATTTTCAAAATCAAGTAGGAAGAATCGTTTTTAGACAATGTGTCTAAAAATGTTCAAAAGGAGAAAATATGGGAACAGATAATCGAAAAGAACGAACTCGTCAAGCCATTTTAGAAGCAATGGTGACTTGCTTAGAAACTCAAGGATTTAATGAGATTACAACCACCCATCTCGCTCAGACAGCAGGAATTAGTCGCTCTAGTTTTTATACCCACTATAAGGATAAATATGAATTGATTGACTCCTACCAACAAGGCTTATTTCACAAGTTAGAGACCATATTTGATCGCTATGATGGAAATCGACAGTCCTCTTTCTTAGAAATTTTTGAACTACTCTACCGTGAAAAATTATTGTCATCCTTACTGACCCATAACGGAACTCAAGAAATCCAAAATTTCCTCATCAATAAAGTTAGATTATTGATCGCAAACGATTTAGCTGAACGTTTGGGAAAAGAAGATTTATCACCACTTGAAAACGAGTACCGAAGCATTTATTTTTCACATGCCTTCTTTGGAATCATTCAAGTATGGATAAAAAATGGGAAGCAAGAATCTCCTCAATATATGACCGATTTCCTTATTAAAATGTTGCCGTAATGCTTCATTTTTGTTCCAAATCTCCTTAATTGTGTTATACTAAATATTGCGCAAACGTTTTCAGCGAGGAGATTCAGATATGATTCAAGCAGAGCATCTATCAAAAACATATTCAGTTATAGATAAGGAAGTCGGTTTAAAAGGATCAATCAAAGCCTTTTTCAAACCAAAGAAAAAATTAATTCCAGCGGTCCAAGACATTTCCTTGCAAGTTGAGAAAGGAGAAATTATTGGATATATTGGCTCAAATGGTTCTGGTAAGTCAACCACAATCAAAATGTTAACTGGAGTCTTATTTCCTGACCAAGGACAAGTTCGCATCAACGGGTTGAACCCACAAGAGCAACGTAAAGAAGTGAATAAGCAAATTGGCGTCCTCTTTGGGCAAAAATCGCATCTTGATTGGAATTTACCCGTACAGGAATCTTTTATTCTACACGCCAAAATTTATGATGTTCCAGATCAGCTATTTAAAGAGAGATTAGCTGTCTTGATTGACTTATTGGATTTGGCAGACATCATGAAGCAACCTATCCGTAACCTCTCTTTAGGACAACGAGTTCGCTGTGAATTTGCGGCTATCTTTATTCACCAACCTGCCGTTGTCTTTTTGGACGAACCAACCATCGGCTTGGATGCCAGCGTAAAGGAGACTATTCGCTCCTTTATTCGCTATATGAATCAAGAATACCAGACTACTTTTTTGATTACATCCCATGATATGAAGGACATTGAGAGTCTCTGTGAGCGGATTTTCATCATTGATAAAGGCAAAAAAGTTTACGATGGTTCTCTGACCATTCTAAAAGAACGGTTTTCCACTATCAAAACCATCCTTTTTTCCACAGAAAAACCAATCGAACAGGACTTACAATTGGAAGGCTTGGAATTTGTTCGAAAAGATGATTTTCACTTTGAAATCCACTACCAAAGTAAAGTTTGGACCAGTGCTCAGGTGATTGAGCAAGTCTTCAATCACTTTACTGTGGAAGATGTTACCATGAAAGAATTGGAAATTGAGACCATGGTCCGCCAAATTTATGAGGAGGGTATCCATGCGTAAATATCTCTACATGACCCGCCTGACTATGATGACTGCCTTACAATATAAGGCCTTCTTTGTGGCCACCTTCGTTTCACTGGCAGTGAAGATCTTGGTGGCTCTCTATGTCTGGAAAACTATTTTCTTTACTCAATCTGAAGTCAACGGTTTTACCTTGCAAACTTTTACCACTTATATTATTTTCGCCAATTTACTAGCCAGTTTGAATTCTTTCTCACTGGGTGAAGATTTATCTTATAGTATTTTGAAAGGGAGCATTGCTGGAGAATTTCTCAGACCCTACTCCTTTATCCTAGCACTCTTTTTCAAAGATTTAGGAAATAAACTGTTGGAACTCTTTAAATTTGGACTCGTATTTATCGGAATCTTGCTTGTTCATCAAGATTTCTATTTGCCTGATGGGAAAACATTGCTCCTTTTTCTCGTCAGCTCCATCCTCGGCATGTTTATCGTCCAACTACTAGATATGGCTTTTGGATTTTTGGCTTTTTTTACCGTCAACGCTTGGGGCGTTATGCTCTTGAGAACCGGTCTCTTCAATCTAGCCTCTGGAGCACTCTTGCCACTCAGCTTTTATCCAAAGGCCGTGGAAAACTTTTTAAAGCTATTGCCCTATAATTATGCTGTTAATGTCCCTATCTCCATTTTACTTGGGCAAGAAAGCGATCTAAGGGCTCTGGGCTTGCAAGTTCTTTGGATACCTTTTCTCACTCTTTTTATTGCAGGCCTTTGGTCTCAAGCCAAACGACGCATTGTCATTTTTGGAGGTTAACATGAAAAAATATATCAGCCTCTACTTGTATAATATCAAAGTCTTCATGATGGCTCAGATGTCATTTCGCGTGGACTTCTTTATCGGGCTATTCTCCTCTTTGATTGAACAAATTGTCTATCTCATTTTCCTCAACATTCTCTTTGGAAACATTAAGGAAATTGCCGGTTTTAATTACGGCCAAATGCTTTTCATCTATGGAATTGCAACAGTTGGTCGATCTATTCACTTAATTTTCTTTGATAATCTTTGGATGTTTGGTAGTCGCTATATCCGACAGGGTGAATTTGAACGACTTATGCTGATGCCTGTCAATCCACTCTTTCAACTCATTTGTGAACGAATTCAGCCACAAGGAATTGGGACGACGCTTATCGGTTCCATTGCTCTCTTTCAAGCTTCCAAAGAACTTGGCCTGGAATGGAGTCTTGGTAAACTAATCTTACTTATTTTTATTACAATTTGTATTGGCTTACTCTATGCAGCAATACAGCTTGGACCTACTGCTCTAGCTTTTTGGATTGTAGAGTCTTTTCCATTAACTATGGGTATTTTTGCCCTCAATCAGATGGCCCAATATCCTCTAAATATCTATCCAAAAATCATTCAAATTTTTCTAATTTTTGTATTTCCTTACGCCTTCACAGCTTATTTCCCAGCACTCTATTTTTTAGATTTGTCAATGTGGGGACTAGCCTTGCCACTTGTCCTTATCGTCATATTTAGCATCAATTACAAAATCTTCCGCTACGGCATGACCAAATTCACCAGTGTAGGTGGTTAAAGACATCGGAGCTGGATGTCAGTAGAGACTGGGAAGTGGCTAAGTCATGTTGGAAATAAAGTCAGCGACCGTCGCTTTTAGAGTCTGTTAGTTTGCTTTTAGTACTAGGCGACAAGCTCCAGACAGTACGGCCTGCACCTCAGTTCCTTGTCAGACTAGGCGACGCTGATGCAGATAGAACCCTATTACTATTTTGTTTCAAGGTAACAGGCTGAAAGGCTCCACTGGAGCCTTTCACTCATCAAATCAAGTCAACAACGTCTGCTATTGATTTTTGAAGAGTATAATCTAAATGACGATATCATTACCTACAAAAACAGCTTGACCGCCTTTAAGCAGTCAAGCTGTTTTAGTTTGAGGTTAGCAGTACTTGTTCAATCACTTCTAATACTCCTGATTGATTATTTGAAGGAGCAACAAACTTTGCTGCTCTAATCACTTCCTCTGGACTACCTTCCATCGCATAGGAATATGTAGCATATTCGAGCATTTCTAAATCGTTACCACTATCACCAAATACCATTATTTCACTTGGAGAAATCTCCCATCGACGGGCAAGAAAGTCTAAAGCGATCCCCTTGTTAATTCCTGAAGGGATAATATCAATAAATCCAAAACCACTAGACACCGCTCGGGCCTTTCCTTGACCAACTTGATTAAGCTCTTTCAACAAATCCGGAATAACTTCTTCTGGTAAATGAAGAGTGATTATCGTCATCTTATCGTCCGGTAATTGTAAGAGACTTTCCACCTCCTCACAGACAAAATTATGACCTTGAATAAGTTGTTTAAAATCAACATTTACATCTTTTGCATAATAAAGTGCTTTAAATCCGCTAACTGAACAGGACCTTAGCAAATCCTTTTGATTTAATATTTCTAATATTCCCTCTACAATATCTTTCTCAAAATGAGATTCAAATATTCTGACACCGTTTTCTACTATAACAGCACCAACTTCGGAAACAATGGTCATTTGATTTGCTTCTTCAGTAAAAAAGGAACGAATCTGTTGGTATTGGTTGCCAGAAATGGCTGCCATCTGGACCCCCATTTCTTGCATTTTCTTGAATATTTTCTGAAATCTTGGACGGTCATAATCATTTTGAGAATTGAGGAATGTCCCATCCATATCAAAGGCAATTAATCGAATCATTTTTACTCCCTCTCCTGTTCAATATAGGTCTCTATTACTCGGAAAACTCCAGACTCTAGATGGCTAGGTGCCCTATATTTGGCAACTGACTTAACTCTATCTGTCGCATTTTCCATGGCATAGGAATACCCTACGTAGGACAATAATTCGATATCATTGTCTGAATCACCAAAGGCCATCACGTGCTCAGGGGCAATCCCTAAACTGTTCAAAACCTGCTCCAAGCCCCAAGCCTTATGAATACCATGTGGTAAGATATCAATAGAGCCGTACCCACTCGTTACTGCAACTAATCGACCTTGAAAAGCCTGATTAAACCGCTCAGTTAGCTGATCTACGCGATTTTCAGGCACCCATAGACCGACCTTATAAATCGGATCAAGGGTAGGATAAATACTGAGATTTTCTAAGTATTTTACTCGATTTTGGAAAGCAGCCATTTGTGCAGGCTCGATTGGTAAATCAGTTCCTGCAAAAGGCATGTTTGCTCCTACCTGCATATAAATATTTTCTTCATTTGATAACATCAGACACACGTCAGCCCATTGTCCGCTGAAAAAATCTAAAATAGCCTTCGTTTCCTCTTGCAGAATGGTACGACGGATAAGTGTTTTACCATTCTGATAGACATGAGCCCCATTATCTGCAACAAAGATAAGTCGGTCTTCAAATCCTTTACAAAGTTGCAATAATCTACCCATTCCATTGCCACTAGCGATCACAAAAGGAATATTTTTTTGATCTAACTGATTCAAAATGATAGAAAAACGTTCTTTATCAAAACTTCCCTGACCATCTAAAAATGTTCCATCCATATCTGTTGCGATTAATCCAACCGTCATTTTTTCTCCTTACCATGTTAAATTGACAAATTCCTTCATTTCCTGATAGGCTGTATCTACACGCGCCTGTGTCTCAGGGTCCAATTGTCCATAATACTGCCCACCAGCAATCCAATCTTCTAATATATAGGTTTGATAAGTGAATTGTTCATAGCCTTCTGTTGAATAAGTACCCTTTGAAACACGACTAACCCAAGTGGGATGAGCTTGAGCTGCTTGAATACTTGTCTGACCATCCTTTTTCTGAATGGTCACATCCATTAGAACACCTCTCTCAGTCCACTGGGCATTAGGGGTATCTTCCATGGTTTCGATACGCTGATTTGACAGAAAATTTCCCATAGAGTAGATAATCAATTTTTTCTGGCCGTCTTTCTCAATAATCTCAGCTGGTTCAACCACATGAGGATGTCCTCCAAAAACAATATCAGCTCCCCAGTCCACCATTTTCCGATACAGACTCGTCTGTTCTTCCGTTGGCTCCAACTGATATTCCACACCCGTCTGAGGCATGACAATGGTAATGTCCGCCTCTTTTTCAGCCTGTTCAATCTCTTCTTGCATCTTTTCTTGATTGAAATCTGATAAATAGGCATCATATTCCTCTTGACTCAGCAAAGCCTCCATCCCATTGAAACCATATGCATAGGCTAATACTGCAATTCGAATACCATTTACCTCACGAATATAGACTGGAGCAGTTGACCGATTTCCGTCAGCATAAACTCCAACCGTGTCCACCCCAGCTTGCTGGAAAGTATTAACTGTGGAAATCAGACCTGAAAGATGAGAATCTAGGATATGATTATGAGCTAAGTCCACCAAATCATAGCCTGCGTCATGAATATTGGTAGCAACGATACTAGGAGCATTAAAAAGTGGATACCCCGCTAAATCAAAATCTGGAGAAATTGTCCCTTCAAAATCCGCAATCGCAAAATCTGCCTGGTCAATCCAAGGCTTGACATAGGTAAAGTTTTCCGAAAAATCATAACTCCCATCAAATTGCTCTGCTCCTCGAAGAATTGGTAAATGATACAGTAAATCCCCATGGACCATGATACGAACAGAATTTTCTGAATGAGCTACCTGATTTGAATCAACATGTTGTGAACCTGATTCTTTCTGAAGACTAGGAACAAGATGCTCACTAATGATAATAATAAATAATATAATAACAGCCAGGCCACAAATAAAGAAAAAATGCATCTTTGTCCGAGATGAAGACATTCTTACTTGACGAGCATAACGTGTTCTTCTTCCCATATCATTCCACCTCATATTAACTTCATTACTTACTTATTATACGACTTTTTTCTCAAAAAATCTAAAGAAATTAGCCATTTCTAAATTCATATACCTTTTGTAAAAATTCAAGTTTCGGCATCTTCCGACTGGAAAGCATTGTTAAACAAAACTTCTGAAAATAAAAAGGCTGGAAATACAATACATTCCAGTCTTTTCTTAGTTCTCCTCACATCTAGTCATCTAAATGCCGTAACTTCCCTCGGAAGTCTTCAATACTGTGATAGCCTTTTTCAAGCATGATGGCTTGCAATTCAGCTGTGATTCGTTCAAAAGCGACTGGACCTTCTTTGTGAAGAGTAGTCCCAATTTGAACCATACTAGCACCACATAAAATATGCTCAAAAGCATCACGTCCCGTCAGAACACCACCTGTTCCAACAATCTGAATTTCAGGTTTCAACCGTTGGTAAAAGGCATGGACATTGGCAAGGGCAGTCGGTTTGATATATTCTCCTCCAATACCCCCAAAACCATTTTTGGGCTTGATAACCACTGATTCATCTTCAATGTAGAGACCGTTACCAATTGAATTGACACAATTGACAAAGGCTAGTGGAAACTGATTAAAGATTGCTGCTGCTTGATCAAAATGAACAATATCAAAGTAAGGTGGCAACTTAATACCAAGCGGTTTTGTAAAATACGTGAATACTTCGCGCAAAATGGCTTCCGTCGTTTCAAAATCATAAGCAATTTGTGGTTTTCCGGGAACATTGGGACAAGAGAGGTTTAGTTCCGTTAATCCTTTAAAGCCACTAGCCTCTACTGTTTTTAAAATCTGATGAGTTTCATCTGGCGACATTCCAACTAAAGATAAAACAAATGTACGTTCTGGTTCCGTTTCCTGCAATTCCAACAAATAATCCAAATAATAAGACAAGCCTTGATTCGGCAAGCCCATCGAATTAATAGAACCAAGTGGCACATTCTGGTACCGAGGTTCTGGATTTCCCGAACGATATTCTAAGGTTGCTGTTTTTGTAACAAACGTTCCTGCTGCAGACTGTTTCACTTCATTCAGTTCTTCCTTGGTCATACACCAAACACCAGCTGCATTCATCAAGCAATTATCAAACTGAAATCCACCTAAAGTTGTTGCTGTTGAAACCATATTATCCTCCATATAGGTCATTCTTTCTTGATTATATCATAAGAAACAAACGGATTTTCTTCATTTACTACTAACGTTCGGATTTTAAACCGAAAATTTATTAAATTTTTTTAAAATTCTTACATTTTCTTCTTTACATTTAAAAATCATAGTGCTATAATAATTTTCAGATAAATTAAATTGTCAGACAATTTAATAAATAAAAAAGAAATCAGGTGATCTACATGACAAATGCAAAAGCATACATCCAAGCGTCATTCGAAGCTGTTAAAGCTCGTAATCCTCACGAGACAGAATTCCTTCAAGCTGTAGAAGAGCTCTTCTCTACCCTTGAGCCTGTCTTTGAAGCACATCCAGAATATATTGAAGAAAACATTCTTGCTCGTATCGTTGAGCCAGAACGTGTCATCAGCTTCCGTGTTCCATGGACTGATAAAGATGGTAATATTCAAGTTAACCGTGGCTACCGTGTACAGTTTAACTCATCTGTAGGCCCATACAAAGGTGGTCTTCGTTTCCACCCAACTGTTACACAATCTATCTTGAAATTCCTTGGTTTTGAACAAATCTTCAAAAACGTTTTGACTGGTCTTCCAATCGGCGGTGGTAAAGGTGGTTCAGACTTTGATCCTAAAGGAAAAACTGACGCTGAAATCATGCGTTTCTGCCAAAGCTTCATGACTGAATTGCAAAAACACATCGGTCCTTCACTCGATGTACCTGCTGGTGATATCGGTGTTGGTGGACGTGAAATTGGTTACTTGTATGGTCAATACAAACGCCTACGTCAATTTGATGCTGGTGTCTTGACTGGTAAACCTCTTGGCTTCGGTGGTTCATTGATCCGTCCAGAAGCGACTGGTTATGGCTTGGTTTACTTTACTGACAATATGTTAGCAGCAAATGGTAAATCATTCAAAGATCAAACCGTTCTTATCTCAGGTTCTGGTAACGTTGCTCAATACGCAGTTCAAAAAGCTGCTGAACTTGGTGCAAAAGTCATCTCTGTTTCTGATTCAAATGGTTACATCATTGACGAAACTGGTATCGACTTCGACCTCTTGGTAGACATTAAAGAAAAACGCCGCGCTCGTTTGACTGAATATGCTGCCGAAAAACCAACTGCAAAATACTTTGAAGGTTCTGTATGGAACTACGATGGTAAAGCAGATATTGCCCTTCCATGTGCAACTCAAAATGAAATCAACGGCGAACAGGCTGCTGCCCTTGTGAAAAATGGCGTTTACTGTGTAGCTGAAGGTGCTAACATGCCATCTGACCTAGATGCAATCAAAGTTTACAAAGAAAACGGTGTTCTTTACGGTCTTGCTAAAGCTGCGAACGCTGGTGGTGTTGCCGTATCAGCACTTGAAATGAGCCAAAACAGCCTTCGCTTGTCATGGACCCGTGAAGAAGTTGATGGTCGTCTAAAAGACATCATGGCAAACATCTTCAACACAGCTAAAGAAACTGCAGAAAAATACGACCTTGGTAAAGACTACCTTGCTGGCGCTAACATTGCTGCGTTTGAACAAATTGCAGATGCAATGATTGCTCAAGGTTTGGTATAATCTCTTGTTTATTTGTGATGTAAGCGCCCAATAACAAAGTATATTGAAAAAGGCTCCAAAGTCCTGTCGACTCTGGAACCTTTTTCTATTTACATGCTCTTTTAATTTTTTCCTTCCATGGCAAA
>NZ_JAIMDU010000033.1:0-28166 GCF_019794615.1 Streptococcus suis
ACGACATTACCTTCTGTAGTTTTGATGTAACCCTGACGCTCCCAAACATCATATAGAACATGGTCACGTCGACATCTAAGCTCCAATGTATCCTCAGGTAGCCAGAAAAATGGCAGAACGATATAATTCTCCTCTTCAAATCTAGGAGGGAACACCAAGACTAAAGCCGTTATATCTGACGTACTAGAAAGGTCTAAACCTGCATAACAGCTACGACCCTTGAGACTTTCATATTGGATGGGATCATTTCCCTTCGCATAAACATGTTCTGGAATCCAAGCAACACTTGAGCTTGTCCACATATTTAGACGGAGCTGCTTAAAGACATTCTCTTCGGCAGGATTGTCTAGTGCCTGTTGGTAGGCTTCTCGAACTCGGTCAATCCCAATAGTATGCCCTAATGAAGGGTTGGCTTTGAGCCAGTTAGCTTCATCATTCCAATCATCTTCATCAGATAAACCATAAACCACTGGATAGAATGAAGTGTCCTTCTTTCTACCATTCAGAATATCCAATGCTTTGGTATGTAACTCATAACAGATAGAGTTTCTATCCGTTCCAGCTGTTGTGATAATAAAAAAGAGGGGTTGTTCCCTTGCGTCTCCTGACCCCTTGGTCAATACATCATACAAATGACGATTAGGCTGAGCGTGGATTTCATCAAAGACTAAGCCAGAAACGTTTAGTCCATGTTTTGTCCCAGTCTCTGCGGATAGAACTTGGTAAAAACCAGCGTTAGAATAATTTACAATACGCTTGGTTGCTCCCATTATCTTTGACCGCTTTTCCAAGGGGCGACTCATCTGCACCATTTGCTTGGCTACATCAAACACGATTGACGCTTGGTTTCGGTCACAAGCCGCACCATAAACTTCTGCACTGGCTTCATTATCCGCATAAAGTAGATAAAGAGCGATAGCTGCTGCTAGCTCAGACTTGCCATTCTTTTTTGGAATTTCTATATAGGCTGTTAAGAATTGGCGATTACCATCTTCCTTGACAATTCCAAATAGGTCACGGACAATCTGTTCCTGCCACGGCAACAAATCAAATCGCTTTCCTGCCCACTTGCCTTTGGTGTGGGAGAGGTTATTGATAAATATTACTGCCCTATCAGCCTTTGCCTTATCATAGTGTGAGGTTGGAAGCATGAATGGACTTGGTTCATAATGATAGCTCATAAAATTCCTCCTAACAAATCTTCCATTTCATCACCAGTACCAACTTCCGCATCCATCGTTGCTAATCGGTTACGGGCTGAAGGTGTCAAACCAAATTGTTCACAGAACTTAAGCATGATTTTGAGGTTGGTCTGGCTGATAGAGACTTGAGGGACTTGTTGGAGATAGCCATTCGGAGTTTTGATAATGGAGCCATGCTTGGAAAGGAACTCTTCCGCCTCTTTCCAGCGAGCGTAAGCTTGACAATAACCTGCAAATGCAGTCATGTCCATTTCGGTTAAAATTCCCATCTGTTCGAGAATTTTTCCCATCCGTTTCCACTCCTTCTTTGCATCATCTTCAAGCCACTGTGGGCAACGTGGGGCTTTTTGTTTGGGTTTGACTTCATTCGAAGGGAGTGGTCGCTTACCAGGATTTCCCTCAAGTATTTTCATATTCGTAGGCTTTGGTTTTCGCCCCCTGATTGCCACAATCTCACCTCCCTTAGAGTAAGAAAAAAGAACTCAATTCGAGTTCCTTCTTAAAGTTCATTAAAGTTATCAAGAACAGCCTGACAAACTGTTCTATCAATGTCGCCCATGTTACCTATTTCATTCCCATATCTATATTGGTAGATATATTCACCATCACGATTTATTGTCAGTATTCTAATCCATGCACCGTCTATATTCCTTGGGTCTGTTGTGTCTTCACGGAGAAACTCACAAACGTAATGTCTGTCTCCAACCGTTCGAGTCATAATTTCCCACATCTCACATTACCTTTTCTACGATATCAATTCCATACAAAACATTTAGGCAACTGCCGTTTTCCCACTTAACTAAGAGTGAACCAATGTCATCCACTCCAATCACAGTTCCAAGTGTGCCTTTAGGAACTGGATGTGGGTCATCCATTCTAACTAATCTAACCTTAGTCCCAACCGGATAGGTTGTCTTTAGGTTATTGAAAATTTTTGCGTCCATGTTATTCTCCAATCTTTTGAAATGCCCACTTAACTGCATGTCCAAAGTCTTCGAATGTTCTTGCTTCTTGGTAAATGCGGTCAAATCTGCGTTCGAAGTTTTCAAACTCTTCAAGACTATCAGCCGTTTCGTAAATCTCAACTTCTATTCCTTTATATCCATTCGATGCAACGATGACCCAATCTTTGTAAGGAATGATACTTGCGGTTGCTGGGTAGATGTTGTAAAGTTTTTCAAGTGTTGTTGTCATGGATTTGTTCTCCTCTTCCTTTGTTGTGTACATATTAACTCTAAAAGAGACATATATCCAGTCATTTCTCGATTATTTTTAAGATATATTCGATAATTCTTCGCTCGTTAGAATGGCACAACCAATGGCATAAACCACTGTTACCGTCACACCATTTCCAGCTTGTTTATACAGTTGGGCATCGGAGTTTACTGCTTGGGCTTTCTCGAATAAATCATCCGAAAATCCTTGTAGACGAAAACATTCTCGAGGGGTTAAACGTCTGATTTTTACAACTCGATCATTCCAAACCACAGCACCCATTTGACCACCACAGGAGATGTTATGAGCAATTCCCTTCCCAACCCTTGCTCGTCTCGTTGGTGAGTTAGGATAAGATAAATCCACCGAATCTCCAACCTCTGCAACTTGATAACCTTGCTTCGTACCATTTCTGACCTTGATGCCTTCAAGAACACCATGGCGGTCTTGAGAGGTCAATGTGAACATTGGCTCATCCTGTTCCTTGAGCCTACGTCCATTTTGACGTTTGTTGATTCGATTGGGTGTCAGAATGGGTTGTATTTCGAGTACTCCAGAATTCATCGCAGTCCGTTTTGTAGCTCCAGCAGTATATCGTGCAGTGATACAACGTGCCTCATCTGTCAACTTTGGTTCTGTCAAAGATTGGTCAATTAGATAAAGACCTGTTTTAGCACCTAGTCCTCCACCCTCACCAACAAGAGTTGTGGCAATTCCACTAGGGTCGTAGACACGGTAGCTTTGCATACCACCTACAAGTTGCTTAAGATGGCTACCGCTTTCTCCGCTGATAGGTAGTACTTTTCGTCGACCTCTACTTCTAAGATGTCCGAGAGTGTAGATGCGTTCTCGATTTTGGGGAACTCCGTAGTCTTTTGAATTGAACACTTGCCACTCAAGGTCGTACCCTGCTTCATCCAAGATAGAGAGATAGTCGAGATAATCTCGTCCCCCGCCACTTGATAAAAGTCCCTTAACATTTTCAAGGAGTATCCACTCGGGTTTATCTTCTTCCTCTTGGCTTTGGAGGAGGTCAACAAATGTAAAAAAGAGTCCACTTCGTTCACCGTATAGTCCTGCTCGCTTCCCTGCGATAGACACATTTTGACAAGGGCTTCCCGCAGTCCATAAATCTGCTTTTGGAAGTTGTGTTGGGTCAATGCTTGTGATGTCGTCATGAAACCATTCTCCTTTCGTGTCATACATTGCTTCATAAGATTTTCGTGCAAACTTATCCTTTTCACAGTAACCGATACATTTGAAACCAGCTAATTCCAAACCACGACGAAAACCACCCACACCTGCAAAGAAATCAAGAAAAGTTAAGGTCATACCGTCTCCTCCCTATAATTTGTTAAAGCGAATGACTTATAATTCCTACATATTTTCTCAACTTTATTACGAATCCAGTTTGGTACTTCAGGAACTTTGTTATAACGACCGTACTCACCAAACAACAATTCAATGCCAACATTCCTAGCTTGGGTTGCCTCTAGGAATGTATCATAATAACCCAGGTGAATATCACGTTGAGAGATTTTGATTCTGGCACGATATTTTTGTCTTGGTTTATAATAACTAACCCCTGTTACTCCAGAAGTATTATTTGATTGTAGACCTTGATTTATTTGGTTTTGTTGATGCGTACAAAAACGAATATTCTCAGAACGATTATCAAAGGTATCTAGATTAATGTGGTCGATTTCATATCCATGGCGATGACCAAATAAGTAACGATGAAGATATTTGCCTTTCGCACAAATAATGTACGACTTTGCATCTTCATCGTTACTTTTATTTCGGTAGAAGTTAATATCTTCTATAAGTGAGAATCTGTCTCTATCAAACCTAAATTGAGTGCCATCTTTCAAAGTTCCTATACCAATTGAACCAATAAATGAATAGTGAACATTAGACATTACATCCCCCCTAACTGTTTCACTGCTTCTTCATAACTGATTGATTGACCTTCACGGACTACCGTCACATCTGTATTGTCCGTTGCTTCCATGTAGCGTTTCACAATGACATCCACAAACTTCTCATCAAGTTCAATCCCATAACAGATACGTCCTGTCTGGTCTGCCGCAATGAGGGTTGACCCAGACCCAAGGAAAGGATCCAATACCAAAGTCCCTCTCATGGATGAATTTTGAATAGGGTAAGCCATGAGCTGAATCGGCTTCATGGTTGGATGGTCTTTGCTGGACTTAGGACGGTCGTATTCCCAAATGGTCGTCTGTTTACGGTCACTGAACCATTGGTGTTTGCCTTTTTGACGCCACCCGTATAAGACTGGCTCATGTCGCCATTGATAAGGACTACGTCCAAGCACTAATGAGTTCTTCTTCCAAATGCAACATCCACTGAGATAAAAACCAGCATCCTTAAATGCCTTACGGAAGTTCAATCCTTCCGTATCCGCATGAAATACGTAGATTGAGGCGTCGACTTCCATGTGGTTCTCAACTTGAGTAAACATAGCTAAAAGAAACTGATAAAATTCAGAATCACCCATATTATCATTTTGAATTTTACCTGCCGTCTTTTCAACATCGCAATTATACGGCGGGTCTGTCACAACAAGATTGACTTTCTTATCACCTAAAAGTTGGTCGTAGGTTTCTGCCTTAGTTGAGTCACCACAAATCACTCGGTGTTTACCAAGTTGCCAGACGTCCCCACGTCTTGCTACTGTCGGTTTCTTCAACTCCTCGTCCACATCAAAGTCATCTTCAGATAACTCCTTGTCATGAATGTTGGAGAGAATGTCATCAATTTCTGGTGGTTCAAAACCAGTCAGGTCGAGATTGAAATCCGACTCCTGTAAATCCAAAAGCAAATCCGCCAAAAGCTGGTCGTCCCATTGACCGGTGATTTTGTTAAGGGCAATGTTTAGGGCCTTTTCATCTTCCTTGGATAAATCGACAATAACACATTTGGCAGTTTCATAGTCTAAGTCCTTCAATACAGTTAATCGTTGATGGCCACCAATAACCGTCAAATCTTTATTGACGATGATGGGGTCAACGTAGCCAAACTTGAGTAGGCTTTGCTTAATCTTTTCATATTCCTTGTCACCCTTTTTGAGTTTTTTTCGAGGATTGTAAGAGGCTGGGTGTAGTTCAGATAATCGAATCTCTCTAATTTCCATTGTTGGTTGACTTGTCATTGATTTCTCCTTTATAAAAGCGTGATTGGATGTAACACGAATGGCTACAATATTTTCTATTTGGATTAGCATAAGATAAAAATGACCTGCCACAATGTTGGCAAGTCAAATCTTCATATGCAGTTTTTGATTTGTCGTGTTCGTCAGAATGAGTTGTCCACCAAACCTTACGACATTTATCCGAACAGAACTTCTTTGGTCTACCTATTTTGTGAGTTTTAAGTACTTGATAACACTGAGGGCAACGAAGTCCATCATTCTGGTCGGCTTTTGCCATCTGCTTTGTCGCAGCACCATGTCCAAGCAATTCTGGATTTCGTTTACAGTATTTCTTAACGGAATCTCTAGATAAACCTGTAACCTTACCGATGAAACCATAGCCAAGACCTTCTGCGCGCATTTTCCAGATTTGTTTACGTTGACTTTCGTCCATTTGTTTTCCTTTCCAGCAAAAAAGGACTAAAAACAACTATTTTCACCATTGTTTCTAGCCTTTTTCACTATTTTATTACCAAAATTACATACTAGGGAACGCTACATCCCCACATTAGAAACGTGATAACGGTGGGAAGGAACGTCAAAATTGAGCAATTTTAATGTACCCGCTTGCGAATTTTGCGAAATTGCACGTTTGAGGGGGCGTCGGTCTTAGTCTCCCATGGGTTTAGAGATTTCATCCCCCCTCCCCCAATAGGTGAAAAATGAAATACTTTAGTAACGAAACTCCAAGACTAAAATCGATAGGAATATTCTACATATCGGTCAGTCGTCTTGGTCTTTCTGTCATGACAAGACTTACAAAGTGCTTGCCAGTTGGTTTGATTCCAAAAGAGTTCTTGGTCACCACGATGGGGTGTGATATGGTCAACTACAGCTGCCTTGGTCAGTCGACCTTTGGCTTTGCATTGAACACAGAGTGGATGAACTTTTAAGTAACGAAGTCGTGCTTTGTTCCACTGAGCATTGTATCCTTTGGCTTTGGTTGACTTGGCATCCAGTTGGTGGTTTGATTTATGGTTGTCACAATACTTGTGACCATAAGGTACTAGGTTAGGACAACCATTTTGTTTACAAGGTGTGCTTGGTCTTCTTGGCATTTTACTTCTCCCAAGGAAGGTAAGTTTTTGTGAAATGTCCGAAGCAAGACGTTTTAGTGTAGTCTACATTCAAGAGATGAAGTTCCTTTATGATCCCTCGTGGTGTTAAATCATACCGCTCACGAATCATTCCTTCCAGTTGTTGTGTGGTGTAGCGACTCGTTCCAAAGGTTTCTACATACACCGACACAGGTTCTGCAACTCCAATGGCGTAGGCTAATTGTACTTCACATCGTTTCGCATACCCTTCTCGAACAATATCCTTAGCAATCTTTCGTGCCATGTATGCTGCAGATCGGTCAACCTTACTTGGGTCTTTTCCAGAGAAAGCACCTCCACCATGATGTGCGAAACCACCGTAGGTATCAGCCACAATCTTACGTCCAGTCACTCCTGCATCCGCAAATGAACCACCAAGCACAAAACGTCCAGTTGGATTGACTAGAACGTTAAAATCTAGATTCTGACGGTAACGAAGTGCTACTGCCATCATGGCTTCAGTCACAATTCGTTTCACTTTGGCAAGGTCAGCCGTTTCGGTATGTTGGATGGAAACTAAAAATGTATCAATTCGTTTCTTCCCATAGTCGTAGGAAACCTGAGCTTTAGCGTCCTTGCCAAGTAAGGGGTGACCAAGGGACATCAGTTTCTCAAGGACTCGAGTGGCTAAAACATAAGGAAGTGGCAGGTACTCAGGTGTTTCATCTGTCGCATAACCAAACATCATTCCTTGGTCACCAGCACCACCATTATCAACACCTTGGGCAATATCTGAACTTTGGAGTCCAAGTAGGTTAGTTACCCGAACATTCTTCATACCAAGTGGCTCGACAACCTGTCGAACAATGTTCTCGAGATTAAAGTAATGACTAGTTGAAATTTCACCAGCTACCACAACTTGGTTATCCTTGATTAAGGTTTCAACTGCCACTCGACTTGATTTGTCATACTTGAGACACTCCATCAAAATGGCATCTGAAATCTGGTCACAGATTTTATCTGGGTGTCCAACTGACACTTGTTCACTAGAAATAATCATAATTCCTCCACGCAAAAAGCCCAACCCTTGGGCTAGGCTTTGGTTTATTTTACTGATTGACGGCCTGCTTCGTAGGCTCTCTCTAATGCTCTTTTGATTCCCCAAACCGAAACATCGTAGAAATCGAGGTTGTCGCTCCAGCGTTTTTCTAAGGTTTCAACTAGAAGTTCTTCTTTAGCGATCTCTGTTAAAAGGGATTGAGTTTTTCTTGTTGGCGTTTTGTCATGGTATTGTTCTCCTCTTCTTTTGTTGTGTACATATTAACTCTAAAAAGGAGATATATCCAGTCTTTTCTGCATTAATTTAAAGATATTTTAAACAGTTAAAACCAACAAAACCGCCTCAAGAATGGCTTCACGATCTTCTGTTTCAGGATAGATTTCCCATCCTCTGTCGTAAGAAACGATTGTTTCTTCAGCTACTTCAATATCTAACTTGAAAACACATCCAAGGTCAATTCCAACCTCTGAAAGTTGGGGACTAACCTTAGCAATGTAATTCACTTTTTGTCCTTGATAATCAATCCGTCCTTCAGTCCACATGGTTATTCTCCTTTGTTTTTTCTAGGTGCATATTACCCTATCAGCCTAAGAATATCCAGTCATTTGAGGGTGATTTTTATCTTTTTTGACACTTACAATTCTACCACAAATTTTGACAAAGTGAGGTCAATGTTAGGTCACACTTAGTGCAGGGGGAGGTCAGGGGGAGGTTACTGGTAGGTCAAGGGGAGGTCAAGGGGAGGTCAAGGGGAGGTCAGGGAGAGGTTACTTTTCCAAAGAAAATCCCATTTTCATATACACTTCCCTAACATGGTCTAAGACCTTACGTCGCCAATTTCTAACAGTACTTCGGCTAATATGAAACTCTCTCATCAAGTTATCCCAATTACTATCTGTCTTAAGCATGGATTGCGCAAAATCATATAAATCTCCCTTAAGAAATTTTAAAGCCATCTCAAAATTATCAAGGTCATTAGCCAATCGGATATACCGTTGCGATAAATCCGCCAATTGTTCCTCATTTTCCTGAATCATCTTCTCTCGAAAATTCAGTGCAATCATCTCTGACCTTTGATTGGTAGGTGAACTTTTAACTCTAGGCTCATCAGATTTTTCAAAAACGAGTGAACCAATAACCTCATTTTCTGTCACTGGTTTGAAATGTTCCAAACGATACTTTAACATCTCCAAGTCACTTTTGAGTTCATTGTAATTCGTCAGTATGTGCTCTGCCTTATCCATCTGCCCCTCCTACTTGTGCTTTAACAGCTTCAATTAGCCGTTCTTGTTGTGCATCTTTGTTTTCTAGTGCCTTGAGGATTTCCTCATCAATCGTTCCTTCAGTCACAATGTGTTGAATAACAACTGTCTCAGCCTCCTGGCCTTGACGCCAAAGGCGTGCATTGGTTTGTTGGTATAGTTCCAACGACCATGTTAAACCAAACCAGACCAAGTTGTGACCACCTTTTTGGAGGTTCAACCCATGACCTGCTCCAGCTGGATGAAGTAAGCCAACTGGGACATTTCCCTTGTTCCATTCACGAATATCTTCTTCTGTTTTCAACACCCGACTCTTTACCCTGAGTTTTTCTAAACGATTAATAATCCGAGCTAAGTCATGTTTGAACCAATAGGCAACTAAGACAGGTTCTCCATTTGCGGATTCAAGGATATCTTCAAGGGCATCTAGTTTCTGTTCATGTAATGCCACAACCGTATGATCATCAGAATATACGGCTCCATTGGACAACTGAACTAACTTGTTCGTCAGGCTTGCAGCATTGGCGGCAGTCACTTCTAATCCATCTAACTCTGACATTACATACTCTTTCTTAAACTGACTGTACTTTTCTTTTTCCTTTTCTGACATACGCACCAGTTTCTTGGTTGAAATCAATTCAGGCATATCCAGATAGTCTAATGCTTTCATGGAAATGGTAATATCACTAATCTTGTCTTGAATTTGACACTCCGCATAGTCCATGGGGATGTATTCATAGACAATGTTTCCGTTGCGACGACCTTCTTCAAAGTAACGACTACGAAACTCACCAATGAATCGACCAAGGCGTTCTCCTCCGTCAATGACTTTAAACTCTGCAAACAAATCCATTAGTCCGTTTGAACTTGGTGTTCCAGTCAACCCAACGATACGTTTCATGTAAGGACGCATTGCCATAAAGGCTTTGAAACGCTTGGACTGCCAAGACTTGAAAGAACTCAATTCATCAATCACTACCATATCCCACTTGAAATAGGGACTACATTGTTCCACCAACCAAGGAAGGTTTTCACGATTGACAATATAGATATCCGCATCTTTCTGGAGAGCTACTTTTCGTTGCTTGGGAGTTCCCACAATTTTCGAATACCGTAAGTGACGCAACTCCGCCCATTGCTCAATCTCATCACTCCATACTGTATTTGCGACTCGAAGTGGGGCAATAACTAAAACCCTAGTGACCTCAAATCGGTCAAACATCAGCTCATTTACTGCAGATAAGGTTGTAGCCGTCTTCCCCATCCCCATGTCTAGGATGACTGCTGCATATGGGTGACCTATGATGAAGTCCTTGGCGACTACTTGATAGTTATGTAATGTCAATTTCATCTAACACTTCTCCAATCATCTCAATGCGGTCAATGACATAAACCGTAAAGCCTAACCGCTCGAACAGTTTATGTCTTGACACTTGTAACTTCCTTGGCTTCTGGTCGGGAGCCTTTACTTCCACCAAGCCAAACTTGCCATTGGGTAAAAACACCAACCTGTCTGGTACACCAGAAAAAGATGGTGATACCCACTTAGGACAAATGCCTCCTCTAGCTTTCACAGACTTCACCAAAGCTTGCTCAACGTACTTTTCTCTCATCGTTCTAAATCCTTTCGTCAAATTGAAGTGTGTAGGTCTAGTGCAGTCAAATCCAAAACTCCTCTTATAGGCTTTTTTTATAGTAATTTTTGCTTATAGGATAGTTTTAGAAAAGACCATAATAGACCTACACAAAATCAAAAAATGTTACTCATGTTGGTCGTTTCAATCATTTTTCCGAAACCTCATTCAAAATAAGTTCCAACCATTCAGTCAACGACCTACACACCTAAAATAGTCCATCACCTCTCTTGTGGAGGTAAGGTGGCTAAAAATGTTGGTCATTAATCTAAGAAATCATAGCCATCATCAACCAATTTCAAACCAAGAATGAGATTCCCTTTACTTGTCCGTTTTCGTTTAAAACCTGCCTGATCAAGAGCAGAATAAAAATCGGTCGTACTGCGTGTATACTCCATGTTTTTGGCGCAATAGGCACGATACTGACTGTATAGTTCTCCTGATTTTTCTGTCAACTGATCACCAACTTGACAGCAGTCACTAAGGAAGTGTCCTAACCAATCATTGGCCTCACGATAGGCTTTGACGGAAGATGATACAGCAGTTGGTACTTTTGTTTTGAAGTTCGCTTTGATAGCTTTTTCTGCACCTTCGATAATCCAAGACAAAATAGCTGGTGCCGCATTGTCATACAAATGGTCCGCAAAGTTTTTGATGTCAGAGCGACCAGTGATTTTGGCATTAAATGGGATAACAACCAAACGTCGCCACGTTCCATCATCGTTCGCTCCTACTTTAGGCAGATGGTTAGTGTAAAGAACCAGCGTGTGTGAGGGCACGAAGTGGAATGGATCCTTGTACTTCTTCTCTGCTTGAATCTCATCAGTTGAAGTAATCTGCTTAACAACGGCTGTATTGAGTCTCATCCCTTCTGCCATTTCAGAAGCAATGACCAGTCGTTTCCCTTTAAGCTCTGCAAGCTCAGGACTCACGTTACGCTTGTTTGACATAGTTAAGGCATCCGCAGATAATTTCCCTGAGTAGCTACCTAGCACTCGAGCAATGGTATTCCAAAAAGTAGACTTGCCGTTCGCTCCGCCACCATAGGCAATAATCATGTGTTCCTGATAGACCTTACCGATTGCCGCCATACCAATAATTTCTTGAACATAATCAATCAATTCTTGGTCGTTACAGAAAAAAGTAGCTAAAGTTTCCTGCCATAATCCCATTCCCTGATCACTAGGAGAGACTGCTGTCATTTTAGTTATATAATCTTCAGGATTGTGTTCTTGTGACCCATTTATTCCTTTTCGTAAATCATAGGTAGCCACTGGGGTATTGAGTAATAAGTCATCACTATCTAATTCTGACAATTCTACTGAAAGCATTGGCTTAGCTGTATTATAGACAGCCATCAAATTCTTGTAGTCACGATGTTTCATAACAAATTTATGGAACTCTTTAGCTGCTAGATAGGCTTTTAAATATTTCAACTGAAGTGGAGTTTCGACTGCATTTTCTAGACGCTTTCCACCAGCCTTAATGGTCAATTCATCAATACCTGAAGACTGAAGTTGCTTCTCTGCAGATTCCAAGAGTGCATTCGCTTCAGCAAGTTGTTCATCGGTAAAGTGTACAACTGCACCTAATGCCAACTGCTTGTTCTCACGCCAGTGAGTCCCGTCATAGTAAAGATAGTCCGTTGCATTGGTATAAGCGAGCCTGTTCGCATACTCTCTTGCAAGAACTCCTGCTTCCCCAACATCGGAGTAGTCATCTGGTCTCAGTGTTTCTCGATTAAACTGTTCTGGTGAAACATAACCTTCAGAACTTTTAATGGTTTTATTGTAGAAACGTACTGCACTGCCCCAAATGGTATCTAACTCCGCTTTATCCAATGGTGGTTCACACTTTTCAGCTTGTTCATCAAAGCCATCCCTTGCTTCTTGTGTCACGCCTAACCGTTTGAGAATTCTCGCAGCAAATACAGACATCGTTGAATTACGACTCCCTTGCTGGATTGGTCCACTTGGAGGAGTATAGAAGTCTGCATCGAAATCTTCCTCGTCTTCAATAGAAACAACTTGAAACAAATCTTCATCAATAGTTAGCCATGAATCATGCCATATAACCTGTGCATTGGGATTTCCAAAGAAGAAACGTGCCGCATCCTTGGCATTATCATCAAAAAACTTGTACTGATTACAGAGTTCTTCCTTCATAGCTACGTAGACATCTTTATCAGTTATCTCATCGATTTGGAAATAGATATGATATTTTGGTCTTGGAGCTTTTCCTGCCTTTGCCTGCATGTGACTTCTACTAGTTACCAAAGCAAAGTTGTAATCCGCAAAGATTTCTTTTAATCGCTCGACAGTTATCCACTCATCTGAATTTTCTGAATGGTCATTATCAATATCCATGACCAAAACATCCGACTGGATGAAATTAGTATTTGAGCGTGTATTGTTTAAAAACAGCCCTGCCACATGGTCAAATTGCGCAACAGTTTGTAGCGATATTTCATCAGTAATAGTTACTTGATTGGGGTAGACAGTGGTTGTCTGAACCCCAGTCTGTCCAGAATGAGATAAGGTAAATTGCATTATGCGCCCTCCAAATGTAATTAATGATATGTGGAGTTTTTTCCCTCCTACCTTATTAGGTAGAACTACGACTCATTTTTCCGCCTCTTAATAAAATTTTTCAAAAAAAAAAATAATCTTCCTTTATATAGCCAGAGGAAGATTATTTTCATGTATAACAAATTAAAAAAATTTTTATAAAAAAGCGGAAAAATCCACCTCAGTATTACCTATATAGGTGTAAGGGATGAAAAACACCGATTCAAAAAATTTTTATTAAAAACCGGAATTTCTGTTCACATCTCTACCTAATAAGATAGGAGGTCACAAAATGACTAAAGAAATAACTGTGAATCACAATGATGAACTGGTCGATACTCTAACTGCCATTAGCATCATCTCAAAGCAACTCGCTCGTAAGATAAAGGAGGAAGAAAACAATGAGCAAAATGAAAGAACTGAATAGACTAATTCATGATATGGAAGAAACCGCAATGTACTACCTTCGATTGGTGGATGAGTTCAAAAAACTCCTATCTACTGATGATGAAACCGTTCCTGAACCAATATCACCAAAATCTGAACCACGAAGGGAAATTCAATTGGAAGATGTCCGTGCAGTCCTTGCGACCAAAGCTAAAGACGGATTTAAGAATGAGGTTCGTGCTCTTCTAAATGCTTACGGTGCTTCATCTCTATCAGCACTTGACCCTAAACACTTTTCGGCAGTCCTTGAAGAAGCTGGAGGAATTGGTAATGACTAACCACGCCATTCTATCCGCATCTGCTTCACACCGATGGTTGAACTGCCCACCATCTGTTCGGTTAACAGAAAATATGCCAGATGTAACCTCTGAGTTTGCCCTTGAAGGTACGGATGCTCACGAGTTGTGTGCTTATCTAGTCGAGAAAGCTCTAGGAAGGAAAACGCGTGATCCAACTGAGGATTTAGCATTTTATAACAATGAAATGCAGGATTGCGCTGAAGAATACCGCAACTATGTCATGCAACAAGTCGAGAAAGCCAGAGGCTACTCTCGTGACCCTACAGTTCTTATCGAACAACGACTGGATTTTTCTAAGTGGGTACCTGAAGGATTTGGAACTGGAGATTGCCTTATTGTGGCAGATGGACTTCTTCAGGTTATTGATTATAAGCACGGACTTGGTGTTCTAGTTGATGCAGACCATAACCCACAAATGATGTGTTATGCCCTCGGTGCTCTTGAGATGTTTGATGGGCTTTATGATTTTGATAAAGTTACAATGACTATCTTTCAACCACGAAAACATAACATATCTACCTTTGAGATAGAAAAGACTGAGTTGCTTGAATGGGCTGAAAATGAACTCGCTCCAAAAGCTGAACTTGCATTCAAAGGTGAGGGGGATATGCAGTCTGGTAAACACTGCCAATTCTGTAAACTAAAGACTGTCTGTCGTAAACGTGCGGAGGATAATTTGGCTCTTGCCAAGATGGAGTTTGCGAATCCAGCTACTCTTGATAACGAGGATATTGCAGAGATTTTACCTAAGCTAGACTTGTTGATTTCATGGGCAAACGACATCAAAGCTTATGCATTAAATCAAGCAACAGATGGATATCCTATCCCAGGATACAAACTGGTTGAAGGTCGCTCTGTTCGTAAATACTCAGATGAAACTGCCGTGAGTCAAGCTGTGATGGAAGCTGGCTATGACCCTTATGAGAAGAAACTGCTCACTATCACTGCCATGACTAAGTTACTTGGCAAGAAAACTTTTAACGACCTACTTGGTGGTCTCGTAATAAAACCAAGTGGTAAACCAACACTCGTTCCAATTGACGATAGCCGTCAAGAGATGAACCTAGCAAAAAATGAATTTAAAGAGGAATAACTATATGACAACTAAAGTAATTACAGGACCAAACACTCGCTTCAGCTACTTAAATGCCAACGAACCAAAGTCGATTAACGGTAGCACTCCCAAGTACAGTGCCTCACTCATCATTCCAAAAGAAGATACTGTAACCATTAATAAAATCAAGGCCGCCATTGAGCAAGCATACAAAGAAGGTGAGTCAAAACTCAAGGGTAACGGTAAATCTGTACCTGCATTATCTACTCTGAAAACTCCACTTCGTGACGGAGACCTTGAACGACCGGATGATGAAGCATACAAAAATGCTTACTTCGTAAATGCTAACTCTCCACACAAACCTGGGGTGGTTGACGGAAATCGTCAAGAAATCATTGATACATCAGAATTGTATTCAGGCATCTACGGACGTGCTTCAATCACCTTCTACGCATTTAATTCCAATGGTAATAAAGGTATTGCTTGCGGTTTGAATAACTTGCAAAAATTGCGTGATGGGGAACCCCTCGGAGGACGCACTCGTGCCGAAGATGATTTTGCGACAGAAGACGACGATGACTTTTTGAACTAGAAATGGAGAATTAGATTGATGATGTATACTATTTTTACTTGTACTATTATGGGACTCTGGGTGCTTATCGGACTATACTTCGGGTATATGACTATTAGAGATGACATTCGAAATGAAATGGAACGAAGGGCTAAACGAAATAAAGAAAAACTTAGTCAAACACCACTCAGTCGAAAAAACAAATAGAACTCAAGGTGGCAGCACTTCTGTCACCTTTTTCAGAAAGGACAAACTATGCCAATTAAAGAGATCAGTATAGACATCGAAACTTATTGTGAAATTGACTTACGAAAATCTGGTGTCTATCGCTATGCGGAAGATGACAGTTTTGAAATCCTTTTGTTTGCGGTATCTGTCAATAATGGACCAGTGACTGTTTACGACTTAACTAAGGAGAAGTTACCACAAGATATTCTTGAAGCTTTAGTAGATGATAAAGTCATCAAATGGGCTTTCAACGCTACATTTGAGCGAATTTGTCTATCAAACTGGCTCAAGAAATATCATCCTGATTTATTACTTGATGGATTTTTATCTCCAGTTTCATGGAGATGTAGCATGATTTGGTCAGCCTATTTAGGACTTCCACTCTCCCTTGAGGGAGTTGGAACAGTTCTCAAACTCAAAGACCAAAAGATGAGAGAGGGTGCTGACCTCATTCGCTACTTCTGCGTGCCTTGTAAGCCTACCAAAGTCAATGGGGGACGAGTTCGCAACTTTCCTCATCACGCGCCTGACAAGTGGGCTACCTTTATCGATTACAACAGACGTGATGTTGAGGTCGAATTGGCTATCAAGGAACGACTGAAAAACTTCTCCGTACCTGACTTTGTTTGGGAAGAATATCACCAGGATCAGATTATCAACGATCGAGGTATTGGCATAGATGTTGACTTTGTAAAAGCCGCAATCAAAATTGATGCAGAGAGCAAAGTTAAAATCCAAGAGGAACTAAAAGCATTAACTGGCCTTGAGAATCCCAACTCTGTTCTGCAGATGATTGGCTGGCTACGTGAACATGGAGTATCAACAGATTCTCTAGACAAAAAAGCTGTGAAGGAATTGCTCAAAACGGTTGATGAGACGACTGCTCAAGTTCTTAAACTCCGTCAGCAAGCTGCCAAATCAAGTGTATCCAAATATCAAGCCATGATGAACTGTGTTTGTAAGGACGGTCGAGCAAGGGGGATGTTTCAATTCTATGGAGCAAACCGTACAGGTCGATGGGCTGGTCGCTTGGTGCAACTTCAGAATCTACCTCAGAACCATCTTCCTGACCTAGAGGAAGCTAGGGAACTTTTTAAAAAAGGTAACTTAGAAGCTACTGAGCTACTCTACGACACACAAGATACCTTATCTCAACTTATCCGAACAGCCTTTATTCCTAGCAAAGGAAAGAAATTCATTGTTTGCGACTTTTCAGCTATCGAAGCTCGTGTACTGTCCCACTTAGCTGGAGAGAGATGGCGGAGTAAGGTATTTGAACAAGGGAAAGACATCTACTGTATGTCAGCCTCACAAATGTTTGGTGTACCAGTTGAAAAACATGGACAAAATTCTGAACTCAGGCAAAAAGGAAAAATTGCAGAGCTTGCTTGCGGATATGGTGGTTCAGTCGGTGCGTTGAAAGCCATGGGTGCCCTTGAGATGGGACTATCGGAGGAAGAACTCCAACCTCTTGTTAACTCTTGGCGACAAGCAAATCCCAATATCGTTCTATTATGGTGGGATGTGGACAGGGCGGTTAAGACTGCTGTAAAGAACCTAATTCCAACATCAACTCACGGTATTAAATTTGAAGTAAGAAGCGGCATTCTATTCATTTCACTCCCATCTGGTCGTAAATTATCATATATTAAACCAAGAATTGGAGAGAACCAGTTCGGTGGAGAGTCTGTCACATACGAAGGGACTGGAACTGCCAAACGTTGGGAGAGGCTCGAAAGTTATGGTCCAAAATTTGTAGAAAACATTGTACAAGCTATCAGCCGTGACATTCTTGCTTTCTCTTTGAAACAACTGAAAGAGTTTAAAATTGTAGGCCATGTCCACGATGAAGTAATAATCGAATGTCCAATGGAACAAAAAATTGATAAGATTGCATCATTGATGGGTATTGCACCAGACTGGATGACTGATATCAACCTTCGTGCCGACGGATACGAATGCTTATTCTATCAGAAAGATTAGCAAAAAATCGCCACCTCAGAAATTGAGATGGCGATTTTCAATTATTGATTTAGTTCTTTATATACCTCCTTTGCGAGTGCATGTGCTTTCTTAATTGAGTCATACCCTTGGGTCTTTTTCAGACCAAGTTTTTCAATGATTTCTTGTTTGCTAATTGTGACATCTTGGTAGATTAGCTTTAGGATTTTACCGTACTTTTCATTACGTTGATAAACAACATCAATCAATTCTTCTAGTGTTTCAATAAGCATCAGTTTTTCCTCATGAGAAGGGATTCCAGTTGGATCGTAGCCAAATTTCTCATCATTATCCATCTTCTCGAACATCTCATCTAAAGATAAATCATCATGTTTTCCTTTAGAATGACGGCTCAAATACTCATTGGTATCCATGTTAAAGACACGAAGGGCATTCGTAAACTCTTCTCGTTCAACTGGCACGAATCCAACAAGAATTCGCTTGCCATAGATATTAAATGTTTTGAGATTGTCTCTATTAACATCCTTGCTAACTAACATCGCTTTATCCCTAATAACGAATGGTACTAGTACTTGTGAGTCAGTAGGTTCTACATCATTATATGACTTTTCACTTTTATAGCGATCTGGGTTGTATTTTGACTTAGTATTTTGTTCATTATTTGACATGTCTTGTCACCTTTTCCTTCATTCACAAAGGAATTGGACATGCCAAAAGAACTATTTAATTTTGTTTCTGACCACATCAGCAGCTCCTTTGCTAAATCATGGTCAGCTGGCTTTATAGCTGAACTGCTATTTCTTAAAGACACAGTTAAAGCCTATAACGTAGGATAATTTCCCCATTACAAAGTATCTTTAAGAAGTCAATAAAATGTAGGATTAATCTTTACAACATAAGTATAGATCTTTGCAACCCTAAAAAACAGGTAGTCTAGACTTCCGTATCTAAACCCTATTGGCTATAATGTTCTTGATAAGATAAAGCCTCGAAATAATCAATTAATGAGCAAAAAGCGGAAATTCAATTTCCGCTTTTTGGATTAAAAAAAAGACCATCAAAAATTTGATAGTCTATAGTGTCTTCATTTGTGCTGCTTGTAATATCGTATTTATTTCAGCTAATGGTTTGTAATAACTTGTCGTTAGTAACAGTTTATAAACTTGATGCTGGTGAATTTTAGTTAATTTGTGTCCCGCCTTTTCAAGCATATCTTCGCTTATAGGAGGCATAAGTTTTAAAGCAAAACAAAATGCCAATGCTAACTCAAGCTTAGGTAGATTATCTTCTTTGGTTTCATAACTTCTGAGAGTTTTTTCCGTAATGCCAACAATATTCGCTAATAATGGTTGAGAGCATTTTTTCCTCTTTCTGTGACTACGTAATGTCCCAGAGAATTCAAAAGGTAATTCCTTTAATAAATCAGAAATATTTTTTGAAAGTTTCACCATTTCTAAAGGTGGTAACTGATCCATTAAACTCGGATTCTGTAAAATCTCCACAAAGTCAGCTTTTATTTCGCTCTCTCTTGTTACCCCACGATTCAACACATAATCATAATAGTCTTCATCAGATATGGTAGAATATTTCTTCGACTTTACCTTGAAAAGGAGACAACATTCATCCATATGTTCATAAGCATAATCAGTCATCGCTGGTCCATCTTTTGTCATGGAAATATATTTTTTATCTTTTAAACAAAGATGGTTATCAATGTAAAGAAACTTATTTCCATCAATGATTTGTCTGAATGACTCATTAAAACAATATTCAAAGCATAAATCATTCGATGTGATTGTATAGCTACTTCCATTATCAAAAGCTTCAAGCTCAAAAGCGAAATTGTGCATATACCTATCATCTAAGTAATTGTAAACTCCATTTGCTTCTTTGAAGCCCAAGTCAATCATTCGAATTTTTGCTGCCTGCTTGGATACATTAAAGAATTCAGCAAGTTCATCAACCACTTCACGTACAAGTTCAGAGCGACTGATGTCAGGATTCACTAAGGTTAAAGTTCGAAATAACTCTCTAATCTTAATTTTCGTTTGAACTTTTGGCATAAGGATTCGAGGAGCAATCCCATTAGCATGCCACTCCATCCAATCAAGAGGAGACCACATACTAGAATCTGCCTGATTTTCCTCTGTCCAACTACTAGATACCGAGTATCTAGTATCAAGTATCATTCTTACTTCGTGAAATACTTTATGTAATTCCCAATGCACACACTCATGAATTACAGTATTATTGAAAGAACCAACATTTCTCTTATAGACAACATCTTTATCTACCAAGATACTTCCTTTGCTAAAAGGCTTCGAGACAAGTTGGTCTTTTTCAATCACCTCTACTTTAGTATCTTTAAAAACCATTTTACCAAAAACTGAGTCATCAAATGTTAACTTCTCTCGATGTATCGAAAGTCCCATCTCAGCTACAATTAACTCTACCGGTATAGGAGTTGGCTGCCTAAGTGCTACAGGATAATATTTTTTAAGAAATGATTCTGCAATGTTATCAAATTCTTTCTTAGGAATGTACGGAACCCAATCCCTACTAAGCATCAAATTTTTAGTTTTTTTATATTGGTCAGATTTGAACTCTGCGTTATAAATATTAAAAACTTTAATACCTGAATCAAGCTCCATATCTACATAGACTGAAACGTATTTCGATTTCGTATCTAATTCCATTTCACCTTTAATATACTGACGAACAATGACATCTGCAATCACGATAATTTCAAGTTTCAGTTTTGAATTATCAACTACTTCATAGTAAATCTTATATAGTTCGAAATCATCAAACTCAATATATCCATTTGGTTCGGGTACCATGTATGTAGATAAATCAGTATTATCCTTATTATTGAAAATGAAACCTCTAACAGTTTTTATGATTAAATCCTGGTAAGTATCAAAAATATATTTATCGAACATCACTAAACCTCACTTGAATGTAGTAAGAATATTATATCACGTTTTGTAAACGCTTCGAATATGTGATATAATTTTTCTACTGGAGGTTTGAACATGACAGCAATTACTGACATTTTGGATGAAATTAAAGCATATATAGAGCGACAAGAATTTGATAAAAAGTATTTTAAAAGCAACGGTAATTCGAATGGGTTTGAAAAATTATTTGATGAAGATGTAATCAGACATCTAAAGTCAAAATATCAAAATGAAAATATAAAATTTAATCTAATTACAGGACAGCACTTTCCAGATATGGATATAGTAATCGATGGAAATAAGTACGGAGTCGAATTAAAGAGTTCACAAAAAGGAGAGTGGTCTATTCCTGGTAACTCCACTTTAGAGAGTCAAACTGACGATGATTATATAATGATTTATCTTATATTTGGAAGTCGTACCTCTAATGAATACAAGTATGAAATATTATATGATGAATATTGGAAAGTTGCCTCCCAAATTAAAGTTACACATAGTCCACGCTTCATTATTGATATGAAGGGTCAACAGACAGTATTTAAAAATAATAATGAATATGAAAACTTTCGACGACAGGATAAAAGTAATAAAAGTAAATTCCTAAGCGATTACCTAAAAGATAACACATCACATTCAACTTGGTATGCACCCTCAAAGGATACATTTGTTTATGAGTTTAAATCCTTAGATGGAAAAAATAAAGATGAGTTACGGATTTTCGCCTATCTACTATTTCCATTCGATGTTCTTAATAATTCTAAAAAAAATCATCGAAACAACTACAGTAATTATGCAAATTTTTTAATAAATAATTATTCTGTTTACTCAACTAATTTACGAGATGTGTTTACCGCCGCTGGTAAAGGAAAAATCAATGGTATTGAAGTCTCAAAATCCCTATATAATTTCTACCTCTTAAGGAATGAAATTGACCTAGTTCTAGTCAGTGCCAATGTCGAACTCGCAAAAAAAATTAAAAAGGCTGTTGGCTATACAGGAAAGAAAGATATAAAAACAGGATACTGGACTAAAATCAATAAATTTCTAAAGAGGGAATTTGATGATGAATTTACAAGGGGGAATTCACGCTATCTTGGTAAGGATAAGTTTAGTGACTTAATCTAGGTAAGGTATATTATTAAGAAACGCATAAAATCATATCACCTTATAGGATATTATATGATTTTATGCGTTTTACCTAATTTTAAATTTATGGCTAGAACCGAATTATTTTTTCTTTCACTTAAGAACGTTCTCTAGCGTATAATATACACTTCTTGCAATATGCCAAGCCATGACTGGTGGTACAGCATTTCCTACTGCTTTATATGCTGATGAAGCACTTGTGACGAAATTGAACGTATCAGGAAACGACTGAAGTCTAGCACATTCACGAACACTGAGTCTTCTCCAACCACTCATATCGTCTTCATCCTCTAAAAATGTTCTGTAATGAGCCTCAATATTTCCATGGTGTTCTGCTCGAATTGTAGGAGAAGGTCGATTAGCATCAATCCTATTATTACCTTGCATCTTCTTCCCTGGGTAGAATTTTGCTTTAGAAATATCCTTAATAGTGTGGTTAGGAATTCCAGACTCATTCACTTTGTTCCATAAGTCATCAATCCCGTCATAGGCGGTTCTCCATTTTCTACCAGTTTTTTCCCCAGTTTCATCAAATAGAATTTCAGGATAGTATTGACTCTCAACAGTTCCTAGATCCTTACGAATTCCCATTATTATTACCCTACGACGCATTTGAGGTACACCGTAATCCGCTGCCGTCAGTACTCTATACTGAACATTATAACCATGTCTTTCAAAGTCAGCTAAAATAATACTCAGTGCTGATTCATCAACATTTTCTCCTTTAATATTCTTTTTAGAATTTCGAATCCCATCAACATTTTCTGCAATAAACATTTTTGGCTTATAGTGATCAATAACCCTTATCATTTGTAAATATAGTTGTCCACGTTCATCACTCAAGCCAGCTCTTTTTCCAGAATATGAGAATGTCTGACAAGGAAAACCGCCTAAAACAACATCAACTGGCACGTCTGGTAAATCTTCATTAACATCTAAAACTGAAATACTTCTTCTCTCGACCTTATGCTGAAAGTTTGCTTCATAGGTATCTGCTGCTTGAGAAAATATATCATTTGAAAAAACAATATTAAATGGATTTTTCTCATACTTGTCACCCAAGTACTCAAACCCGCCTACGAATCCAAGATCCATTCCACCCGCTCCTGAAAAGAGACTAACAACATTTAAAGGCTTGGATTCATTATTTATAGAAATACTCTGAGTATTCACTGTGTTATAATTATCATAATAGAACGAAGTTGACATCTAATTTTTCCTTTCTTAGGAGGTAACAATGGAAGTAAAAGATATTTTAGAACTATTTAAAGTCAATATTGAAGCTTTAAACCCTATTGATAAGAAATATTTGGTAAGTAAAGGAAACCAAAATGGATTTGAAGAACTTGTACCAGAAATCGCCAAAAAAATAAAGTCTGATATTAATAATGTTAATATCTTTGACTATACAGTCCATCTTGGGCATCATTTCCCAGACATGGATTTAGTAATCAATCAAAAGAGATACGGACTAGAACTAAAAAGTAGAAATAACGGTTCGTGGGATACAAATGGAAACTCAGTTTTTGAAAGTATTACCGATGAAGACTATGAAGAAATATTCCTACTTTTCGGAAGTAAAGAACCTAACAGAGATCACATCCTAGTTAAATATGACTACTACTGGAAGGTCACAACTGGAATTAATGTGACTCACAGTCCTCGTTTTAAAATTAACATGAATGCCTCTAATAGCGTATTTGCAAATGCTGAAGAATATAATAACCTCAGGGAAATGAATGAAAAGCAAAAAGTTATATTTTTGCAAACATACCTAAAAAAGAATACCTCAGGTATAAAATGGTTTGTTCCACAGTCAGAGACTCCAGAATCAGTAAAACCAACCTCATTAAATAGTCTACCCATCAAGGTTCAAGACCAAGTAAAATCTGAAGTACTAGTATTATTTCCACAAGATTTAATCACTTCCAAAAAAGCTGACTACACTAGAGCTCACGAGTTTATTATTTCAAACCATTTCTACTATAGTAGCTCATTTAGAGATTTTTTCAGTGCTGGAGGTAAGTGGAAATATAATGGTGTTGAATTTCCTCAATCAGTTGGAACCTTATATAGATTAAGTCCTAAAATCAATGAAATTCTTTCTCAAGCTAGTATAGAATTCCAAAACTTAGCGTACCAGAACTGGGAACAATTAAATATATCCTTAGATAAAACCTCGTTTGTGAAAGATTACTACAAAATCATTGATTTTATCGGTGAATTCAATTTCTCACAAAAACTAAATGAAAGTAAGATAAATAACTTATCAAACCTTTTATCTTCCATTCATCATTAAGCATTATACCATAAAAACTTTAGACGCGGTAATTGTCGCGTCTATTTTTTAAATTTTATATTTGAAATCATTAAATTTTTTGATATAATTGTTGCATAATAAAGCAACAAAGGTAGTGCATCATGTTTTCTGGAATTCGTCTTAAAGAAAAAAGAATTGAAAAAAATTTAAATCAGTCGGAAATTGCCAATATATTAGATATCAATAGAGCTTCTTATAGTAAGTGGGAATCTGGTAAATCTATCCCTAATCAGAAGAATCTCACCGCTCTCGCTTCTATTCTTGATGTCCCAGTCACTTATTTTGAATCTGAATACAATATTGTCAATAACTATCTTCAGTTATCTCCCGATAACCAGCTAAAGGCAGAGGAGTATGTTGAGGAGCTTCTTCTTTCTGAACAAACCTCAAACGTCACTCCACTCTTCTCAGTACAAGTTCTATCAGATGTTCAACTATCTGCTGGTCTGGGAGAAGGATTCTCTGACGAGTTTGAAACTGAAACAGTCTACTCCAATGAGGAACAATACGGCTACGATATTGCCGCATGGATTGAGGGAGATTCTATGGAGCCTGTTTATAGGAGCGGTGAAGTCGCACTTATTCGCTCGAATGGTTTCGACTATGATGGTGCGGTCTATGCATTATCATGGAATGACTCTGTCTATATCAAAAAGCTCTACCGTGATGAGGATGGATTTAGAATGGTCTCCTTGAATAAGGACTATCCTGAGAAGTTCATCCCTTATGAGGATGAACCAAGAATTGTCGGTCTAGTTGTAGGTCACTTTATGCCTGTCGAGGGAGTATAGTCATGAAATTAAAAGATATTTTAGAACTTGGAACATATGGTTTCAACCCTGATTGTAAAGTTGAAATATTCAATATGGACAACTTTGAAGAGCGACTAGAGAATGAAGGATTCGATGAAATTCTTATTCCTCAAAATGAAGATGCAAAAATCTATCCTTACGCTTTTTTGATAGAAGACTCTATTTTGATTGCAATGACCGAGGAGGATGACAATACCAATGAACCTTAAAGAAATGATTTACATAAAGGACGAACGTATTATCTTTACTCCTTACAAAATTGAATACGACATCACAGACTACATCGGTGAACTTATCGAAGAGCTAGAAAAACTCAAAAGGAGATAACCCTGTGGGCTATATCGACTATTCTATAGAACCTCAAAGTGACATAGCTTTTCTCGATATGAAGTCCTTTTACGCTTCGGTTGAGTGTGTGGATAGAGGATTGCATCCGCTCTACACATCATTGTGTGTCATGAGCAGAGCAGATAACTCAGCAGGATTAATACTTGCTTCCTCTCCTATGTTTAAGAAAGTCTTCGGTAAAGCAAATGTAGGTCGTTCCTACGACTTGCCATTTGATATCAACACTCGAAAATTCAGCTATCAAAATGCATGGAAACAGGGGATTGACGTAACACCAAAGTATAAATCTTTCATCGAACACTGGGCAAAGCGTACGCTCATTGTTCCTCCACGCATGGACAGATATATTGAGAAGAATCTAGAGATTCAACATATCTTTCAAGACTATGCTGCTCCAGATGACATTCTTACCTATTCAATCGATGAAGGATTTATTGACTTAACAAGCTCACTTTCTTACTTCATTCCTGATAGAGCAATGACTAGGAAAGATAAGTTAGATAATGTTTCGGCTATGATTCAGAGAGATATTTACCGTAAAACAGGTATTATCTCAACTGTTGGAATGAGCAATTCCAATCCTCTTCTAGCTAAATTGGCTCTAGATAATGAAGCTAAGAAAACTGCTACAATGAGAGCTAACTGGTCCTATGAGGATGTGGAAACTAAAGTCTGGGCAATACCAAACCTAACCGATTTTTGGGGAATTGGTAGTAAAACTGAGATTCATTTACAAAAACTTGGTATTCATTCAATCAAAGAACTGGCCAATTTCAATCCTGATATTCTCAAAAAAGAATTCGGTAAAGTCGGTGTTCAACTTTGGTTTCATGCCAATGGAGTTGATGAGAGTAACGTCCATGAACCCTATAAACCAAAATCACGAGGATTGGGTAACTCACAAGTACTTCCTAGAGATTACAGAACCCAAAGAGAAATTGAAATCGTATTAGCTGAAATGGCTGACCAGGTTGCTAATCGACTGCGTTCAGCCCATAAGAAAGCAACTGTTGTTTCAATCCATATTGGCTATTCTAGGACTGAGATGAAAAAATCTATAAATGCTCAGAAAAAAATTGAACCCGCAAATCTTCCAAAAACAATGGTTGGTCATGTACTAGAATTATTCCGAAAAAAATACACCTCTGGTGCAGTGAGACAAATTGGTGTATCTTATAGTGGCTTCGTAGATGAAAGTTATACTCTACTATCACTCTTTGATGATGTAGAACAAATTGAAAAAGATAATAGACTTCAGACAGCTATTGATGTTGTCAGAGAACAGTTTGGCTTTTTAGCCATACAAAAAGGAACCGTCCTAACTGAAGGTTCCAGAAATATTGAACGCAGTAAACTTATCGGCGGTCATTCCGCTGGTGGATTGGAGGGATTAAAATGATTGACCGTTCATACTTACCATTTCAATCAGCAAGAGAGTACCAGGATACTAAAATGCAAAAATGGATGGGCTTTTTCCTATCTGAGCATACATCTGCACTATCTGATGATGTAAACAAAGTAACGTACATGTCTGATTTGTCAATGGAGAAGAAATTATTACTCCTCAGTCAAGTGTACGCTGGGCAATTGCACACACGCATTCACGTCGTTGAAAAAAACAAGCGAGTTTCCTACACTGGAACAATACCAAGTCTAACCAAAGATTTCATTTTAATAAAAACTCCAACAGGTCACCTCAATTTGAAATTGAAAGATATTATTAGTATTGAACTTGTAGAGGAGGTGCTCTATGAATCAGCTTGAGTTTCAACGTAATCACCTGCAAATGGACTATTACAGCGAGAGCTACCAAGATTTTGAACGTGACTTCTACCGCTACTCCAATATGAATATTCCATTAACCTTTCTGACTGATGATATCCTCAAAACAATGGCAACTTCTCGTAAGAATTACTTTGTCCTAAATAAGGAAAAGGCTAGAGATAATCGCGATCACTTCTTCCTATTTGAGGTAAGTACCATAGATGAAAATCCGCTAATCTACCGCTATTCTTACAAGAAAACAACTACATACTTAACATAAAAATAGGAGCAGTTCAATTGGCTGTTCCTATTTATATGCATTCATAAATTACTTCAAACTCAATGAATAAAATTCCGAAGACAGCCGAGAACACTACTTTCTATTCTGTATTGAGCCCATCGAGAACAATAAGCTCATCAGAAAATAAGTCTCCCAGAAGACCGTTTACTATACAAACTAAAAGTAGCCTTAAGCACCTTTTAATTTATACAACTTTCAATACCAAGCTCTCATACCATTCTCTGGTGGATTTCCTTTTTTTAAACCGTCTAGAATACCAGAGATGGCCTGATCTGCATAAACTCTTCTGGTGTAACCCTCTGTAACGTATTCTTCTAAATCATCTCCGCCATTTTCAGCAATCATATCATTGAGGGCTCTTATCAGACTATTTCTTTCCTCGGCAGTAACGTATCTTTCAAAGTCCCTAGCAGCTAACTTAACTAGATAGATACTCTCAGCATTTAAATTAAGTTCAATGACACCTGGCTCAGATGCAAAATCGCCTTCAGGATAGTAATGATAAATATAGATATCATTTTCTGATGTAACAAGTTCAAATTTTACCATAATTTCTCCCATTGACTTGGCATTGCTCAGTCCTCAATTACAAACCTACTATTTTTAAATATGTCGCTTCCCTAGATTAAGTGTCTCTTCCTCTGACATCTGTACTACTCTAGAAAAGTTACCATTGATACTAGGTCTCCTCTTTAAATCAAATATATTTCAAAATATTACTCCGACTCATCATATTCTCTATGATTGCAAAATTTTTTGCTATAAA
>NZ_JAIMDU010000034.1:0-25063 GCF_019794615.1 Streptococcus suis
GAAAGTGATTCAGATTGGCTTGATGACACTGAAGCCGATTCAGATGCTGATGAACTTACCGATTCTGATACAGACGTACTATTTGATTCTGATTCTGAAATTGCTGTGCTTGCTGATTCTGATACAGATTTACTATTTGATTCTGATTCTGAAATAGCTGTACTTGCTGATTCTGAGACTGACTTACTATTTGATTCAGATTCCGAAATTGCTGTACTTACAGATTCCGAAACCGATTTACTATTTGATTCTGATTCCGAAATTGCTGTACTTACAGATTCCGAAACCGACTTACTGTTTGATTCAGACTCTGAAATTGCTGTACTTGCTGATTCTGATACAGATGTGCTGTTTGATTCAGACTCTGAAATTGCTGTACTTGCTGATTCTGATACAGATGTGCTATTTGACTCGGATGCTGAACCTTTGACTTCTTTGTAGACATAAGTTACTTCTGTTGTCTTACTAGTTTCAACGTTACCAGTTTCGTTACCGATTGTTGCAGTTGGGATCAACTCATAAGTCTTACCGTCTGCTGTTGTGATGGTTTCTGGTTTATTATCAGCTGTGTTGTACTCAGTACCTGGCTTAGCGTTTGTTTCATCGTTTACAGGTTGCTTGATTACAGTACCATCTTCAGCGATGTAGTTAACAACAACGTTACCAGCTTGTTCGTAAACATAAGTCAATTCTTTAAGCGTATCACGCGCTACTGTACCAAGTTCTTCAGTAATTTTTTCAATCGTACGTTTTTCAGTGTCGGTGTTGCTTGAAGCTGGGTTAAGACCTGTTGTATCGATTTCTTTGTAGTAATAGACTGTACCGTCAGCTGCTGTGATCTTTTCATCTTTTACAGACTTCGTATCATATGCTGTGTTTGTAGCTTCATGATCATAAATAGACTTAGAGTCTTGTAAAACGTTACCCTCAGTATCAACGTAATAGACTTTAACTCCACCTTTTTCAGCATAGTAATAAGTTGCGTGCTGTTCATTTTTAACATTGTCGTTGACCAAACGCATTTGAACACCACCGAAACCAAAAGGTTGACCGTCATTTCCTTTTAGAGTTATAGCATCATGCTCTGGAATAAAGAAATTACCTTCAGGGAAGTTTTCTCCATTTCTAGCAAAATTATTAGTTTCCCCTGTAATAACATTTGTCGTTGTATGAGGATTAGTTTTGTAACTTTCAAATTGATGTTTTGAAGTGTAACTATAACTACCTTCTAGCGTATTGACTGCACCAGGAACAATTTCTTCAGATGTAAAGAACTTTATAAAGTTTTCTGATGTAAGGTCTGCTTCCGTAATGTTCTGATTCCTGTCTAAAGTTAGCATATTTTCACCATCTGGATTCAAGAGGTAAATATGCACTTTGTGAGTACCATCTTTGCGGGTAATTTCCAATTCACGCACAAGATTATGTGTCATAATGCTTTGAAGTGTCTTCGCCCCTATTGTGTAATCTCTGGATAAATTTCCATTTGTAACAGTCGGCAAATCTTCAGGAATCAACTCATAATTATTAAAATCTAGAGCACCAGCAATCGTGTAACTATCTCCAGATAATCCACCTTTCTGAGTATACGTAGCTAGTAGCTCTTCTGCTCTTTTATCCGTAGCTTTTACAACATAATAAGTATCTTGAGTCGTGCTAATTGGAACTAAAACATCATGGATATTTAACTCTGTACCAACAGAGCCTGGACTAACCTTATCATACACAATGGTATTTGTATTACCACCATGAGGATTATCGATTACTAATTTTTTACTTGATGTATTATCTTCAGTTATGGTATATCGAAAATTATATGAATAACCAGCACTCTCATATTGAGCCAAGGTACTAAATTTACCTGAAGAACCTATAGGAATCTCAATAGACTCAATAATTGTATTATTCTGACTTTTATCAACCAAATCAGCATAGATTTTGTCGGCTCCTCCCTCTCTATCATTTGAGAATTGGAAGAAATAATCTTTATTAAATTTGTTATTAAAAGTATTTTCACTGTTTGGATTGCTCTGTGAATTTAAACTTAATACCGTAAAGACTTCACGACCGTCTGGTAAGGTTGTTTTATACTCAGTAGGAACAGCATTCGTTGCTGGAGTCACACTTGCATCTCCGGCAGCCACATCCAAACCTGTGTTAGCTGCCTTAACCGCATCTGGAATAATCCATTCAGTTGTAACACCAGAAACAGTATTGGCACTCCCTGTAGCAGTCGTTGACGTATCCAGCGCAAATGTAATGATACCGTCTTCATCACGTTTCAAGAGTTCTGCTGCCAAGGCATCGTTGGCTGCTTTCACTGCTACGATTTGTGCTTCTACTTGCTCAATCGTCGCTGTTGGATCTGCCAAGACTACTTTTGCTGCTGCAATTTCTGTCTGACTAGCCGCAACGACTGTTGAAAGGGCTGCGTCTTCTTCAGTCGCCAATTCTTTTTGACCCATGTCAACCAAGATTTCTGCTTCTGATGTTACTTGCTCAAGCACTTGTGTTGGCGTTGCGGTTTCTGCTGTAGCTGTTTCTACAGCTGTTGACTCAGATGTAGAAACACGTGCCGTTTCTGATGCTACCTCGCTCAACAAGGTAGATGCAGATGTTGACTCAGATGTCGATACTGAAGCGGATACGCTTGCTGATTCTGAAATCGATGCGGATGTCGATACTGACTCTGATGTTGATGCAGATACAGATGCAGATGTCGTATCTGATTCAGACGCTGATGCTGATTCAGTTGTTGATTCTGTCGCTGAGGCTGACTCAGTTGTTGATTCTGTTGTCACTTCTGTAACTGTGACAGATTCCACTACTGTTTCTGTAGCTGATACGGATTCGCTTGCTACTTCTGAGCTGGTACCTGACAATGCAACTGTATCTCCAGTAGCTAATGTAGATTCAGTATTGACTTCAGATGCATAAACCACGTTTTCTTGGATTTGATCTAATACAATAGATCCTCCAGCCACTGCACTTGCCGCTGCAAGTCCACGTACTAAGAAAGTAGATTTTGATGAAGATACCGGACTAGTTACTTTCACTTTGATATTTTCTGTAACTGTCCCCCCCCCCCGGCTAAACGGAACAGGCCGATACTTGACATAATGACACGAACCCAGTGTTTACCAGACTTGTGCATCTTCACACGGCTCTTACGCGAGATTTCAGTGAAATCTTTATTCTTAAATTTGTTTGACACAATTTTACCTTCCTTTGTTTGTTTTACCAACAATTTCTGAGTCAGCTTAGAATCAGTACATTTTTGTTGTTACGTCATTATACCCTTTTTCTTCTGTACGGTCAAATGATATGATTCATTTTAAAAGATATTTTTATGTATTTTGGAAACGATTCTATGCGGACGTGAAAATTTTTTGAAAATTTCATTATAGCAATGTATCTATATATTAATCTGTTGAAAATGTAGAAAAATCAAGTGATTTGATCTACTGTTTTTCTTATTATTCTGATATATATCCATGTTGATATCGACTTATTTTCATATTTTTGTCTTTATTTACATTTTCTACCCATGCGTTTTAGGTATTATAAGTCGATTTATACAAAAAATATCTATACAAATGAAGAAAAGTACGCATTTTTAATAGAATATTACAAATATTCTAATGATATTCACAAATACCTCCCTCCTCTTTTATAGGCTCTATAATTTCTGTAGTGAGTATATCCACTGTAGAGATTATGAAGCCTTTTTGAGTGTAAAAAAAAGCCCCATATGACCTATAATGAAAGCAACTAAACTCACATTAGAAAGAGTTCATATGGAATAAATCAAGGGGCAGAGAGTAACCCTTGATTCCTGAGCCTAGAAATAGAAAAGCGAAGATAATACCACAGAACTACTCGGAGTCAAAGACAATAACATCAAAATTCTCTTGATTTTAAAGCATCAAACCCATCTAGAAATCGGGGCAAAGCTAGATTAAGATAGTCCTCGCCGTCCTCATTGCCAAGGAAAATGAATCAAGTACGTCTTCAAAAGTCGTCAAAAATTCCTATTTTAGATTGTCATGGGTTTCCAACCCTCATCCTGTAAAAAAAAAAACGCCGGTTTCAGTGCAAATCTTGCAAAAATGTAACCGTAGCTGAGACACCTCTAGTCCAGAAAAACTATCAGATTTCCCAACCAATTTTGGAAAAAGGTACACAACTCCATACAGAAAATTTGACAAACACATAGCCATCGCTAGGAGACTACATCTCTCCGTGTCAGTCGTCCAGAGACAACTGACTCTGTCTCAATTTGAGCATAATTTTATGAAATTACCAAAAGTCTTGAGTTGGAATAAATTTAGTCGGAACAAGGGAAAACTCGCCTTTATTGCTTAGGATCTTGAAAATAGACGGATTATGACCATTCTCGAGGACAACCGTTAAACCACTATCAAAAACTATTTCTATAAATATCCTAGGGCAGTCAGAGAGACAGTCGAGGTTGTAGTCATGCTTTGTTTAGTCCATGCTACAAATTGGATAACCCCTTCGCTTTCCTATTCTAGGCTCAGGCTGAGGCTGGGCAGAAAGCCCAGCCTCACTCCCAAGAGCTAAAATTGTCCTTGATAAATTTCACATTATTCAACACTTGAGCCGTGCTATGATGACAACTAGAATTGATATTATGAAGACTTTCGAAACACGTTCCCTCCCTTATCGATCCATGAAAAATCACTGGGGTATTCTCCCAAAAGATAGCCGAAAACTGTCGCTAAAAAACTTTCATTCCCGCACCTTTGGCAAAACCTTGACACCCAGAGAAGTTGTCCAGAAGTCACTGAATTTCTCTGAGGAACTGAAATTCTATTACGAACTCTACCAGATTCTCCTCTTCCATTTCCAAGAGAAGAACTCGAAGCATTTCTTCAAACGTATAGAGGTCAATCTAAAACTTGTCAATCCTGCCTTTAAAGCTGTTTTTAAAACTTTTCTAAAGCATAAGACTTGCATCACGAACGCCATAGAACTACCATATTCCATCGCTAAACTGGAAGCGACCAACAAACTCATCAAAGAAATCAAAAGACAAACGTTCGGGTTTAGGGATTTTAAAACCAAGATATATATGGCTCTGAGCATCAAAAAATGAAGCCTACGCGAAGAAGCCTCTAGGCGTTAGCTTTTTGCCCACCCACTACAGTTGACAAAGAGCCCAAAAAACCAACCAAGTATACTCAACTTAGTTGGTTCATTACTATCTATTTCTGTTTACTTTGAAAACGCCATTCAAACCGTTTCTGATCGTAAAATGGATACATGGCTTGTAATAGCGTGAGCGCCAGTAACCAGCCACCGATAATGTCCGTTGGGTAGTGTACCCCAATATAGATACGAGATATGGCAACCAAGATAGCAACGAGAATGAGAAGGGCTTGCGTTGCAGTTCGGGCCAACCCCTTTTTCATACGTTGTTGCATCACGATGACAACTGCTCCTGCAATCATCATGGTTGACGCTGTATGCCAACTTGGAAACGAATAGCCAATTGTATCAATTAACCACTGGATACTAGGGCGTGGACGTTGGTAGACATATTTCAGGGCTGTTGATGCTACCCCCATCGCCGCAAAACTAGCAAGTAAGAAATACGCTTCTATCTTCCACTTCTTATAGAAATAAAAGAAGGATGCCATAAGCAAGGTAATGGCTAAGATGATAACAGTATTTCCTAAAATGGTAATCGACGTCCAAAACTGGGTTGCTCCACTCGGTAGATTGCCACGAATGGCTGTTTGAATGGTTGAATCAAACCCCGCTAAGGATGTTGGAAAAAATTTTGCCGCATAACCTAAGATAACAAAGGCTAAGGCAAAAAAGGATGCATATTGTAAATGTTTTTGTTTATTCTTCATTCCTATAGTTTACCTACTAAAGGTTAAACTTTCTTTAAAATTGGTTGAGCAGCTTTTTGGCAAATATAAAATACCGCTGATAGGACAATCCCTTGTAACAGATTAAATGGCAATACCATCATCAATAGGTAATTCCACAAGCCTAAAATTTCTTTAATATCAAAGTTTGCAAATGCAGCATAGACCGGCACTGCATAAACATAGTTCAATAACAACATGACTAAGGTTGAACCAATGGTTGCAACGATTGCTGTTTTGATGTAATTTTTAATAGTCTGATCTTTTTTCCAGAAATATGCCACCGCCAAAATAAACACTGACATAGCTGCAATATTCATCGGCAAGCCGATGATTGTGGACGGTCCCTGATTGTTTAAAATCAGCTTGAGGAAAGTCCGTATAAAAAGGATAGCAAAACTAGCCTTGGTATCTAAAATTAATAGACCAAACAAGATTGGTACTAGTGAAAAATCCACCTCTAAGAAATTCGCCGTTGGAATAAGGGGAAATTTCAAGTACATGAGCAGAAAAGATACTGCTGAGAGAATGGCGATAATCGTCATTTTGCGTGTGTTTGTCATAAAGGTTCCTCCAATTATTGAAAATTGAAGAAGTCCAAAAGAGCAGGCTAAAAAACCGTGCACTTCGTCTTCTCCCATCCAGACTATACTGTCGGTTGTGGAATTGCACCACATCAGCTTTCGCTCGCAGACTTATTTACTAGATAATTTCTGATTTGACACATGTCTAAGGTGGTGGGGACGTCAGCAAACCTTCGGTTTCATGACTTATTTTCGAGCCTAAGGTCTCGAAAATCCCCTGTCATCCTATTCAAAAATAGGATGACTTTCACCACGGCGACAAGCGTCGGACTCGCGACCTTCGGTCGCTCCTGCTGCCGCCCTCAAAGAAAAATTTTCAAAATAGAGAAACTATCTTAATAAAATCACTGCCGGTCGGGAATCACACCCTGCCCTGAAGACTCTTCCATCATACCAAAAAAGCCTTGCAAACGCAAGACCTTGAAATGGTTTAGCTACTATTATGATTTCAATTTATCCTGTTCATAGGTATGCACCAACTCAAGACCAGTAAATTCTTGTTGGCGCAATGCTTCATATACAATCATACAAACCGTATTCGAAACATTCAAGCTTCGCACATGTTCATCATTCATTGGTATGCGAATTGCTTTCTCTGGATGTTTTCGCATAAACTCCTCAGGTAACCCTTTGTCTTCTCTACCAAAAAGAAAATAATGGATTTTTCCATCATCATACTGTTCATCTGAGTATGTTTTATCTGCAAATTTTGACACCAGGTGCACGACTCCCTGTTGACTGGCATACTGCATAAATTCTTCCAGATTATCATAGAAACGAACATCTAATTTATCCCAATAATCCAACCCTGCTCGCTTCATTTTACGATCATCAATTGGAAAGCCCATCGGTTTTATGATATGCAAAGGGCTATTTGTCGCAGCACAAGTCCGAGCAATATTCCCTGTATTTTGTGGAATCTGTGGTTCAAACAAAACCACATGATTTTTTGCGGTTTCTTCAATATAATCTAATTCTTCTATATTCATGATAGCCTCTCTAACTTGGCAACGATCGGTTGACTTCAATAAAAAAACAATTCAGTCTATTCTTTTCATTATCGAAAAAAGACAAAAAAATAGCCACACTGCCCGGAGTCAAGCTCAGCAAACAGCATGGTGAATGATGATTCATTCACTTAACTCACAACAGGTTTGAGGTAAATAAATGAAATCGTGATATTATTGTAGCTCAATTAGCTGTGAAAATCAAGCGTTTTGCCCAATTTTTTTAAATTTTTCGCAGAAAATTTGGAAGAAAATGTGAAAGTCGCAAATCTATTTTTTATTTTTTCTTGTATTTTAAATAAATAGCTTATATCGTTAAAAATTTTTTTGCTTCTTTATCCGTCAATGGTCGTCCAAGACGTTCCGCTTCCATCACAATAGCTCTAATATTATATCTCGGCATACTTTCCGAAGGAGTTGTATAACGACCATTCGCAATTCTATCAACAGCTTCATCTAGTCTTGCAAAAGATTTCATTTCTTCTCTAGTCATTCTTTATCCTCCTCGATAAGTTCGTATTTGGTCAACAAATTATTCGCAGCTTGTTCATCAATAGCCATAACCCGGCCAGCAACGACCTTAGCTCCTAATTCTTTTTGATAATGTTTAATCAAATCTGTTTTTGCAGTGAAATAAGTAAACCCATCAAACCCCTCTGCAAAGCTGACTTTTGTAGCAATAGCAAATAAGTGTCCGCCTACCCCATAATATTCTTTATTTGCTCCTCTGTTTTTCGGAGAATTTTCAACAATATCAATATGGACAGCACTGTTGTTATGGTCGACTTTTAGAGCAATCATCCCTTCAATTCTTTTAGAGTATTGACGATATAATTTATAAATGTCATAGCCATTCGTTTGAGGAATCGACCAATCAAACAACCAACCTTGTTTTTGTAATGCAATTGACTCTGACTCAGTAATCAGTTGACTCTTTAAATAATTTGTCTTAATAATTTTTCCTGTCTTAACTTCTTCTAAACAAGGTGTGAATTTATCAATCTCAATATGATTCTCCATAACATAATTATACAATTTTTGCGAACTGATTTCAATTAAATCGGTACAAAGCTTATCAACTGCCGTACGATAGAATTCGAAATACAGATGATTTCCTGATTGCATTAAGTGACTTACTTGAATTTACTAATATTTCAAACCCAGAAAAAATCAATATCAATATCCAAGAGGATTTGTTATAATGAACTTAGAAAGGAGTCACAATGAAAGCAAACGATATAAAAAAAGAATACTTAACTTTTGTAAAAGAAAATGCTGTCTTTAAAGATATAAGCGAAGGTCATACAGAAGTTGTCACTCCATTTGTTGATCCTTTCGGTGAAGCTATCGGATTTTCTATAAAATCAAACGGAAGAACACTCACGATTACTGATGAAAGTTTTACTATTTGGAATCTATCAGTAAATGGTATTGATGTTACAAAAAAGGGACGCAGACAAGAACTCTTTAAGTCAATCTTACAATACAACGGTTTCGACTTAGTGGGCGAATCTATTGAACGTAATGTAACGAAAGCGCATCTCGGTCAAGCAATTCATGATATGACCCAGCTTTTGATGAACGTCTACGACTTTATCCAACTCAGTCCACACAATGTAAAGTCACAATTTCTAGATGATGTTAAACATTATTTCATGCAAAATGAAAATTACACCGTTTTTCCAGCCTTTTCTATCGCAGGCAAATCAAGATTAGAGCATCGTTTCAATTTTGTATTCATGAGCAAAGGTTATTCAAAGATAGCACGAGTTCACAATAATATTACAAAACAACAAGTAGATACCATCTTAGCGAGCTGGCTTGATACCGTCGAATATCGTAAAATGGAATACGGCGATAAAGAACAACTATACATTATCGTAAGCGATGAAGGTTTTCATAACATTAAAGATGATCATTTGATGGCATTACAAGAATATGGTATCAACATATTAAATTTTGCTGATAAAGAGCAACTTGAGTTACAGCTGGGAGCGTAAAAAACAACTAAAAAAATATATATATTTAACAATTCATTAGATTGTAACGATCGTCATTTTCAAAAAGTAAAAAAATACAATTTTCGGTAAATTCTGAAATAGTAGATAAGCCAAGTTTGTTCCTAAACCCAAAAATATTTCAGTGTCAGTTGCAGTCATTTTTTAGAACGAACAATTGATGAGCAAGAGTTGCCAATTAAGACAATTAATCAAATCCATGCTGAAAACTTTTTTAATGAACTAGAAAACAAATTTGAGATAGGCTATTAAGAATTTCTAATCGGTCGTACATCCCCTGCTCGGGTGTGTATGCAGTGATAAACTAAATTCTGTGAGAATGATAACTAGTAAGTGACCCTTGAAGTTTTAATCATAAAAAAGGACAGCGAGTAAACATTCTCAGATTTCTAGCCACTCAGTCGAATTACCTCTACAATCTTGACCCCCTTAAAAATAGTATTTCAACCGAACAACCACTATAAAAACAGAAAAACGCATAAGATCAATACTCTTGTAAAAGAAATCGATTTTATGCGTTTTATTATGTATATGACATCAATATTTTATTTGAAATCAGATCCTGTATACCCTTTTATCTTAAAATACCAGCAGACACTACTCAGCTGCTACTCCTTTTTCTGCAGTGAGTTCGAGAGTTTCATGACCAGATTTACTTTCGGATCCAATATAAACATCATAGTACTTCACACGTTTATTGATTGCTGTGATGCTTTCGCGTTCAAAAGTAGGAATTGCAAAAGCTTGCTCAAAAGCATACTCTTGCCATGCCTGATAATTTTCAATGTTCTTCTGTTCATCAAAAGATTCAGAAGATGAAATCTTGTTGAGAAGAGCTGTATTTTCGTCTGAAACAAAGCGCGTATAGTTATACATTGCTTCAGGTCCCCAAAGAGCAGTTGGATTTGGATCAAAACCAGCAATCCAAGCAGCAAGATAGACATCAATTCCCTCATCATTGGCTGCAATAGAATCATAGAAAGTATTGTATTCAATGGTTCGACCCGTATAGAGTTTTACATCCAAGCCAATTTCCTTCCACCATGTTAGGTATTGTTGAACCATAGTTTCTTGTGTTTCGGTTGATTTCTGTGCTGCCAGACTAATGGTAAATGGTTGCCCATTTTTGTCCTCGCGGATACCATCGCCATCTACATCCTTGTACCCTGCATCATCCAAGAGTTTTTTCGCTTTCTCAGGGTCATACTGATAACCTGCAAGCTCTGAATCATGAACATCCCCAAAGAATGAAATAATCAATGAATTGGCAGGGTGGTAAAGGCCGTTGTACAGTTTTTCTCCTATAACAGCATTATTCAATGCGTAGCCCATTGCCTGACGCAATGAAACATCATTCATCTTCGCATCAGCGTTCATTACATTTTTTCCACTAGCTTCGTCATAGGTTCCAAGGTTGAAACCGACATAGTTATAAATACCATCTAGGCTACCCAAGAGCGTAATATTGGATAAATCCTTATATGACTCATATTGGTCTGTCGGCATGTCTGCAATATCATAATTGCCAGCTCTCATTTCCGCTACAATTGTATCTGGAGAAACAATGTCTACTTGGAAACCGTCTAGCTTAACTTGTCCCTTATAATAATATTCATTTGGAACATAAGAGATCGATTCGCCATTCACAATTTCCTTAACCTTATATGGGCCCATACCAACAACTTTAGCAGTACGAGCATACTCGCTTGATTCCCAATCTTTGACTGCAATATCTTTGAAGATATGTTTTGGCATTACCACATAAGGAACTCCACCACCAGCATACAGCATAGAAGGAGACATTTCTTTCATGGTCAAAACAACCGTGTAGTCATCCACTTTTTTAACACCTTCAATTTCACTTGCTGTTCCTGCCTGAAATTCTTCAAATCCAACGATATTGGTATAGGTGGCATCGGCACGCACTCCGGTATAATCAGGGCTTGCCAATTGTTCAATGGTGAAAATATAATCATCAATTGTAAACGGCTGACCATCAGACCATTTGTAATCTTTACCCGTTAAACTAACTGTTACAGTTTTTGCATCAACGTCAAAGGTAGCACTAGCCAGACCAGAATCATCCAACTTCCGATCCCCATCGTTTCCAAACATAGAGATATCTACGAGCTCTGCAAAGGTGTAATCAATATCCGTTTGTGCTAACTCATCAATCAGAATCCCAGTTGACGAAGAAGAAGCCACCAAGGCATATTTTAGGACACCGCCTTCGATAGCCTGACCACCATGCGTTACTTCTGAATCAAAAGCCAAAGCCACTTCATTTGATTTTTCTTTCGATTGACAAGCTGCTAATACAGCGATTGACAAAAAGCTAATTCCAGCCAAAGCCAGTTTTTTCATCCTTTTCATATCTCTACCTCATTTTTTTATTTTGAATAGTATAGCATGAAAAAGTATAATTATGCAATATTTTCTGAAAAAACATTCGCCTTTTACAAAAGACCAGAGGGAATCAAAAAACGCCTTTTTTATTAGGCGATTATTTTTTCATAAATAGTCGAATGTAATCTTGCTTGCTATGAATAATATCAGATACCAAGGTTTGCCCTCACTTCACTAGTATAATTTACTCGTCCATTTTCTAAATCGTCAAAACTTTTAGCAATTTCAGCCCGTAAACCTGCTAATAACTCAGCCTTTTCTTTATCGATGTCAGTCTCAAATGGTAAGGCCTTATTTTGTACGATATTTTCTAAAAATAAATTAAAGGTAGATGTCATATCAAGGTTTTGAGCTGTAATAATTGCTTTAGCTTTTTCTAATAATTCGCTATTTGTTTTAAAGTTAACTTGCGTATTTTTTTCTAAAACATGCATAGTAGCACCTCCTATCAAATAGGATATCACATCGAACAATACTTGTATAGTTATATATAGCCAAATACATGCATTTATGTGTGAAGTGTATATACTTGTATAGTCTTATAAATTAGCATTCAGACAAGGAACTGAGGTGCAAATTCTATAGGCTGTTCTAGAATGGAAATAAGATTTGTGAAATAAGTCACTTTCGTAGAGGACGGCAAGGCGAAAGTGACGATGTATCAAAGCTAATTCAAATAATTGAAAACAGCATAGAAATAAAAAAGACCATGGGGAATCAAAAAAACAAGCAAAATAACCTACATCTGCTTGTTTCTTCGTAAACTAAATGTGTCTGGAACTGGATCATCGCCGCCTTCTACAAAGGGATGACAGCGACCAATTCGAGCTAGTCCCATTAATAAGCCCTTGAGTCCATGTTTATTCAAAGCTTCAATCATGTAATTTGAACAGGTCGGCTGATAGCGACAAGATGGGGGAAAGAGGGGAGAAATGAATCTTTGATAAAGCCGAACCAAGCCGATAAAGAGCCTGACCATTATTTTTTAACAGTCTTAGTAACAGCCAGTGTGTGGAGCTTACTAATATCTTTCTTATTCAGTTTGCGGTATTCCCCAGGACATAAACCAGTCAAATCCAGATTGCCAAAACGGGTTCGAGATAGTTTATCCACCTGCAAGCCCACAGCTTCAAACATCTTCTTCACTTGATGATTGCGTCCTTCATGAATTGTCAACTCAACTACAGAACGGTTTTTGACAGGATCCACCTTAATAATCTCATAAACGGCTGGCTTGGTTTTCTTACCATCAATGACCACCCCACGAGTCAAGGGACGTAAGACCTCCTTGTTGGCAATGCCTTTTACACGCGCTAAATATACCTTATCAATCTCATTTCGTGGATGAATCATTTCATCAGTAAAGTCCCCATCGTTGGTCAATATCAAGACCCCAGACGTATCCCAGTCTAGCCGACCAACAGGATAAATGCGTTCCTTGACCATAGGCAATAAGTCAACAACAGTCTTACGGCCCTTGTCATCAGATACACTAGAAATAACACCACTTGGTTTATTTAGTAAGTAATAGACCTTTTCTTCATTATAAATTGGCTGACCTTCTACTTCAACCTTATCACCTGACTTGATAAGGGTCCCTAGCTCTCGAACCACCTGACCATTGACAGTAACTAGCCCTTGCTTGATCAGTTCCTCCGCCTTTCGACGACTGGCTACACCAGCATGGGCAATGTATTTATTAATTCTCATTTTCTAACTCATTTCTTTCTAAGAACAACTCAGTCTCCTCTTGGACAATTTCCAAATCAGATACATCTGGCAATTCTTCTAAGCTGTTTATTCCCATGTAATCAAGGAAATAATCCGTCGTTACATAAAGATTGGGCCTTCCAAGCACTTCTTTCTTACCATTCTCACGAATCAAATCAAAGGCTTGTAATTTACTAATCGCACCGCTCGAATTAACCCCTCGAATATCATCAACTTCTATCCGTGTAATCGGCTGCTTATAGGCAACAATAGACAATGTTTCTAAAAGTGCTCGCGACATCGTCTGATTGATCGGTGTTTTGGCATAGATTCTTAGAAGCTCAGCATATTCTTTTTTGGTAACCAATTTAAATCGGTTAGATGATTCCAAGAGAGCTAAGCCTGAATCGGAATCCGCTTGGTACTTCTCACTGAGTTTCTCTAATTGCTGATTAACCGCTGTTGGTTGTAATTCCAACATCTCTGCAAGATTGCGTAAGGTCAACCCTTCTTCTCCAGCCACAAAGAGCAGGACTTCGATTTCAGCTAAGCGATTCATTTTCTCTCCTTACTAGATAAATATCCCCAAATATTTCAGCTTGTTCCAATACAATTTCATGAACCTTGACCAATTCCAGGGTTGCGAGAAACATCGTAATCACTTCGTTAATATCCTGACTTTCCTGAAACAGCTGACGAAGTTCGATACGTGGATGACTCTGAAAACGATTACGTACAAAGTCCATCATATCTTCAATTTTGTATTCATCCCGTGCAATTGTTGCATGAGACTGGCGCAAACTGGCTTGTTTTTCTGCCATTACTTTTGAAAATGCTAGGAAAATATCAATCACCGTTTTATCTTGCGCTAGTTTGACATCCTCATAGACTAAATCTAGCTTTGGTTTTGAAAAATAATGTGCCCTTTCATTATGTTGCTCCCCCATTTTTTCACTGAGAAGCTTAAATTTCCGGTATTCTTCTAATTGGTCCAAGAGATCCATTTCCGGATCATCTTCAGGATCTGTCTGTTCAACGACCTTTGGCAATAAACGACGGCTTTTAATCACCATCAATTGGCTAGCCATTAGCATATATTCTCCCGCTACTTCTAATCGCATGGCCTGTAAGGTCGCAATGTAGGCTAAATATTGCTCAATAACTTCCGTAATTGGAACCTCGTAAATATCTACCTGATACTTGGATACCAAGTGGAGCAAGAGATCTAAGGGTCCTTCAAAATCTTTTAATTTAATATCCATTATCTAAATTTATCCAAACTCACGCTTGTTTTCAGTCCTAACTCCTTGGCGATTTGGTCCAAAGATTTTCCTTCATCTATCTGTTGTAGAATAAATTGTTCTCGCAATTTTTGGGCAGTCCAATCGGTTTTTCCTATAGATTGTAGATATTCACTCAACCGATTAAAGAACCATTGACGAGAGTATGGGTCCCCTTTCTTATCGAATACATATTTTCCAGTTAGATGGTTTTCTACATAGGAAAGAAGTTCCTTTGGCAAACTAAGAACCCGTTTGGTTGCTCCCTTCTCAACTGTCATAACTTGAAAGTTTAGGTTAATCTGCTCACTCTTTAGCTCTGCTATTTCACTAGGCGTAAGCCCTAGCAATGCGATCAAAAGTGCAATGAGCTGTCCATCAAGAAATGGTGATTCCCGAAAAAGCAGTGATACATCTTCACGTTCCATCCGCTTTTTGACACGACCAGAGCTTGCCATTGCCTGCAGTTTATAGAAACGATCCATGTGCCCACTTTCATAAAGGAAATAGAGAAATTGATTGATAGTTGATACTTTTCTTTTCTGAGCAGCAGGTTTCAGGTCCAAGAGAAACTGTTGATAGATCAGTAAGGACTGCTGGGAAATCTCTCCCTTGGTCACGGTCAAAAATTGCTGTAAATCATAGGTATAGGATTTTTGGCTATTTAGGCTGATTTTTTTGCTTTTGATAAAGGATTCAATCGCTTGTTTCATTTCTTTCCTTCTTTTGAAGCGAGTGGAAAATTATGTAGAAGAGCATTGATTGCTTTTAAAATGGATTTTCGAGTAATGATACCTACGAACTTCCTGTTTTCTCCAAGGACGGGTAAGAAAGATTGATCTACCAATTTTCGCATTACTTCCGTTAAGTCATAATCTAGGCCAACGGTTTCTTCATCCGTTTTTGCAATGAGGGATATGTCTTCATTTAATTCATCATCGGTCAGTTCATTATCTGACTGGTATTGGATAATTTCAGTTAAACCAATTGTTCCAAAATAGTTTCCATCTTCTGTCACTACAGGTACACGCGAGTAGGTTGTGTGGCTAAGCAACAGTTTTGCATGGTCAATATTGTGACTCTCCACCAAAACTGCCAATTTTTCAGCAGGAGTAAGGAAGGTTTCTTCCTGTTCTAACAAGAAGGCTTCAAATTCACGTGCAATCATCTTGAAATATCCTTTGTCAATGCTGGGTAGAGTTGGTGCTGTCGGTTATAATAATCAATATGAAAATAATCATCAGAGATGGTTACAAGGGCATAGAGACATTCTCTGACAAGACCACGTGGTTGGCTAATGGAACCTGGATTGAGAAAAAGTGTCTTGCCACGAACTTCAGCATCAGGTACATGCAGATGCCCATACAAACAAATATCCGCATTAACTTCCTGTGCCCAATAATCCAACCGTTGCCAGCCGTAATTAATGCCATAAAGATGACCATGAGTCTGTGCAATGGTCACATCGTCCAAATTGGTAACCAATTGGTCTGGGTAACCACCAAAGTAGTCACAGTTCCCATTTACAACGTAGACTCCATCCCAAAGACTATCTTGACTATCTAGTTCAGAATCACCGTTATGAAAGATTGCATCGACCTTACCAAGATAACGGTTTTTAATTTCTTCTACAATCTGTCTATCCCCATGAGAATCACTCATAACTAGGATTGTTTTGCTTGCTCCTGCCATACAGGAAATGCCTCCACTAATTTTTCTAATGCTTGTGCACGATGAGAAATTTGATTTTTTTCTTCTAAGCTCAATTCTGCCGCAGTCTTCCCTGTTTCACCGACAAGAAAGAGTGGATCATAGCCAAAACCATTTTCACCGCGTCGCTCCATTCCGATATATCCATCCCAGTCAGCTTCAACAACCAAACTCTCACGATTTGGAGCAGCCATAACTAAGGTGCAATGAAATTGTGCAGAACGATCTTTTAGTTCAAATACCATCGCCAACTCGTGCAACAATTTAGAATTATTGCGTTCATCCGTTGCTTCTGGTCCTGAAAACCGAGCAGACCAAACTCCCGGCAAGCCGCCTAAAGCATCCACTTTCAGTCCTGAATCATCAGCCAAGACCATCTTGCCTGTCAGCTCTGCTACGGTTTCAGCCTTCAAGCGTGCATTTTCCTCAAAAGTCATACCAGTTTCTGCTATATCTGGCAGGTCAGGATAGTTGTTGAGGTTCTCGACCTGGTAGCCAAAACGCTCAAAAAACTTGCGAAATTCCTTGGTCTTGCCTTCATTTTTAGTGGCAATCAAGATGGTATCTCCCACGCTTGCCAACCCCTTGTCTTGACCGAAGAAATCTGCCGTGCTAACCCCTGCTTGGGGCAGATGAACCAAGAGAAGCTTGTCATTTTCTGTTACCAGAATAGCTCCTTGGTGTTGAAGAACCTGCAAGTCACGACCTGTTTCTGTCTTGATGATTTCCACTATAAAGCGAAAAAGCTGGAAATCAGATTGTTTCCTTACGATTGTCACATCATAGCCCGAAAGAACATCATTATCAGTTGGAGGGTTTAGGCGAGTCAAAAGCCTATTGAGGTAAAAATGTTCTTCATCACTCACATTTCCAATACCAGCAATCGAGTTAAAACCCTCCCACTTTCCGATAAACCAATTATGCTCATCTCTGTATTCATAAATTTTTTCTGTCATAATGCTACATGCTCCACATGAATATCAATGCCCATCCAGCTTTCAGCTATTTCTTTAAAAGCTGCCGGACTAGCTGTTGTGTAAAATCTGTGCTGAATATCCTTTTCGGTACGGCTATGGTTGATTTCAAAATAATTTAACAAAACAGAAATATCCCGCGCACACTCTGCCCCACTGTCAATTAGTTTCACATCTTTCCCCATCGCATTCTGAATAATCGGACGCAACAATGGAAAATGAGTACAGCCCAAAACCAATGTATCCACCTTTCCTAAGAGCGGACGCAAGGTCTCATAAACAACTTTCTTTGCTAGGCTAGACTGATGACTATTGGACTCAACCAGAGGGACAAACTTTGGACATGCCAAACTTTCTACCTGTGTCTCTGGAGATAGAGTTTGAATTTTTTCTCGATAAATATCAGACTGAATGGTCATAACAGTCCCCAAGACGCCTATTTTACCAGTTTTTGTTGCCTTAATGGCAGCCGAAGTCCCTGGTAAAATAACCCCCAGAACAGGAATATCTAATTTTTCTTTGACTTCTTCCCAAGCTACTGCAGTCGCCGTGTTACATGCAAAAACAATCATTTTCACATTCTTTGTCAATAGAAAATTGACCAACTGCCAAGTGTATTCTTTGATTTGTTCCGCTGGTCGTGGTCCATAAGGAGCCCTTGCGGAATCACCGATATAAACGATTTCTTCGTGGGGAAGCTGGCGCATCAATTCACGCGCAACCGTTAATCCTCCCACACCTGAATCTAAAAAACCAATTGGTCGATTATCCATAATACTGAGAATAGCCAGATAATCTGACTAGCCTTTCTTTTCCTACTCAAAAAATGGGATCTGGGAATGAATATCCCAGTCCCAGTTTGATTATTTTTTCTTGCTTGCTACTTTTTGTTGGCTCTTGATTTGGCGAAGCACTTGTTGAACTTTTGCCTCACTCGGTTTTTGACCCATTTGGCTCATCATCAAACGCAAAGCATTCTCATCCAAAATTGGTTTATCAGCAATGTAGTTTTCTACCTGTCTGCGTGACAAGTAAATACCCAAGGCCACACCACCTGCAAATGCCAATACAATAAGTAAAATAGCTAAACCTAAGTTCATCTGTCAATCTCCTGACTTTTCTAAAAAGTATAATTCTGGATTGTTTTTAACAATCTTTCAATATCCCTATTATACCAAATTCCCTAGTCTTTTCCAAGACTTACCTGTCAAAATCAAAACCGTAAATGGTCGCGAAATAATCCTCAGGTCTTTCTGCACGACGAATCATACGCGCTGTGCCATCTTCCTGCAAAAGAATTTCAGAGGAACGCAGACGACCGTTGTAGTTGTAGCCCATGGAGAAGCCGTGGGCACCACTGTCATGAATGACCAAGGTATCTCCTACTTCTGCTCGTGGTAATTCGCGATTGACTGCAAACTTGTCGTTGTTTTCGCAGAGAGAGCCTGCCACATCCACCACTTCGATTGGGGCATCTGGGCGTGTCACATTTGTGATGTGATGGTAAGCACCGTAAAAGGCTGGACGCATGAGATTGGCAGCTGATGCATCGACACCAATATAAGTCCGATAGGTTTCCTTACGATGAAGCACCTTTGTAATCAAGTGACCGTGTGGCGCCAACATAAAGCGACCCAATTCTGTAAAAATTTTAACATGTCCCATACCAGCTGGCGTGAGAATTTCCTCGTAAACCTTTCGAACACCCTCACCAATGATAGCAATATCGTTTGGTTCTTGCTCAGGACGATAGTTGACCCCAATCCCACCTGATAGGTTAATGAAGTCCAAGGTCACACCTGTTTCCTCACGAATTTCCAAGGCCAATTCAAAGAGTTGACGAGCTAAGACAGGATAATAGTCATTTGTTACTGTATTCGAAGCTAAAAAGGCATGAATACCAAACTGCTTTACACCCAGTTCTTTCAGCTCCTTATAGCCTTTCATGAGCTGGTCTTTGGTCATCCCAAACTTAGACTCTTCTGGGTGGTCCATAATGTCCGTTCCCAGTGAGAAGACTCCTCCAGGATTGTAACGGAGGCAGACCGTTTCTGGGATACCAGCAACATTTTTCAAAAACTCAATGTGTTCATAGGCATCAAGGTTAATGGTCGCCCCAACTTTTCGAGCATAGACAAATTCTTGCGCTTGGGTATCATTGGATGTAAACATGATGTCTTTAAAGCCCAATTTTTCACTCATCAGCACTTCTACATCCGTTGCACAGTCCACTCCACACCCTTCTTCTTGAAGAATTTTCAAAATAGCTGGAGTTGGAGTCGCCTTGACCGCAAAATATTCCTTAAAGCCTTTGTTCCATGAAAAAGCTGCATTAAGGGCACGGGCCTTCTCACGAATACCTTTTTCATCATACAAATGAAAGGGAGTCGGAAATTGCTCCGTAATGGTTTCTAAAACTTCTTTACTAACAAATGGTGTCTTGGTCATGTCACTACCTCATCAAATATTTTTCCTATTATACCATAGAATATTCTTTTCAAGAAATGATAAACCCACTACATTAAATGGGAAAGGAATGGGAAAGGATTTTTTGATTAAAAAGGCTCTCTAATCTTCATCACTTATACCACTTTTTTATTAGGAGCTGTTAAAAAGTTTAATTATTAATCAACTATACACTGGAAAAATAAAACGTACTGCAAATTTCTAACTGCTTTCAAAAATCGCACAATAATAGCGATTTTACTGAAGGAAGTTAGTCCAAATTATTGTTAATAGTTGACTACTTCAAAATTTTTGGTATAATTTATGTAGAGGTAGTCGGAGAGTAACACCGACTCTAAAAAGAAAATACTCTAAAGTTGATGTAGTCGTAAGGGTCGCGACTCTAAAAAGAAAGACCCTTTTTTCGTATATTTAGAGGTTTAATCTATGTCAAAAATCAGTAAAAACAGCCTGTATTTCCATCTATTAACCCAAGACTATTTTGAATCTTATCAATATTTAGACGAGTTTCAAGAAGATTGTGCACGTGGACATGGAGTAATGGTTCTTGATATTCATAATCTGCTGATTGCAATTCCACTTCGTTCTGGTATTTCTGAGAGACTGAGACGTTCTAGTCATTTATTCCCATACACAACTTATAAACGTCACGATGGCAAAATGTGTTTGAAAGCTTTAGATTTTAGTAAATTGACGATTATCGAAGAAAAACATATCGACTATACAAAAATTTATCACTTTAATGACTCTAATGAAAAGATCTTTTATCTTAGAAATTCTAATCGTATTTTTTCAAGAATTAAAAATTATGTAAATAAATATATTGATATTTGTTTAAAGATTGAACACGGGGAATCGGTCACTTTTAGAACATTGAACCCCTACAGATTTAGCACTTTGCGCAACTTCCATTTTGAATTAGGAATTGCAATTTCGAAACAAGATTTTATCAATCAGTTTAGAAAATAATTTTTTACAATAGAGTGCCAAAATCGCTCTATTATGAAACATTGGAAAACTCCACCAAATACTTGCAAAATAAATTATGAGCGTTATAATGTGAATATCATTAAAAAAGGAGTAATATATGTCAACATTAGATTTTGATTTTACAGAACGCTTGTATGCCAATTATATAGCGAACCCAAGTTTACAAGCAACCGAAAATGCCGTTAGCCACAACGGACTTTTGAAATCCTTAGAAACACGCCAAAGCGCCATTGACAATGACTATGTATTTTCAATCGACTTGACCAAGGACGCTGTTTCAAACCAAAAGGCTTCTGGACGTTGCTGGATGTTTGCTGCATTGAATACCTTCCGCCACAAGCTCATCTCAGACTTCAAACTGGAGAATTTTGAGCTATCACAGGCCCATACCTTCTTTTGGGATAAATATGAAAAATCCAACTGGTTCCTCGAACAAATCATTGCCACAGCTGACCTAGAGATTGGTAGCCGTAAGGTAAAATTCTTATTGGACACTCCTCAACAAGATGGCGGTCAATGGGATATGGTTGTTGCTCTATTTGAAAAATATGGTGTGGTACCGAAATCCGTCTATCCAGAATCTATCTCATCCAGTGCCAGCCGTGAACTCAATCAGTACCTTAACAAATTGCTCCGTCAAGATGCACAAATCTTGCGCGACCTCCTTGCCAAAGGAGCTTCTTCTGAAGAGGTTCAAACACAAAAAGAAAGCTTGCTTCAAGAAATCTTTAACTTCCTAGCCGTCAACCTTGGACTCCCTCCCCGCAACTTTGATTTTGCATATAGAGACAAGGATAATGTCTATCACCGTGATACAAATGTCACACCTCAGGCATTCTACGAGAAATACGTTGGTTTGAAACTATCTGACTATGTCTCCATTATCAATGCTCCTACAACTGACAAACCCTACAATAAGTCTTATACAGTCGAATTGTTGGGGAACGTTGTTGGCGCCCCTGCTGTCCGCTACCTCAATGTAGAAATGAACCGGTTTAAAGAACTGGCTATTGCCCAACTCAAAGCTGGTGAGTCCGTTTGGTTTGGTTCCGATGTCGGTCAAAGTAGCAATCGTCAAACTGGTATTATGGCAACCAACACCTACGACTTCTCTTCAGGTCTGGGTATCCATTTCCATCAAGACAAGGCTGGAAGATTAGACTACTCCGAAAGTTTGATGACCCACGCTATGGTCTTAACTGGTGTTGATTTAGACGATAATGAGCAACCTCTCAAATGGAAAGTAGAAAACTCTTGGGGTGACAAGGTTGGTGATAAGGGATACTTCGTCGCATCAGATAGCTGGATGGACGAGTACACTTATCAGATTGTTGTCCGAAAAGAATTCCTCACACCAGAAGAACTAGCAGCTTATCAAGCTCAACCACAAGTCCTTGCCCCATGGGATCCAATGGGAGCACTAGCATAACAAATGACATATAAAAAAAGAGGGGTAACCCTCTTTTTTATATGTTCTAATTAGTCTCTACTCAAACCACCAAAGATACGGAGTAAGTTGAGGAAGAGGTTGATGAAGTCAAGATAGAGCTGAAGCGCCATAGATACGACCCAACCTTGGCCAACATTACCACCAGTTTGTTCGAAAACATCGCGGATGCGTTGGTTGTCATAAGCAATCAAACCTGAGAATACCAAAACAGAAATGATAGACATTATAAAGCTTAGACCTGAGCTACGAAGGAAGATATTAATAACACTTGCAATAATAATTCCCCAAAGAGCTGCACGCAATGCCTGAGCCATACCAGAAAGGTTTTTCTTCGTTGTCATCCCAATTACTGCCATGATAGCAAACATGAGAGCCGCTGACACAAAGGCAAGCACAACTGTTTCGCTAGTATAGAACATCAAAATCATGCTAATGGTGATACCATTTGTCACTGAGTAAGCAAGAAACATTGGTAAAGCCATTGGACTATTTTTAGCTGCCATCGTTGAAGCCGAAACGACCAAAGCAAGCTGTCCAATCATGATCAGCATCATGATGATGGAACCTGCACTAAGCAAGCTAAGTAATAATGGTTGAAAGACTGTAACAGCTAGGTATGATACCAATGCTGATAGACCAATTCCCATAGCAACCACTCCGTAAATCTTACCAAAGAAACGGTTAAGGGCGGTGTTATCCACCTGATTAATAATAAATGAATCGTTATTCATGATATTCTCCTTTAAATCATCTTATTGAAAACGAAAGACCTTGCGATTCTTCCACTTGTGCTGCATAGGCAGACTCCATTCTCTTACTGCCCAATACTTGTCAACACAAGTCACAATCCAAGACTCTTTATAGCGAGGAGGAGCAATCGTTGCACCAAACATGTGTTTCACAATAATATCTTCTTCTAGTTTATTGAGTTGAATGAGTTTCTGAGCATTGCGCTTAGCAATCCGTGGATGAACCCAGGCATGACTTTTATTAAACTTTGTATCTCTCCAGTCATAGAAAAAGAGATCGTGTAATAGCCCACCACGAGCGGTCGATTTTGCATCCCATCCGAACTTTTTCGCAATTTTATAGCTTGTATAAGATACATTAATGGAATGTTCCAACCGTGTGGAGTAATAATGATGAGGAATCTTCCCCAATTTTTGAACTTTTGGTGTAGCAATTAAATGCCCCACATAGTCCATGTATTCTTTATCTTGTTTATATGCAACCATTCTTTGAACCTCGTTGGATTATTATACCACACTATAGTACAATTGGCTTAAATAAAGCTAAACAGTAAAATTCCTGCTGCAATCGCCACATTGAGACTTTCAGCCTGGCCTGGCATGGTGATGTGAACAAGTTGATCCGCCTCATCAGCCACTAAATCAGAAATTCCCTGACCTTCGTTTCCCATGACCAAGGCAAAACTCGGTTTTGGCGTAATTTCCTTATAGTCAACCGACTGACTAGAGAGGGTTGTTGCCAATATCTCTATCTGATTGCTTTTAAGAGCTGTAAGAATGGAGGAAATCGGCATCCGATAAACTGGTAAATGGAAGTGACTCCCCTGCATGGAACGAAGCACTTTCATATTGTAAATATCTGCCGACTTATCCGATAGAAATACTCCATCAAAACCAGCCGCATCAGCTGTACGAATCATTGTCCCAACATTTCCAGGGTCCTGCACATCTTCCAGAACCAAAAATTTTCCAACCAAAGTCTCAGGTAACAGTTGGCTCGGCAAAGCAAGTTGAGCTACTACCCCCTGAGGTGTCTTAGAATCAGCTAAATCTTGCATAATTTCAGGACTGACAACAGTCACATTGGCTAAACCTGCTACCTTTTCCAAATACTCTTCCACCACAAAAATATGCTCAATATTGGCTCCAGCCTTCATCGCTTCCTCCAGCAAATGCCAGCCCTCGATCAGATAGGAAGAGGTCCGATATTTTTTCTGTTGTAATTTTTTTACTTGTTTGACCAAATTGTTGGTCTTTGAGCGAATGATGTCCATGTTTGTCCCTTTTCTTTTACTGTTCAACAACTTTATTTATAAAATACCGGGTACTCTTGATACCAAATATATCTTATTCCGTCAAGAAATCATTATCAAGATGGTGAACAGGATTACTCAACCATGATATAATAAAGTAAAGGTCTTGTCAAAAGGAGAAACTTATGCGTAAGGTAAAAATGATTGCATCTGGTATTGTCCAAGGAGTTGGTTTTCGATGGTCTGTCCAATACCTTGCTATGGAAATTGGTGATATAACTGGAAGGGTCTGGAACAACGAAGATGGTACTGTAACCATCCTCGCCCAATCAGAAAATGCTGAGAAGCTCAGCCATTTTATTCATGAAATACGAAAAGGGCCCTCTCGTATGGCCAAAGTGACCTACCTAGATGTTACTCTGGCCAATTTTGAGGACTATATGGATTTTCAGGTTAGCTATGAATCATTCCCGTAGTTATTTATTCCCGTCCTATCACCGGATTAGCACCCTATAAAAAGAAAAATCGCCACGTTAAGTAGCGATTTTTCCCTTTTGTGAGCCTCA
>NZ_JAIMDU010000035.1:0-24342 GCF_019794615.1 Streptococcus suis
CTAAAGAAGTCTTGTCTGTCTTCTTAGGAGTCGCTTCAAAGAACTTTCGTCTAACATGAGCCCAACAGCCAACCAGCTGAGCCTTGTCTAACTGACGATAAGCACTCCACATGTCACAATGAACGTAGCCCGCATAATCCCCAAGAAATTTCTCCACAACTATGCCACTCCGTCGTTTGTCATGATGATAGAGGGTAATTCCCTTTTTCTCATGTTTCCCAGACAAGAAGGTCCAGTAGAAGGTTAACTCACTATCATTTTCTAAGACCTTGTAGGAGGTTTCATCCGCATGGAGAATAGGCTGCTCCAACAATTTCTCGTGCAACAGGTCATAAATCGGTTCGAAATAATACTGACTAGACTTGATGTGCCAGTTGGCTATTTCCTTCCGACTGATGGGCAGACCAAGCTTATGCCAGTTCTCTTCCTGGCGGTAATTGGGCACCTTAAGATTGAACTTCTGATGAATGGTATGGGCGATGATAGAAGCCGAACCCAAGCTGTGTGCCAAAGGTGCCTTAGGAACTGGAGCCTTGATAATCTTATCGCTCAAATTCTTCTGACTACATGCCTGACACTTGTATGCGTGTTGAACATGGTCAATCCGCTTTAATTGTGCGGGAATGAAGACCAACTCTTGTCGTTGAACAGTAGAACCAATCTCTTTCAACTGTCCATGACAGTCTGGACAAGTGCAGTCTTCACCCTGCAATTCATGATGAATAATCTCTGGAGTGAACTGACTAAAAATAGCCTGACGAACTCCCTTAGCTTTCTTACGTTTATAGGTAATTGTTTCTGTTTCAACTGGGTAAGTCAGCTTCTTCTTCAGGCAGGCTTTCCTCCCCAAACAAGCTCAGCTGACCGGGTTGATATACTACCTTCTCTGATGATTTTCCGTAGAGTTTCTGTCTCAGATACTCAACTTGTTCACGAAGGAGGGTCAACTCGTTGGTAAGTTGTTCAATCGTTGAGGTCTGTTGTTTAATAATTGTCAATAACTCATCCATGCGATCGAGCCTCCTTCTTTTTATCTCATTATACACAAAGAAAAGCCATGATTTCAATAGAAATCACGACTTTTTGAAACATTTATTTTTGGACTGATAGAAAATCCTTTCATGAGCCAGTCCACCTGCTCGGAAGTTAGCGCCTTGACCTCTTCTTCATTGTTTGGCCAGGTCAATTTCCCATTTTCAAAACGTTTATACAATAACCAAAATCCCTGCCCATCCCAATAAAGAGCTTTGAATCGGTCTTTTCGACTTCCGCAAAAGAGATAGACCTGGCCAGAGAAGGGATCCAGATTGAAGTGACTTTTGACAAGGTAGGCGAGAGAATCAATCCCTTGACGCATATCCGTTTTCCCGCAAACCAAGTAGACTTGACCTAAATCACTGAGTCGGATGGTCATAGAACAGTACCTTATCCAAGATTGTTTCCAATATCTCTTGGTTGATAGAGTGAAAGAAAGTGAGTTCTACTTTTTCGAGACGAATCTTCATCAGGATCTCATTTCTGCTTTTCTTTTCAGAGCGTCGCAATTTGGGAACAGTCAGTGGGACGATGGGTTGTGACATAAAAAATCCTCCAGTTTTTTAATTACAGTATACTGGAGGAGTGAACGATTGGATAGGTACCTTGTTATGGGGCGCTTACTCTGAACTCAACTAAAGCACGCAAAAGACGACTCCGAACGGAATCGTCTTTTCGTTTTGCTTATTGAAAATAGTAAAATACCAGCACCGACCAGGCATTTATTGATAAAATGAACAGCTATTGGGTAAATCAGATAATCTGTTTTAAAGTAGAGGTAAGCCAAGATAAACCCTGGGCTCGCATAAATTATCCAAGAGCCCAAATCTGTTGGTCCATGCAGGAAAGCAAAAATCAAACCAGATACTACAATTCCTAGAATCTTATGCTTTTCAAAAAACTTTTTGAACAGATAGCCTCTGACAATGATCTCCTCGGTAATGGCTGCCTGACAGGCTATTCTTACAAAGGCTAACCAAAATGGAATGTTTTCTAATAACTTTGTCAATTCAAGATCATTACTGGTATCTTCAATCCCCTGAAGTTCCATAATGTAATAGCCAAGGTGTTTAAATAGCTGAGCCACTGTGAAAGTTAAGACAACAAAACCAAGACCTTTCCAAGTTAAAAAACTTCTATCCCAGATGGTAATGCCATTCTTTTCAGCCCTCCAATACATAAAGACCATAACTCCAATGGAAGATAAAGCTATTCCCAAATGAGATACTGGTGAGGTAGACATTTCTAAAATAGCATCTGGAAAAACAGCAATCAATACTAAACCAAACGCTCTCAGTAGTATCCAAAGCTTGCGACCAAGCCATTTCATCCCTTGACTTACATTCTCCACACCCATCTCCTTTACTGCTACACAACATACAAATATTCAAACAATTATATCATTGAAATATTTTGTGTTGTTTTTATAGTACAATTTTACAATAATACAATCGATTTATCAATATGACCAAAAAACAAACATCCTGACAATGCTTGTTTACTGTCAACCCACTGATCATTCAGTGGTTTTTGTCATATTCAGATAAGGTTCTAGTAGAGAAAAGCCGTTAGCCAAGCGTTTTCGCAGCTCCTCTTCAGAGGCAGTCGTTCTAAATGGTACATCATACTTGACCAGTACTTTTCGAACGCGTCCTGCTTCAACGGCTTGTAATAAGCTCTGCCTATTCTCCTCCGTTCCATCTAGGCGATAAAATATTTGTCTCTCTTGCACCCAGTAATAAAGTGGTGCATGAATCGGACAGTTCAGCACACGGTTTTGCTGAAAAAGTGAGGTCTCTACCTTCTTTCGCTCAATGAAGCTAACTTCTACTGAAATCCCTGCTTCAGCTCCCTTACCATACAGACGAATGGCGAAAGCTGGGGCCGATGGACTAGCAGAGGGAAGGCGGTAATAGGTCCAAAAATGCGGTCTGCAAGTCTGGGCTTGGTTCATCCATTGACTAACTCTTTCTGGCACAAAGGGACTGACTTGCTCAGCTAAGGCTAAACTTAATGTCTGAAACTCCTTGCGTGCTGCCTGTGCTAAGTTTCTTAAGGCTGTCATGTCGCTTGCCGAAGCTCCTGCCTTTTCAGGCTTGCAATAATGAATTCCTTGATAATCCAAGTATCTACGACACTGTTCAAGCATCTGAATCTCCTATCCATTTCTCCATATAGACCATATCCATACCTTCTTGTTCAAGTTCGGTTTTGATAGGCTTGTAGCCGAGTTTTTCATTGAAAGCGACTAATCTAGGCTCCTGTAAGACGGTACAGAGCACCCACCGCTTGACTGTCGGATAAAGATTCTCTAAGTCTAGCATTGCCTTGTGCCCAAAGCCTTTTCCTCTGTTGTCTGGATCAATGCCAATCAAGCCCAGCCAGCCCTGGTCTGCATCTTCAGCGACCGTTGTTCGTACTAAACCGACTGTGTGCCCTTCCTCGACAATCTTGTAGTAGCTGCAATTTGGTCGTGCAAATCGTGATTGGAAATAGTCCATTGTTTCAATGGCAGGGTTGTACTGATCCTGATAGGTTTCATACAAAGCCGCAAATGCTCGGTGTTGAATGGGCAATAATTCTTCTGCGTTTGATAAATCTGCTTTTACTAACATAGAAAACCTCCTGAAATGATTTTATCCATTGTATCAAATCTGACAAAAAAATACTAGGTCTTCCTAGTATTTTCTAAATCGTTGATAGCGGTTTTCGAGCAGTTGTTCAAGTGACAGGGCTTGCAGTTGAGCCAACTGACTAATTAGGTTTTCCTTGATGTCAATCAAGACTTCCTTGGTCGCTCTGCCATTTTCCAAAACCACCCGATCGACCACTTGGAGTTTCTCCAACTCATAAGAAGTGATCTTCATCAGTTCTGCCGATTCCATGGCACGACTACCGTCTTTCCAGAGGATAGAAGCGAAACCTTCAGGGCTGAGGACGGCATACATGGAGTTTTCCAGCATCCAGACCTGGTCTGCGACTGCTAGGGCAAGTGCTCCGCCAGAGCCTCCCTCACCGATGATAATGGCGATAATGGGTACCTTGAGGTCGCTCATCTCCATGAGGTTGCGGGCAATGGCCTCGCCCTGCCCACGCTCCTCGGCACCGACACCTGGATAGGCTCCAGCGGTATTGATAAAGGTGACAACGGGACGACCGAACTTCTCCGCCTGCTTCATGAGGCGAAGAGCCTTGCGGTAGCCTTCTGGGTGAGGCTGACCGAAGTTTCGTTTGAGGTTGTCCTGAAGATTCTTCCCTTTTTGGATACCAATGACTGTCACCGGCTGACCCGCTAGAAAGCCGATGCCACCCACTACAGCTCCGTCATCGCGGAAGTTTCGGTCACCATGTAACTCAATAAAATCATCGAAGAGTTGTATGGCATAGTCTAAGGTCGTCAAGCGTGCCTGATTACGTGCCAAACGGATCATACGTGCAATATCATTGGTCATCTCATACCTCCATGCATTCTCAGCAAGCGACTAATCGTCGTCGGTAAATCCTGGCGTTTGACAATGGCATCAACAAAGCCATGTTCTTGTAAAAATTCAGCCTTCTGGAAATCGTCTGGCAAATTTTCCCGTACAGTTGACTCAATCACGCGCCGTCCTGCGAATCCAACCAGGGTCTGTGGCTCAGCCAAGATAATATCACCTTCCATAGCAAAACTAGCCGTCACCCCTCCTGTTGTTGGGTCTGTCAAGACCGTCAAGTAAAAGAGACCCGCATTAGAATGACGTTTTACTACAGCTGAAATTTTGGCCATTTGCATCAGGCTCATAATACCTTCCTGCATCCGAGCACCGCCAGATGCGGTAAAGAGTACAACTGGGAGTCGCTCTTCCATAGCGAGCTCGAAAAGACGAGTGATTTTCTCACCGACCACCGTTCCCATAGAGGCCATGATAAAGTTTGAGTCCATAATTCCCAAAGCTACTGATTGACCACCAATTTTCGCCCTACCAGTCAAGACCGCCTCATCCAGTCCCGTTTTCTGACGATTTTCAGACAACTTTTCAAGATAATTTGGAAAATCGAGCGGATTTTTCGTGTTAATTCCTGTAAATAATTCCTCAAACGTTCCCTCATCTATCGTCAAATTCAGACGTTCATGGGCTGTAATCCGAAAGTTATATGAACAATGGTGACAGACTTTTTCTGGTCCAAGATCTCGTTTGTACAAAATCTCTTTACAAGCAGGACATTTCGAAAAGAGTTCATCTGGCACTTCCGGCTTTGTTTGAATTGCCTTTTCTGTCCGTGAACGATTGGGACTGATGCGAATATACTTATCCTTTTTACGAAACAAAGCCATACTTCTCTCCTAATTTACTTTTTTAATTCTTCCTGATAGCGCGGTAAAAACTCTTCCATAAGATAGGCTGTATCATAATCACCAGCCACAACACGTTTGTCAGAAATCAAGTCCAACTGGAAGTCCGTATTGGTTACCACTCCTTCAATTTCTAATTCATAAAGTGCGCGTTGCATTTTCATTAGAGCTTCGAATCGGTTTTCTCCATGCACAATAACCTTAGCAATCATAGAATCATAGTACGGCGGAATGGTGTAGCCTGGATAAACTGCCGAGTCCACACGCAAACCAACGCCACCACTTGGTAAGTAGAGATTGGAAATCTTACCTGGACTTGGGGCGAAGTTGAAAGCTGGATTTTCGGCATTGATACGGCATTCAATAGCATGACCTGTAATCTGCACATCTTCTTGGCAGACGCTGAGTTCCTGACCAGCCGCAATCTTGATTTGCTCCTTGACAATATCCACACCGGTAACAAATTCGGTAACTGGATGCTCCACCTGCACCCGTGTGTTCATTTCCATGAAGTAAAATTCGCCCTTGGCTTCGTCCAAAAGGAACTCAATCGTTCCTGCATTTTCATAACCAACTGACTGGGCAGCCCGCACCGCTGCTTGACCGATACGGTCCCGCATGGTCTGGCCGATAGCAATAGACGGAGCTTCTTCCAAGACCTTCTGGTTGTTGCGTTGAAGGGAACAATCCCGTTCTCCCAGATGGATGACATGACCGTGTTGGTCTGCCAAAATCTGTACTTCGATGTGGCGGGCTGGATAGACGACACGCTCCATATACATGGCACCGTTGCCAAAGGCTGCCTTGGCTTCGTTGGAAGCTGATTCAAAGGCAGGTACTAGGTCTTCAGCTTTTTCCACCTTACGAATCCCCTTACCGCCACCTCCTGCCGATGCCTTGAGCATGACAGGGTAGCCAATCTTTTCAGCGATTGCTAGGGCTTCTTGGCTAGTTAAGACTTCACCGTCTGAGCCTGGAATAACAGGCACTTGAGCCTTAATCATCTCTGCCCGTGCATTGATTTTATCCCCCATGGTATCCATAACCGTCCCAGAAGGTCCGATGAACTTGATACCAACCTCTTCACAGAGGGTGGCGAATTTGGAGTTTTCACTCAAAAATCCAAAGCCAGGATGAATGGCCTGGGCACCTGTCACAACAGCCGCCGAGATGACCGCCTGCATATTGAGATAGGAGTCTGTCGAACGAGCAGGTCCGATACAGACAGCCTCATCTGCCAACATGGTATGGAGGGCTTCCTTGTCAGCCTCTGAATAGACAGCCACCGTTGCAATCCCCAACTCCCTGGCCGCACGAATAATCCGCACCGCAATCTCACCACGATTGGCAATCAAAATCTTCTCAAACATGATGAATCCTATCTCCTTCTAGATATTATTTCCCGATAGCAAAAGTCAACACCCCCGACGCAGCCAGTTTTCCGTCCACTTCTGCCTTTGCCTCAACGACCGCAATGGTTCCACGGCGTTTGACAAATTTAGCTGTCATGATTAACTGGTCACCAGGTACAACTTGCTTCTTAAATTTAACCTTATCCATGCCGGCATAAAAAACCAGCTTGCCCTTGTTTTCTTCCTTGGACAATTCCAAGACACCTGCGGTTTGTGCCAAAGCCTCCATGATAAGAACACCTGGCATGACAGGATAGTCTGGAAAATGCCCGTTGAAGAAGGGCTCGGTAATGGTCACATTTTTGAGGGCGACAATCTCATCTTCCGATACTTCAAGGACACGATCAACCAAGAGCATAGGATAGCGATGAGGAAGAGCCTCTTTAATTTTCAAAATATCAATCATTTGATGCGTACCAATCCTTGTCCATATTCTACAACGTCTTGGTTGGCCACCAAAATCTCTGTGACAACACCGTCACGGTCAGCTGGCACTTCATTCATGACCTTCATGGCTTCAATAATCATGAGGGTCTGCCCTTTTTTGACCGTATCGCCAACTGCTACAAAGGCTGGCTTGTCAGGGGCTTGCGACAAATAAGCCACGCCGACCAAGGGACTTTCCACTACCGTACCTTCTACCACAGAGCTTGCACCTGCTTCTGCTGGAGCTGGCTCACTGGTTTCAACTGCTGGCACGGATGGGCTTGCAGGAGCTACTAGATTAAGCGGAGCTTCTACCGTTGGACTCGGAGCCGCTATCGCCTGCTGGTTTTTACTGAAATGCAAGGTCTCCCCAGCATTGCTATATGAAAATTCTCGCAAACTTGACTGGTCAAACTGACTCATCAAATCCTTTATTTCTGTAATATTCACTTAAGCCTCCCAACGTTTGAAAGCAATCACCGAATTGTGACCTCCAAAGCCAAATGTATTTGAAATGGCATGGCGGATTTCCATGTCACGACCTTGACCGTAGATGACATCCGCCTCAATGTAATCAGACAATTCCGTCGTACCAGCTGTCTTTGGTGCGTAAGAATGACGCATAGCCTCAATAACAGCTGCCGCCTCAACTGCACCCGCTGCCCCTAACAAGTGGCCAGTGAAGGACTTGGTGGAAGAAACTGGCGTGTTCTTGCCGAAGACAGATACGATAGCTTGGCTTTCCCCTTTTTCATTAGCCGGTGTCGAAGTGCCGTGGGCATTGATATAGTCAATATCAGCTGGCTCTAAACCTGCTTCTGAAATGGCCAATTTCATAGCTTTAATAGCACCCAAACCTTCTGGGTGTGGTGATGTCATGTGATGAGCATCACAAGTGTTTCCATAACCAACGATTTCAGCCAAAATCGTTGCCCCACGCGCCTCTGCATGTTCCAAACTTTCCAATACTAAGACCGCGGAACCCTCTCCCATGACAAAACCATTGCGGTCCTTGTCAAATGGAATCGACGCACGTTCTGGATCCTCAGTAGTCGACATAGCTGTCAAAGCTTGGAAACCACCGATTGCAAACGGAGTAATGGCTGCCTCTGCTCCACCAGCCAACATGACATCTTGGAAACCAAACTTGATTTCACGAAAAGCCTCTCCTAAGGCATCATTTGACGAAGCACAGGCTGTGATGACACACTTGCAGACACCATTTGCACCGACCTGCATAGCAATATTTCCAGCAGCCATGTTTGGTAAGGCCTTTGGTAGAGTCATGGGACGAATACGTTTTGGCCCCTTTTCGTTCATACGAGCCACTTGCTCTTCAATTTCCAAAATTCCACCGATACCCGTTGATAAGATAACGCCAAAACGGTCACTGTCAACCGCTTCTGTATCGAGATTAGCATTGGCTACGGCCTCTCGAGCCGCATAAAGAGCATAGAGTGAGTAGTTATCGTAGCGATTTGTATCTTTTTTTACAAAGTATTTATCAAAAGGAAAATCCTTAATTTCGGCCGCATTATGAACTGAGTATTCACTCGTATCAAACTTGGTAATCTTTCCGATACCAATCTTTCCATTAACCAAGCTATCCCAGAATTCCTCAGGCGTATTTCCGATTGGAGATGTCAGACCGTAGCCTGTTACTACTACACGATTTAATTTTGTCATTTTCAAACCTCTCTTAAAATAACACACAAAACAACATTGAATTTACAGTGCGTTATTGCAGTCTTTCAGTTTGCTTTTAGTACTACGAACAAAGTTCATTTCAACAAACTGCAGACAGCTTCAATAGTCCAGTAGACTATTGAAGATTGGAAATCGTACTAACGATAGTAAGTAACGCTCCGTTAGTACGGCAAAGCGAGTTCAAACAATCCAATAGATTGTTTGAAGCTGGAAATCTGGAAACGTAGTTTCCTCGCTCGTCGAAGTAATAAAAGATAAACTGGAAGACTGGATTACTGCATGGTAAAGCCACCGTCAACCGCAATCACCTGTCCTGTTAGATATTCTTGCTTGGCAAGGAATACAGCAACATCAGCTACTTCTTCTGTCGCACCAAAGCGTTTCATAGGAATTTGTGCAGTCATAGCTTCTTTAATCTTGTCAGATAAAACATCTGTCATATCAGACTGGATAAAGCCCGGCGCAATCGCATTGACACGAACATTTCGACCAGCAACTTCACGGGCAATGGCTTTAGTAAATCCAATCACACCTGCCTTAGAAGCAGAATAGTTGGCCTGTCCAGCATTTCCAATCAAGCCAGATACACTTGATAGATTGATAATAGCACCCTCACGAGCCTTTGTCATTGGTTTCAAAACAGCCTGCGTCATATTAAAAGTTCCAGTAAGATTTACCTTCAGAACCGTATCAAAATCCTCTTCCGTCATACGAAGAACCATACCGTCTTTGGTAATCCCTGCATTATTGACCAAAATATCCACGCTACCGAGGGTTTCGATAGCTTCTGCCACCATTTTTTTGGCATCTTCCGAGCTCGAAATATCTCCTGAAATGGCTAGGACTTTCACACCGTAATCTGCAAAGCTATCCAGAATCTCTTGCCCTAATTGACCACGACCGTTCAGTACCACATTGGCACCAAGACTGGCAAACTTATGGGCAATGGCCAAGCCGATTCCTCGACTTGAACCTGTTACAAAAACATTTTTATTTGTTAATTCCATGATTCCTCCTCATGATTTATTCAATACTATTTGTAGCCCCTCTATATCTTCAATTGCTACAACATGCGCTGTCTTATCGATTTTCTTGACAAATCCTGATAAGGCTTTACCTGGACCGATTTCAATAAAATTAGTCACACCAGCTTCCTGCATGGTTGCGATTGACTCATAGAAACGAACTGGTTCCATCACTTGACGGGTCAAGAGGGACTTGATGTCCCCTTTTTTCATGACCTTGGCTTCCGTATTGCCAACCAACTCTACTTGGAAGTCCGCAAATTCCACCTGCTCCAAGGCCTGAGCCAATTGCTCCGAAGCTGGTCGCAGGAGAGCCGTGTGAAAGGGGCCAGATACATTGAGCGGAATCATCCGTTTGACACCTGCTTCCTTCAGCAATTCAACCGCCTCATCCACAGCAGCCACCTCGCCTCCGATGACGATTTGGGCTGGTGTGTTGTAGTTGGCTGGGGAAACAATCCCAGAGGTAACTGACGAACAGACTTCTTCTATCAAGTTGACATCTGTGTTGAGAACAGCAACCATCTTACCAGTTCCTGCTGGCGCAGCCGTTTCCATATATTCACCACGCTTAGCAATCAGGGCAATCGCATCTTCAAAGGCCAAAGCTCCCGATGCCACCAGAGCTGAATATTCTCCCAAGGATAGACCAGCTACCATATCAGGTTTAATCCCCTTTTCTGCCAACAAACGATAGATAGCTAGGGAAGTTGTCAAAATAGCAGGCTGGGTATAGCGAGTCTGATGTAATTTATCCTCTTGATTGTCAATTAGGTCGCGAATGTCATACCCCAGAATCTGACTAGCCTGGTCAAACGTTTCTCTAACTATCGGGGAATATTCGTAAAGGTCGCGAGCCATCCCCACTGTCTGAGCCCCTTGACCTGCAAAAAGAAAAGCTGTCTTTGTCATCCTATTCTCCAACTGAAGCCCAACGGCTTGCCTCTTCTCTAATCACTTTGGCTGCTCCATAATAGATATCTTTCAAAATATCTTCACAAGATTCTTCTTTAGAAACTAGACCAGCAATTTGACCAGCCATTACGGAGCCATTTGTTACATCACCATCAACAACTGCATTGCGGAGCGCTCCTGCACCAAGTTCTTCAATAGCATCTGCCGAAATTTTACCTGCCAAGAAATCTTTCTCTGCAGCTGCATAAGCAGATGACAACTTATTCTTGATGGCTCTCACAGGATGTCCAACAATAGAAGCAGATATAGTTGTATCAATATCCTTAGCTTTTAAAACTTTTTCCTTATAAGCCTGATGGGCATTAGACTCTGTAGCTACTACAAAACGAGTTCCAACTTGCACCGCTTCTGCACCCAACATGAATGCTGCTGCTGCACCTGCACCATCTGCAATACCTCCAGCAGCAATAACAGGAATAGATACGGCTTCAACAACCTGACGAACCAAGGTCATAGTGGTCAATTTACCGATGTGACCACCTGCTTCCATTCCTTCAGCGATGACGGCATCTACCCCTAATTTTTCCATGCGTTTCGCAAGGGCTACACTCGGTACAACAGGAATGACGGTAATCCCTGCAGCATGGAGACGCTCCATATACTTCCCTGAATTTCCTGCTCCTGTCGTCACCACCTTGACACCTTCTTCGATGACCAAGTCAACGATATCGTCCGCAAAAGGAGACAAAAGCATGATATTGACACCGAAAGGCTTGTCCGTAATAGATTTAACCTTGTCAATATTTGCCTTGACCACCTCTTTGGGAGCATTTCCTCCACCGATGATTCCTAGACCACCTGCATTAGATACGGCACCAGCCAAATCTCCATCGGCTACCCAAGCCATACCACCTTGAAAAATTGGATACTGAATATCGAGCAGTTCTGTTATTTTCGTCTTCATAATTCCCTCATCTTTTTTTCTTGCTTACCTAATCGTTTGAATATCAAACCATTAGGTAAACAAGTGAAGGGTTGCCCCCTCACTAAAAATTAGTTTGATGTTTCAATGTTTTGAATATCAAACTATCTATTCGAAGAAAAATGCTAAATAGCACTTTTCCTTAGAAATATTATTTTGTTTTTTCTTCAACATAAGCAACCAAATCGCCTACAGTTGTCAAACCTTCTTCAGTATCGATTTGAATATCGAAGGCATCTTCGATTTCAGAGATAACTTGGAAAAGATCCAATGAATCTGCATCCAAATCTTCAAAGGTTGTTGTAAGGGTTACTTCTTCAGCATCCTTACCCAATTCTTCAACGATGATTTCTTGTACTTTTTCAAATACTGCCATGATAAATGTCTCCTTTTGGAAAATAAAATATTTTAATCTTGCCTAGGGCAAGGAATTAACTAAAGTTGTAAGAGTAGAGTTCCCCATGTGAGGCCTCCACCGAAACCAGCCATGAGAACAGTCTGGCTTCCATCCAATCGCAACATTCCGCTCTCTACACATTCTGATAAGAGAATGGGAAGACTTGCTGCGCTGGTATTGCCATATTTATCCATATTTGCTGGAAATTTTTCACGCGTCACTCCCAATTTACGAGCCATCTTATCTAAGATACGTATATTGGCTTGATGGAGCAAGAAATAATCAACGCAATCCACAGTCATATCAGCTTGTTCTAGCAGCTCTGCCATGGTTGCCGTAACATCCCTCGTAGCAAATTCAAATATAGCTCTGCCCTCCATTTGGATAAAGGGTTGCTGACGGCTTTGTGTCGAAAATGGTGTCTCTTTCTGGTCTATCCCTGCTGTCAGACTAGCACCTCGACCACCATCCGTTCGTAAGATTTCTGCTAAAAAGCTCGGTTGTTCACACGCTTCCAGCAAAACTCCTCCAGCACCATCTCCAAATAAAACAGCCGTTGATCGATCTGACCAGTCGACAGACCTAGATAGGGTCTCTGCTCCAATGACAAGTCCTCTCTTATAGACTCCTGAAGCAAGTAATTTTTCTGCTGTTGATAGCGCAAAAACAAATCCTGAACAAGCTGCAACGAGATCATAGGCAAAAGCCTTTTTCGCACCAATTGCTGCTTGAACCATAGCTGCTGTTGATGGCATGGATGCATCTGGAGTAATCGTTGCGACGATGATGAAATCAATTTCAGAAGCATCTAGCTGAGACTTTTCTAATAATTTCTTTGCTACCTGACTAGCTAATTCACTAGTTGTCTCGTCCGTAGCAACATGTCGTTGTCTGATACCTGTACGGCTACGAATCCATTCATCACTGGTATCCATTTGCTGGGCCAAATCATCATTGGTCACAATCTTCTTCGGAAGGTAGTGGGCCACCTGACTGATTTTAGCATAGGTTCTCATTTCAAATCCTCCAAGAAGTGATAGAGTTTCATGAGTCCTTTCTTCATTACTTGGTATTCCGTATCATCCATTCCATCCGTGATTTGCTTCACCATTTCATTATGAAATCGTTGATGCAAACGATAGACCAATCGGCCCTTCTTTGTTAAATAGATATGCACCACACGCCTGTCTTTTGTCGAACGAATCCGTTCCACGTATCCTTTTCGTTCCAAATTATTCAGACTAGTTGTCACGGTTCCCAAAGTAACCATCAAAGTCCGAGCAACATCACTCGGTGTAGCCCCATCAATATTTCCAATCACATCAATCGTGTGCATTTCTTTTATGGAAATGTCATTAAATCGGCTACTACGCAGACTTGTTTCTTCAATCACTAACACATTATTAAAAATGGCCGTTAAATAGTCATTCACTTTTGGATCTTTCAAAACAGGCCTCCTTTACTTTGATAGTCAAAGTATAAACCATAAAACTTTGAATGTCAAACATTTTTTGAACATTCTGTCATTATTTCCCGATAAATATCGGTCTCCGACGTTCAGCATGTGCCCGAACACCTTCTTTAAAATCCTCTTTATAGGCTAGAGATTCTTGCATGGCTAACTCCAATTGACGATAAGACTCCCAGTCTTTAAACTGACTTTCCCAAACCAATTGTTTAATGGCAGCATAGGAGTTAACAGAGCCACGCAAGAGTTTTTTTAACACTTGAGCAACTGTCTTCTCTAATTTTTCTGGCTCAGCCAGTTTATAAACGATGCCATATTCCAGGGCCTTATCAGCGGATAATCCTTCTCCAGTCATGGCTAATTGACTAGCACGATTGCTACCAATTGCCCGACTAAGCAAGAAGATGCCACCCGCATCTGGGGCTAGCCCAACACCTACAAAGGCTTGAATGAACTTTGTTTTACTTGATGCAATAACAAAGTCTGCCGCTACTGCCATATTGGCAGCTGCTCCAGCAACCGCACCATCTGTTACCATTAAAACAATTTTAGGCATTTTCTTCAGCGCAAACGAAATATCATTGACAAGCTCAGCAATTTTGACGAGCGAACCAATATCATCTTCATCTACGGCACGCTTCATCTCCACCAGATCTCCCCCTACTGAGAAAACGGAGCCCTCTGCTTGAATTTGTAAGATTTTTACAGTTTCATCATTTTCTGCAAGTTGAATGGCATTTAATATTTCCTCACACATAGGAATATTAAACCCATTTGCCACTTCCGGTCTGTTTAAAGTTAGAATCGCTACGGAATCAATTAATTCATAACGAATTGTTTGGTAGGCCATACCATCCTCCTTCTAAAATAATTTGATATTTAAAAGGTTTGAATATCAAAGTTCAAATTCTTGTTTTCCATTGTAACACAGTTTTTACAATTGTCACTTTTTTTCTAGTAAGGAAAGTGTGACGTCCGAAAAAAAGCTGGCAAAGCCAACTTTCAAAGAAATTTAGTTATGACGAGTAAGTAGGAATTGGTGTCAGAGTTGTAGCAATTCCAAGGCCTGTTCAAGGCTATCAACCAACTTATCCGCTTTGGATTGATCCATTCCAAACTGTTGATCACGAATAGCCCATACAGTTAAACCAGCTGCTTTTGCGGCCTCTATCCCTTTGGCGCTATCTTCAAAAACCAAAATGTCCGATTTTGGAACCCCTGTTGCTTTTGCAGCTTGTTCATAAACAGCTGGATCTGGTTTGGGAGCTATACAATCCATTGCTGAATAGATTTGACTGAAATACGAGCGAATTCCCGATTCTTCCAAAGCTCTCTCAATATCACTTCGATCAGTATTTGATGCCAGAACAAGCGGGATAGAATGTAAACTGAGTCGCTCTAAGACAGACTTGACATCTGGAAATACTCGCTCAGCGTAAGGTGTGGGACGATTCCCCTTATAAATTCGGTACTCCTCCTCCAGCGCAGGAACATCCCATTTATCGTAATCATCTCCTAAAATACGTTGCCATACTTGACCAGCACGTCCTCCAATAAAAAAAGATGGTTTTAGATGGCTCACTGATAACCCTTTCGTCACCAAGAAATCTATACGCCGCTGAAAATAAAATGATTCTGTATCAAAAAGTACTCCATCCATGTCAAAAATAATTGCTTTTACCATTCTGGCCTCCTAACCTCTCTATTGTATCATAGTCAATAAAGATTTTCGATTTTCTGAAATGTTTCAACAACAAACCTTGTTCGTATTTTATTAGGTTTCTCACCAAGATTTTTCTGAACATACTGACAATTCCGCCTTATTCTGCTATAATAGAAAAAAATATTCAAGGAGATCGGAATGAAAGTGGTAAAATTTGGTGGAAGTTCCCTTGCTTCTGCCGGTCAATTGGAAAAAGTATTCAACATTGTTCAATCGGATTCTGAACGCCGTTTTGTTGTTGTTTCAGCCCCTGGAAAACGCAATGCCGAAGATACAAAGGTTACAGATGCATTAATAAAGTATTATAGAGAATATGTTGATGGGAAAGATGTAACAGCAAGCCAAGAGTGGATTATCAACCGTTACCAGGCAATGGTCGATGAACTCGGTTTTTCAGCTAATAGCATGAAGAAAATTGCTGAAAACATCATTTCTCTTGCAACCTTACCAATTGATGATAACGAATTCCTTTACGATACTTTTTTAGCCGCTGGGGAAGATAACAATGCAAAATTAATCGCTGAATACTTTACTTTTAGAGGATTACCAGCACGCTATGTTCATCCGAAAAAGGCTGGCATTATTGTAAGTTCTGAACCAGGAAATGCACGAATTCTTCCTTCGAGCTATGATAAAATTGAAGAATTGCGAAATGCAGAGGAAGTCTTGATCATCCCTGGATTCTTTGGAGTGACTATTGACAATCAAATTTGTACCTTCTCACGGGGAGGATCTGATATCACAGGATCCATCGTTGCTGCAGGGGTTAAGGCAGATCTGTATGAAAACTTTACAGATGTAGATGGGATTTTTGCTGCTCACCCTGGAATTATCAAACACCCACACTCTATCAAAGAACTAACCTATCGTGAAATGCGTGAACTAGCATATGCTGGTTTCTCTGTTCTTCATGATGAGGCCCTTCTTCCTGCTTATCGCGGTCGTATTCCATTGGTTATTAAAAATACCAATAACCCTAGCCACCCAGGTACTAGAATTGTTCTTGATCATACAGATCAAACTCTCCCTGTTGTTGGGATTGCTGCAGATGATGGTTTTGTCAGCATCAATATTTCTAAATACCTCATGAACCGCGAAGTCGGATTTGGGCGCAAAGTCCTTCAAATTTTAGAGGATTTAAACATTCGTTTTGAACATATGCCAACTGGTATTGATGATTTGTCCATCGTACTTAGAAATAGAGAATTGACACCAATCAAAGAAGCTGAAATTCTACGTCAATTGAAAACACAATTGGAAGTTGATAAGGCTGAAATCGAACACGGCTTGTCTATTATCATGATTGTCGGTGAAAATATGAAGAGCCATGTCGGTGTAACCGCGACCGCAACTAGTGCCTTATCCAACCAAAATGTTAATTTAGCTATGATTTCACAAGGTGCTAGTGAAGTTTCTGTCATGTTCGTAGTCAAAACAGAAGAAAAAGAAAGAGCTTTACAGGCATTATATGCAGCCTTTTTTAACTAAAAACGTCTTCATACCTTTAGAAGTTTTTCAGTGCCAAGGTATGAATCCTAAAAAATCCAGAGTTACTAAAAGCTCTGGATTTTTCTTATTAAGCGATCATTAGAAAAAGTTTAGGAATTAGTTCACTTCAACCTTTTCTGTCCATGGACTTGCTGTAGTTACAAGGACGTCATTTAATTCTTCAACATTTCGGCGACCTTGATCTGCTAACCAAGCCTTCGCAGCTTCTTCACCTTCTTTGGCAAAAATAGCCACTGCATCTTTCCATGTCGCACGACCACAGAGCACACCATTAAAGGTTGACCCTGATTCTTTTGCAAAGACAAGAGTTTCTTGGAACAGTTTAGCTGAGACACCTGCACTCAAATATATAAATGGCAAATGTGTAGCTTCCGATTGCTCTTTGAAATAGGCTCTTGCTTCATCAGCAGTATAAACAGGTTCTTCACTTGTATAGCCTTCGACAAAATTCATATTAACAGGCACTTCTACCTTAAGAACATCTGCATTATAACGTGGTTTGCTGAATTCACGCATTGCACCATTTACCTTATGAGGTTTTAAGCTTGCATACTCCCGTGATGTTACATCCATGTCACTTGCATCATAGGTTAGAATTTCTACAAAATAAGGAATATCTTCCGCAATACACTCACTACCAATCCGTTCAACCCAAGCATGTTTCATATCATTAATTTCAGGTTTGTCGTCTACGTCATAGTACAACAAAATTTTAACCGCATCTGCACCTAATTCTTTGATACGTTTTGCTGACCAATTTGGAAGAAGATCTGGTAAACGTCCTGGTGTCGAAGCATCATATCCCGTTTTTTCATAGGCAGCGATAAACCCACAGTCTGCATGACGCAGTTCAGACGCAGGCACTCCATACTCTGCATCAAGAAGAATGGAACTGGCATATGGGGTTAGTTCGCTAGAAATGACTTTTTTGAAGTCCACCAAAATATCATTAGAAAAATCTCCACCACCAGCGGCTGCTGCCAACAGCCGTTTCAAGGCACCTCGTTGGTCAATCGCAAGTGCTGCGATAACCTGATTTCCATTTGACAAGCGAGTCATATGTTCAAACTTAGCTTGTGACAGTTGCAATTTGGTCATTAGAATCCTCCTTAAGAATATATATTAGACAATTATTAACCACGTTTTTTAGATGATTTTTTCGGTTGATTAGCCGAATCGTTTCACACCATCTAAATAAGTAGCTTTCAGATGACCTGCATCATCTACTACAATAAAATCAGCTGCACGACCTTCAGCAATTTGGCCACAAATATGATCAATATTGACAGAACGTGCTGGTGCTAATGAAGCCATACGTAATGCATCGGGAAGGCTGACCAATCCCCAGCTCACCACATTTTGTACAGCTTCAATCAATTCCAAAATAGAACCTGCTAAACTTCCACTTTCTTTGAGGCGAGCCGTTCCATCTTTAACAATGACTTCAAATTCCCCAAGTCTTGATTCGCCCTCGCCCATACCTCCGGCTCTCATACAGTCAGTGATTAGAACTGTCTCTTCTGCTCCACGGGCCTTAACCACAATTTCCGCTGCTGCTGGATGAACATGATGACCGTCACAAATCATTTCTGCATAAACATCATGTAAGCTTAAAGCTGCACCGACCATGCCAGGTTCACGATGATGAAGTCCACTCATACCATTATAGACATGTACAAAAATATTAGCACCTGCTTCAACCGCAGCCTGCGCTTGAGCGAAGGTTGCATCACTGTGTGCTAAAGCGGTATGAATAGCTTTGCTATTTGCAAATTCAATGAATTCTTTAACTCCTTCTCGTTCTGGAGCAATAGCAATCTTATTCACCAAACCATTCGATAGACTATGCCAGTGGTCTAACTTCTCAATAGAAGGATCACTCATATACTTAGGATTTTGAGCACCCTTGTATTTTTCTGTAAAAAATGGCCCTTCCAAAAAGATACCTTGAATTTTAGCCCCTGTTTCTTCACCTGCATGTTGACCAATCGTTTCACAGACTGCATCTAAATTTTCAGTCGAATCTGTCAGTGTTGTCGGCAACCAAGAAGTAACACCACAAGCTAACAAGCCATCTGAAATAACTTTAATTCCTTCAAAATCATTATCCATCACATCATGTGACGCATAGCCGTGGATATGCGTATCCACCAAGCCCGGTGCGATATGATAGTCTGAGTAATCTATTATATTTCCATCTGGTTTTTCGGTAAAAATGTGACCGAACTGCCCATCATCAGTAATTTCCAAATATGCATCAACTTTCTCACTATCTGCAAGAATAATTGATTTTGCTTTGATGTAGCTAACCATATTGGCCCCCTTATATTTCATATATATTTTCTTAAACTGGTTATAACCATATATGATTATATTGTAGACCGATTCTTTTTAAATGTCAAGTAATTACCAGCATTCATTAGACCTCAATCATTAACATAAAGTGCTATAGGTACTTTCTTTGGTGTAGACCTCCGTTTGCCCTTTACCGCTTCCACTCATTAATACATGTAACATCAGATTATTACACATTTTAGAACCATGAGTCTGACATTTCCCTCAGTCAGGAGATAGAGAACAAAAAAATCTATCATTTTCTAGTAGATTCTCTTACCACCAGAAAATGATAGATTTTTGATTAAAAGTTGATTTATTTATCTTATTGATGTTTACGAGGCAAACGATCTGTCAATAAACATACAATCTCATAATTTATCGTGCCAACATAATCAGCCCATTCTTGAACCGTTATTTCCTTGTCTTCTTCACGGCCTATCAAGGTTACTTTTGTTCCAACTTGATATGATTTCGGCAAACGGATCGTCATTTGATCCATGGAAATACGTCCAATAATTTCACAATATTGACCATCGACCAGAACATGGAAACCTTGGAGTCTTCGCACTACACCATCAGCGTATCCAACAGGAATAGTACCTATCCACTCAGTCTCTGAACTCTGATAGGTTGACCCATATCCAAGAAAGGTACCAGCCTCGACTTGCTTAACATGTACGAGTTCAGAGTACAATCCCAATGCAGGTTGGAGCTTAAATGGTAGGGCTAAGGTACGTCCACTAGGATTTAGACCATACAGAACATCCCCTAATCGAACCATGTTAAACACCGTATCTGCATGCCAGATACTTGTCGCTGAATTACTTGCATGAATCCAACGAGGCAATTCCGGTAACCTATCTAACCATTCCTCAAAACGTGTCAATTGCTCGTAGAAGTAATGTGCATCTTCTTCATCTGCTGTTGCAAAATGAGTAAAAATGCCCTCAAATTCAAGATCCATCTCACTCATAAGATCAAGCACTTTCTCCAACTCAGACCAGTCTCTGAATCCAATTCTCCCCATTCCAGTATCTAGTTTAACATGAACAGCTAAACCAGCTAGATCCTGACCAGATGCTTTAACCAGCTCTAACCACTCTAAACTTGCAAGAGTGACACTGATATTTAACTTCAATGCTAAATGCAGATCGTCAACAGGTATAACTCCCAAAATCAAGATTGGGTGCTCTATTCCAGCCTGACGTAATTCGAATGCTTCATCCAAGTTTGAAACACAAAAACCTGCTACTTGGCTCGCTAACCGTCGAGCTACTGCAACGGCACCATGTCCATAAGCATTTGCTTTAATAACTGCAAATGCCTGTGTCTTTCTAGGCAAAGGTTCAATCACTTGTTCAAGATTAGCTGCTATAGCATCTAATTGAACTTCAATATAACTGGGTCGATGGTCACTTTCAATCATTATTTTCCTCCAAAATCACGCTTGCTTGCACAAATTCTCCAGAATGACTAATGCTCAGCCAAATTTTTCCACTAAACGGACTCTTCGCAATGTAGGGAGCCCCTTGGCGATTATTTAATACTTCAATATCTTGAAAACCCACTGTTCCAATACCGACTCCTAATGCCTTAGAAAATGCTTCTTTGACAGCCCAACGACCAGCTAAATATTCCAACTGTCGTCGCCCTTGCAAATCCTGATAGCGTTCAAATTCATTGGCAGTCAGTACTTTTTTGGGGAACCCCTGATGTTTTTCGCGAGCACGCTCGATAGCCTTTATATCTTGAAGGTCAATCCCATGTCCAACAATCATGAATCGTGCTCCTTCTTTATACAATATTTTAAATACTTCAAAAGACTGGACAGCCGTCCAGTCCCTCATTCATCCCTAGACCTTGTATTCACCGGTCATACTTCCATCTTAGAACTAGTTTCTAAGTCAGTCATCGTTCGTTTTTTCAAAATATAGGAGTATTCCATTCAAAAAACTGCCTTGATGAGCGAAAACTATTTCTTAAATAAAAGCAGATTACTTGTGAATACAAGTTCTTATTTACGGCCGTGACAATTTTTAAATTTCTTACCAGACTGACATGGACATGGATCATTCCGATCAACACCTTCAAATGAAACAGCATCTTTAGTTTGGACAGGTTGGTTTGGCATAATGTTCTTAACTGCCGTTGTACGTGATTCTTGTACTGAGCGTTCCCGTTCAATATTGTCATGAATCTGCGCTTTCATCATGAGTCGTGTAACTTCAAACTCAATTGCACCAATCATATCATTAAACATTGTAAAAGCTTCTGATTGATATTCTACAATTGGATTATTTTGCGCGTAGCCACGTAAGCTCACCGCATTACGTAATTGATCCATTGCATCGATATGATCAGTCCATTTATTGTCTACAACACGTAGAATGAGTACCTTCTGGAATTCACGAATTCGTTCTTCATCACGAAGCTTCTTCACTTGCGAATCATAGACTCTCAAAGCTAGTTCATACAATTCATCAATGATTTCTTTTTTATTCATTGACTTAAAGGATTCCGCATGCAATGTGCCATCTTCAACCAATGTTGTATGAGCAAACTTAATAATTCCATCAATGGCTTCATCTTTTGAACCCAAGAAATGACCTTCCACTTGACGTTCAATAGTCCGCTTCATCATTGACTTGATTTCAGGTGCCAAATCACGATCTGCTGTAATCACATCTTGACGTTGTTTGTAGATGATTTCACGTTGTTCACGCATAACGTCATCGTATTGGAGTACTTGTTTACGTGAATCGTAGTTATTTCCTTCTACACGTTTCTGTGCTGATTCAACTTGACGTGTGAGCATTTTCGATTTGATTACAGACTCTTCTTCTGACAGGTTCATACGTTCCATAAACACCTTGATCCGTTCTGAACCAAAACGTTTCATCAAATCATCTTCGAGTGATAAGTAGAACTGAGATTCCCCTGGATCACCCTGACGACCTGAACGTCCACGAAGCTGATTATCAATACGGCGACTCTCATGACGTTCTGTACCAATCACACATAGCCCACCTAATTCTCGCACACCAGGACCTAACTTAATATCTGTACCACGTCCAGCCATGTTTGTTGCAATCGTAACAGCCCCACGCTGACCAGCATTCATGATGATTTGAGCTTCACGATAATGGTTTTTAGCATTCAATACCTCATGCGGAACGCCTGCAGCAACTAATTTTTGTGAAATCAAATCAGATGTTTCAACCGCAACTGTACCAACCAGTACTGGTTGACCTTTTTCATAACGGCGCTTCACATCAGCGATAACGGCGTTAAATTTGTACTCTAAGCTTGGATACAGCAAATCTTCATGGTCAACACGAGCAATAGGTCGATTTGTTGGAATTGGTACAACACGGATATTATAGATTTCACGAAACTCTTCTTCTTCTGTCTTACCTGTACCCGTCATACCTGCCAATTTTTTATACATACGGAAGAGGTTTTGGTAAGTGATCGAAGCACTGGTCTTCGATTCATTTTGAACAGGCACACCTTCTTTAGCTTCGATTGCTTGGTGTAGACCATCAGAATAGCGACGACCTTCCATGGTACGTCCTGTAAATGGATCGATAATCATGACTTCTTGATCTTCATTTACCAAATAATCAACATCATAGGTCATGATGTAATTAGCACGAAGGGCATTGTCTAAGAAATGAGTGATGGCTACATTTTCAATATCATATAGATTATTTAATTTGAAGAATTTTTCAGCCTTATCAATACCTGTATCAGATAAACCAATTGTTTTTGAAGGAACGTCAATAATATAGTCTTCCTTATCCAATGATTTAACCAAGTTATCCGCCAAGAAATATAATTGATTTGTTTCAGAACCTTGAGGACCAGAAACAATCAGTGGGGTACGAGCTTCGTCAATCAGGATAGAGTCCACTTCATCGACCAAGGCATAGTTTAATGGACGTTGCACCATATCTTCTGCACGAACGACCATATTATCTCTAAGGTAATCAAAACCGATTTCTGAGTTGGTAGAGTAGGTAATATCGCAGTTATAGGCTTCACGTTTTTCTAGCGGTGATTTAGCGGCCAGGTTAATTCCGACTGATAGTCCAAGCCAAGAATATAACTCACCCATTTCGGTCGCATCACGGGTTGTCAAATATTCATTTACCGTAACTACGTGAACACCTTTTCCTGAAAGGGCGTTCAAATAAACAGGCATAGTCGCAGTCAACGTTTTCCCTTCACCAGTACGCATTTCTGGTACATCACCATTGTGAAGAACAATCCCCCCCATAACCTGAACTTTATATGGATAGAGACCTAATACACGTCTAGCTCCTTCTCGAACAACTGCATACGCTTCATACAAAAGATCATCTAAGGATTCTCCCTTGCTGTAACGTTCTTTAAATTCAGTAGTCTTTGCTTGCAATTGCTCGTCACTGAGCGCAGCCATTTCATCAGCATAAGAAAATACTCTGTCTGCCATTTTTTCAAGTTTTCTTTGCTCTCCCTTGTCATTTTCAATGAGAGAACGAAGCACATTTGTTACCATACTGTTCATCCTATTTTCTCGTTTTAGTTCAATAATATATTATACCTTGAATATGCTGTTTTGGCAAGAATACGGCTAAAAGAATCATTCCCTTTGTTGTATTTTTCAAAACCCGTTCCTTTTTCTAACAATAATATTTGGTTTAACTCTCTTAAACTCAAGAATTTTCCTCCACTGATGGATTGAGATAGCTCGAAAACTGAAAAAAGGGCGCACTGCCCCCTTGGTTTTTGAACTATTTTTTATTTTTAGACTACCCAACTGGCTAAATGAGTATTCTGGCCTTGTTTGAGTTTGGCTAAGGCAAATCCAACCATCACTAAAAAACTCATGGCAATGGCTAGACTCATCTTCTTAAGCCCTCGGATAGTGTGCTTCTCGAATCGAAAGTCGCGGTCTATACGCCCATTCACCCTCTCCACGGCAGTCCGTTTCTTGTAGAGTCGCTTAAACTTCTGACTATCTCTAGCTACTTGATTAAAGATGATAGGTTCTACCGACCGTTTTAAACGGAAGATGCGATTGTCCTGATA
>NZ_JAIMDU010000036.1:0-23644 GCF_019794615.1 Streptococcus suis
CTAAAGAAGTCTTGTCTGTCTTCTTAGGAGTCGCTTCAAAGAACTTTCGTCTAACATGAGCCCAACAGCCAACCAGCTGAGCCTTGTCTAACTGACGATAAGCACTCAAGCGGTTCGCAGTTACCCAAGCTTAGCGTCGCGTCGCTCCTAAACCTTGGACTGCTATCGCATAGGCAGAACTAAAGGACTAAAGTCCTAAGTTACTGCCGTAACATGTCACAATGTACGTAGCCCGCATAATTTCCAAGAAATTTCTCCACAACTATGCCACTCCGTCGTTTGTCATGATGATAGAGGGTAATTCCCTTTTTCTCATGTTTCCCAGACAAGAAGGTCCAGTAGAAGGTTAACTCACTATCATTTTCTAAGACCTTGTAGGAGGTCTCATCCGCATGGAGAATAGGCTGCTCCAACAATTTCTCGTGCAACAGGTCATAAATCGGTTCGAAATAATACTGACTAGACTTGATGTGCCAGTTGGCTATTTCCTTCCGACTGATGGGCAGACCAAGCTTGTGCCAGTCCTCTTCCTGACGGTAATTAGGCACCTTAAGATTGAACTTCTGATGAATAGTATGGGCGATGATAGAAGCTGAACCCAAGCTGTGTGCCAAAGGTGCCTTAGGAACTGGAGCCTTGATAATCTTATCGCTCAGATTCTTCTGACTACATGCCTGACACTTGTATGCGTGTTGAACATGGTCAATCCGCTTTAATTGTGCAGGAATGAAGACTAACTCTTGTCGTTGAACAGTTGAGCCAATCTCTTTCAACTGTCCATGACAGTCTGGACAAGTGCAATCTTCACCCTGCAATTCGTGATGCACAATTTCTGGAGTGAACTGACTAAAAATAGCCTGACGAACTCCCTTAGCTTTCTTACGTTTATAAGTAATTGTTTCTGTTTCAACTGGGTAAGTCAGCTTCTTCTTCAGGCAGGCTTTCCTCCCCAAACAAGCTCAGCTGACCGGGTTGATACACTACCTTCTCTGATGATTTTCCGTAGAGTTTCTGTCTCAGATACTCAACCTGTTCACGAAGGAGGGTCAACTCGTTGGTAAGTTGTTCAATCGTTGAGGTCTGTTGTTTAATAATTGTCAATAACTCATCCATGCGATCGAGCCTCCTTCTTTTTATCTCATTATACACAAAGAAAAGCCATGATTTCAATAGAAATCACGACTTTTTGAATCATTTATTTTTGGACTGATAGAAAATCCTTTCATGAGCCAGTCCACCTGCTCGGAAGTTAGCGCCTTGACCTCTTCTTCATTGTTTGGCCAGGTCAATTTCCCATTTTCAAAACGTTTATACAATAACCAAAATCCCTGTCCATCCCAATAAAGAGCTTTGAATCTGTCTTTTCGACCTCCGCAGAAGAGATAGACCTGACCGGAGAAGGGATCCAGATTGAATTGACTTTTGACAAGGTAGGCGAGAGAATCGATCCCTTGACGCATATCTGTTTTCCCGCAAACCAAATAGACTTGACCTAAATCACTGAGTCGGATGGTCATAGAACAGTACCTTATCCAAGATTGTTTCCAATATCTCTTGGTTGATAGAGTGAAAGAAAGTGAGTTCTACTTTTTCGAGACGAATCTTCATCAGGATCTCATTTCTGCTTTTCTTTTCAGAGCGTCGCAATTTGGGAACAGTCAATGGGACGATGGGTTGTGACATAAAAAATCCTCCAGTTTTTTAATTACAGTATACTGGAGGAGTGAATGATTGGATAGGTACCTTGTTATGGGGCGCTTACGAACAAAAAAAGAACGCTATGCTTTCTTCATCCTAATTGACATTGAGCCCCATAGTTTTAAAGAAAAAACGCCTGCTTACGAAATTATTCTATCTTAGAGTAATTTCGTAAACAAGCGTCCAATCAACATGATGAGTGTTACCGCTGAGACAAGCTCAGCGGTAGACCAGAGCTAGACTAAGAATCAGAATAGGATTCCATCATCATAACACTCAACAAAATTGATGATCTTATACAAGTTCGATAATTGCCATTGGTGCAGCATCACCACGACGTGGTTCAGTTTTGAGGATACGAGTATATCCACCATTACGTTCTGCATAACGAGGTGCAATTTCAGAGAACAATTTTTGAAGTGCAGTTGTAGAAGTATACTTATCTGTTGCTTCATCATAGTTTTCAGATGCAATTTCATTACGAACAAATGCAGCAGCTTGACGACGAGCGTGCAAGTCACCACGTTTACCAAGTGTGATCATTTTTTCAACTGTTTTACGGATTTCTTTAGCACGAGCTTCAGTTGTAACGATTGATTCGTTGATCAAAAGGTCAGTTGTCAAATCGCGCAACATTGCTTTACGTTGTGAGCTAGTGCGTCCTAGTTTACGGTATGCCATGATTTCCTCCTATATTATTTATCTTTTTTCATTCCTAGACCAAGATCTGCCAATTTAACTTTGACTTCTTCAAGACTCTTACGGCCAAGATTGCGCACTTTCATCATTTCTGGTTCAGTCTTCTCTGTCAAATCAAATACAGTGTTGATACCTGCACGTTTAAGACAGTTATATGAGCGAACAGAAAGGTCCAATTCCTCAATCGTACGATCAAGCATGCGATCATCCGATGCAGTCTCTGTTTCTTTCATCACTTCTGCTGATTTTGCAACTTCAGTCAAATCTGTAAATAGACCAAGGTGTTCCATCAAAATACGTGCAGAAAGACCTAGAGCATCTTCTGGAATAATAGTACCATTAGTATTGATTTCAAGTGTTAATTTGTCAAAACCATCGTTGCTACCAACACGGGCTGGTTCAACTTGATAATTGACTTTTTTTACTGGCGTATAGATAGAATCTACAGCAAGTGTACCTACTGGCGCGTCATCTTTTTTATTACCTTCTGCAGGGACATAACCACGACCTGAATTGACTGTCAAAATCGCTTTAAATGTCTTACCTTCAGCAATGGTAAATAGATAATGGTCAGGGTTTACAATTTCAATGTCACTATCTGTAAGAATGTCACCTGCTGTCACTTCAGCTGGACCTACTACATCAAGTTCAATTTTCTTTTCGTCTTCGACATAAGATTTTACAGCAATGCCTTTGATGTTAAGAATGATTTGCATAACATCTTCACGGACACCCGGAACTGTGTCGAATTCGTGGAGTACACCATCAATTTTAATAGATGTAATTGCAGCACCTGGGAGTGATGCAAGAAGTACACGACGAAGAGAGTTACCAAGAGTTGTACCGTAACCACGTTCTAATGGCTCGATAACAAATCTGCCGTAATCTTTATTTTCATCAATTTTTGTTATTGTTGGTTTTTCAAACTCAATCATTTCTTACTCCCTCTTAAACGAAAAGCTGTGTATGGTATGTATGATTATACACGGCGACGTTTTGGAGGACGAGCACCATTGTGTGGTACAGGAGTCACATCACGAATTGCTGTTACTTCAAGACCAGCGGCAGCAAGAGCGCGGATAGCAGACTCACGACCTGAACCTGGGCCTTTAACGGTAACTTCAACTGTTTTTAGACCGTGTTCTTGTGCAGATTTAGCAGCTGCTTCTGAAGCCATTTGGGCTGCGAATGGTGTAGATTTACGTGAACCTTTAAAACCAAGAGCACCAGCTGATGACCAAGCAATAGCGTTACCATGCACATCAGTAATCATAACAATAGTGTTATTAAATGTAGCGTGAATATGTGCAATACCAGATTCGATATTCTTTTTCACACGACGTTTACGTGTTGGTTTAGCCAATTTTTCTACCTCCTATATTATTTTTTCTTACCTGCAATCGCAACGGCTTTACCTTTACGAGTACGAGCATTGTTTTTAGTGTTTTGTCCACGGACAGGAAGTCCACGACGGTGACGGATTCCACGGTATGAACCGATTTCCATCAAACGTTTAATGTTCAAGTTAACTTCACGACGGAGGTCACCTTCAACTTTGATTGCATCAACTTCACGACGAATAGCATCTTCTTGATCTGATGTCAAATCTTTCACGCGTACATCTTCTGAAATACCTGCAGCTGCAAGAATTTTTTTAGATGTTGCAAGACCGATACCATAAACATAAGTCAATGAAATAACTACACGTTTGTCATTTGGAATGTCAACTCCAGCAATACGAGCCATGTTTTCTCCTTTCTATTTCTTAACCTTGACGTTGCTTGTGTTTAGGGTTTGCTGGGCAAATCACCATAACACGACCATTACGACGAATAACTTTGCAGTATTCGCAAATTGGTTTGACCGATGGTCTTACTTTCATGTTTAATCCCTCCAAGTATTTCGACTATTTAAAGCGGTATGTGATACGTCCACGTGTCAAGTCGTAAGGACTAAGCTCAACAGTTACGCGGTCACCGACCAAAATACGAATGTAGTTTTTACGGATTTTACCAGAAACAGTTGCAAGGACTTGGTGTCCGTTTTCCAACTCAACAGTAAACATAGCATTTGGCATTGTATCGACTACTTTGCCTTCAATTTCAATCACATCTTCTTTTGCCATGCAAAAGTAACCCCTCTCTAAATATCGATTTGATGTCCTCTGAACACAGAGGTAACAATTATAAGTCAGACTAGGCTATTTTATCATCTTTGCAAGAAAAATGCAAGCCAAATCCATTAGATTATTGCAATTTTGATAATACAGTATCAATTGCTTGGAAAACAAGTTCGATGTCTTGATCGCCTTCAATATCATGAACCAAACCTTTTGCACGATAATGGTCGATAATCGGCTGACCTTGGGCAATGTTTACTTCTAAACGGCGCTTAACAGACTCTGGTTTATCATCTTCACGTTGATAAAAATCTTCTTCCTTATAGTCTCCAACAGGTGGGTTGAATACTTTATGGAACGTTTCCCCAGTTTCTTTATGGATGATACGTCCACTGAGACGTTCTACAAGTTTAGATGGATCAATTTCAATATTGATGACTCCCTGCAGCTCAATACCTAACTCATCTAGGTTTGTATCAAGCGCATGTGCTTGTTCAATTGTTCGTGGGTATCCATCTAATAAGAAACCTTTTTCTTTGATATCATTCTGAGCTAAACGCTCTTTCACAATACCATTTGTAACCTCATCAGGCACAAGATCGCCTTTGTCAATATATGACTTGGCTAATTTGCCCATTTCAGTTTGATTAGCCATTGCTGCACGAAACATGTCGCCAGTTGAAATGTGAGCAACATTAAATTTCTCAACAATCTTAGCTGCTTGTGTTCCTTTACCAGCACCTGGTAAACCCATAATTAAAAGATTCATGACAAACTCCTTATTTTGTTTTCACATAAATTTGCCAATATTGACAAACTTATCTAAAAACAAAATAGAAGGTTGACGAGGTCAACCTGTATTCTATTCTGTAATTTCTAAGAAACCTACATATTTTCTCTTAAGAAGGTAGCCTTCCAATTGCTTGATTCCTTCAATACTTGTAGAGATAACAATAATCAAACTTGTACCTAGGAATGCAATGTTTGAAGAAAGTCCAAAGAGATTTTGTGCAATAATCGGCAACAAAGCAACAAAACTCAAGAATAAAGCACCAACTGTTGCCAATCTTGTTAGAAGCTTAGACAGATATTGCTCAGTCCCGTTACCAGGTCGAACCCCATGGATATATGCTGCGCTCTTTTGAAGGCTTTCAGCAGTTTTTTCTGGGTTGACTTGAACAAAGGTATAGAAGAATGTGAATACAATAATCAATCCAGCATATACCAGCATTCCTTTTACCGTTGAATAATCAAAATATTCTTGTACAGTCAATAACCAACCTGCACTCTGATTCTGACTTGCAAAGTATTGAATAAGAGATGTAGGTACTGCTGTAATTGAACCAGCAAAAATCACGGGAATAACACCTGCTGGATTTAATTTCAATGGTAAGTAAGAACTAGATGGTGCTCCTTGAGCTCTTTTTGTATATTGGATTGGCAATTTGTATTCTGCTTGTTGTACAAATGTCGTGAAGTAAACGACTAGTAAAATTAATACAACCAAGATTGCTACAAAGATAGCTGATTCTCCCAATCGACTAGATTCAATATTGACAAAACGATCAATATAAATCTCGTGAAACGTTCCTGGTAGGGAAGATATAATCCCTGCGAAGATAATCATGGACGTACCATTTCCATACCCTTTTTCTGTAATCTGCTCACCCAACCAAGTTACAATGACTGAACCAGTTGTCAAAATAGAACCGATTAAAAGGTACGTTTGCCAATTCAAAGGCATATTTGTCAGTTGTGCACCCGAAAGCGCATTAAAACCTGCAGTAATACCAATAGATTGGACAAAAGCTAATCCCAAAGAGATATAACGTGTTGCTTGATTCAGTTTGCGACGGCCCACTTCACCTTGCTTACCCCATTCAACAAATTTTGGAAGGATATCCATTTGTAAAAGTTGAACAATAATCGAAGCAGTGATATATGGACTAACCCCTAGTGCAAAAACTGAAAAATTACGCATTGCGTTTCCTGAAACCAAGCTCAACATATTTAAAAACGGTACATTTGAGAGGGCTTCAAGACTCTTGGCGTTAATACCTGGAACTGTAATGTGAGTTCCAACCCGGAAGACAAAAAGGATGAAGATAGTGAACAATATTTTGTTACGTACTAATCTAACCTTTACGGCATCTTTTAAAAGTTTAAAAAACATAGGCTGCCACCTCTTAGATGACTTCTACTGAGCCACCTTTAGAAGTGATCGCTTCTTCAGCTGATTTAGAGAATTTAGCAGCTTTAACTGTCAATTTCTTCGTTAATTCACCGTTACCAAGAATTTTAATTCCTGATTTTTCAGCTTTAACGATTCCAGCTTCGATAAGCACAACTGGTGTTACTTCTGCACCATCTTCAAAAGCGTTCAATTGATCAAGGTTAACGATTGCGTACTCTTTAGCGTTGATATTTGTAAATCCACGTTTTGGAAGACGACGGAACAATGGAGTTTGTCCACCTTCAAAACCTGGGCGAACACCGCCACCGCTACGAGCTTTTTGACCTTTTTGACCACGGCCAGATGTTTTACCGTTACCTGATGATGTACCACGACCTACACGGTTGCGGACTTTACGAGAACCTGTAGCAGGTTGTAATTCATGAAGTTTCATTATTATTTCTCCTCTTTTATATGCTAGCGCCTGTGAAGTACAAGAGTCTTCATTCACAAACTCGCCTTATGTAAAAATGGACTAGAAGTCGCAAAGATTCTTCTATGCGACTTAGCCTATTTGTATGATTACTTAACTTCTTCAACAGTTACCAAGTGAGAGATAGCATTTACCATTCCAAGAATAGCTGCGTTATCTTCCTTAACAACTGAAGAGTTCAATTTACCAAGTCCAAGTGCAACAACTGTTTTACGTTGCTCTGGTTTGCGACCGATTGGAGACTTAGTCAAAGTAATTTTAATTTGAGCCATGAGTATCTCCTTTCTTATGCTAAATCAGAAACTGAGATGCCACGAAGTGCAGCCACTTCTTCAGCACGTTTCAATTGTTTCAAACCTTCAACAGTTGCACGAACGATGTTGATTGGTGTGTTTGAACCAAGTGACTTAGAAGTCACATCTGCGATACCTGCCAATTCGATTACGGCACGAGTTGCACCACCGGCAGCAACCCCAGAACCTTCAGCAGCAGGTTTCAACAATACACGAGCTCCGCCAAATTCTGAACGAACTTCGTGAGGGATTGTTGTACCAACCATTGGTACTTCAATCATGTTTTTCTTAGCAGATTCAACTGCTTTACGGATAGCTTCTGGTACTTCTTGAGCTTTACCAGTACCGAAACCTACGCGACCGTTACGGTCACCAACAACCACAAGAGCTGCGAAACGAAGACGACGTCCACCTTTAACAACTTTTGTAACACGGTTGATGGCTACTACGCGTTCTTCAATTTCAACTGCGTTATCTTTGAATGCCATTTCTTAGTGTCCTCCCTATTAGAATTTCAATCCGTTTTCACGAGCTGATTCAGCCAAAGCTTTCACACGTCCGTGATAGAGATATCCACCGCGGTCAAAGACCACTTCAGAAATACCTTTAGCTACCGCGCGTTCAGCAACGAGTTTACCTACAACAACAGCTTGTTCTGTCTTAGTACCTTTTGAAACTTCTTTATCAAGAGTAGAAGCGCTTGCGAGCGTTACACCCGCTACGTCATCAATCACTTGAGCGTAGATGCCTGTATTAGAACGGAAAATGTTCAAACGTGGGCGAGCAGCAGTTCCAGAGATTTTACCGCGAACGCGACGATGGCGTTTTTGGCGGATTTTGTTTTTATCTGGTTTTGAAATCACAATATTCACCTCTTAATGTATGATTCTGTTTCTCACGAAACAATTTGAGAAATAGTCAGCCAGGTGGCTAAGCCACCTCAGCAAGCTATTATTTACCTGTTTTACCTTCTTTACGGCGAACGAATTCACCAACGTAACGAATACCTTTACCTTTGTATGGCTCAGGAGCGCGAAGGCTACGGATATAAGCTGCTGTTTGACCAACAACTTCTTTGTTGATACCAGACACGACGATTTGTGTTGGTGTTGGAACTTCAAATGTAATACCTTCTGGTGCAACCACTTCATCTGGATGTGATTTACCAACAGCAAGTGTCAATTTGTTACCAGCCAATTGAGCACGGTAACCGACACCACGCATTTCAAGTTCTTTTTTGAAGCCTTCAGAAACACCAACAACCATGTTGTTGAGGTTGGCACGGCTAGTACCGTGAATAGTCTTCATTTCTTTTGAATCGTTTGGACGGTGAAGAGTTACTTCTGTACCTTCCACACGAATTTCAATAGCAGTTGGGAATTCACGAGTCAATTCCCCTTTAGGTCCTTTTACAGTTACCACACCGTTGTCTTGAGTAAGCTCAACACCAGCAGGCAATGTAATTACTTTATTACCAATACGTGACATGTTTTTTATTTCTCCTGTTAAATTATCAAGCCGTCAAGCGACTAGTTTTCACGGGGGCTCATGATACAGAGGGCGTAAAGAAGTCAAAGTAAAAATAGGAATCCTGACGCAGAAGCCTAAGCTTCGAGGAAGGATTGTCTTTTTTACACAGACTTTAGCCCGTGTTCGAATGAGCAGGTTTCATGATCGCACTTGAGAAGCAATCATGCTGTTTGGTTTCATGATACCTTCAAATCAGATTGTTAGATTTGAACACGCACGAAGAACTGGTCCTCCCGCATTTGTATCATGCATGCTTTTAGGTTCCAATTTCTAAATGTGGCAAGGCAGAGCGACGCATACCATACTTGAGTATGTCAAGACACTCTAACACAGGCACATGACGAAATTGGAAGCTAAAAGATTACCAAACGTATGCGACAACCTCGCCACCAACGTTCTTTTGACGAGCTTCTTTGTCAGTCAAAAGACCTTCTGATGTTGAGATGATTGCAATACCAAGTCCGTTAAGAACTTTAGGAATATCTTCACGTTTTGAGTAAACACGAAGACCTGGTTTTGAAACGCGTTTCAAGTTAGTGATAACTTTTTCACCGTTTGGTCCGTATTTCAAGAATACGCGGATGATGCCTTGTTTGTCATCTTCGATGAATTCAACGTTTTTTACAAAACCTTCGTTTTTAAGGATTGTAGCAATACCTTTTTTGATGTTTGATGCAGGTACTTCAAGCACTTCGTGTTTTGCTTGGTTAGCATTACGAATACGTGTCAAAAAATCTGCAATTGGGTCAGTCATAACCATTTGTTGTTTCTCCTCTTACTAGCAGTTTGATTACATCACTTACTAGTTAATTCATGATACAAAGGGCGCTAAAAGCCAAAGTGAAAATAGAAAACTTGACGAAGAAACCTCGTTTCTAGGAAAGTTTGTCTTTTTCACACAGGCTTTCGCCCGTGTTCAAATTGACAAGCAAACTTTGTATCGGGTTTGTCTATACAATTGAGTTCGAGCTACAACCTTAGCAAAGAAGATAGATTTTCCTAGAAGTAAACTTCATCGTCAAATCTCCTATCTTTGCGTTGGTTGCTAAACGCTCTCACATCTTATCTTACCAAGAAGCTTTCGTTACGCCCGGAATTTGTCCAAGGTAAGCCAAGTCGCGGAAGCATACACGGCAAAGTTTGAATTTGCGGTAAACTGAGTGTGGACGTCCACATTTTTCACAGCGTGTGTAAGCTTGAGTTGAGAACTTAGCTGGGCGTTTGTTCTTAGCGATCATTGATTTTTTAGCCATTTATTCTCTCCCTCTTATTTTGCAAACGGCATACCAAGGCCAGTAAGCAATGCACGTGATTCTTCGTCAGTGTTAGCAGTTGTAACGATAACGATATCCAAACCGCGAGTTTTATCAACATCGTCGAAGTTGATTTCTGGGAAGATCAATTGTTCTTTCACACCAAGTGTGTAGTTACCACGTCCGTCGAATGACTTAGTTGGTACTCCGTGGAAGTCACGTACACGTGGAAGTGAAACTGTAACCAATTTATCCAAGAATTCATACATACGTTCGCCACGAAGAGTTACTTTCGCACCGATTGCAACACCCTCACGAAGACGGAAGCCGGCGATTGATTTCTTAGCTTTAGTGATAAGTGGTTTTTGACCTGAGATCAAAGCCAACTCTTGAGCAGCTTTTTCAAGGTTTTTAGCGTTAGAAACAGCGTCACCAACACCCATGTTCAAAACGATCTTATCAACTTTTGGCACAGCCATAACTGAAGAATAGTTAAATTGTTCAGTCAAAGCAGGAACTACTTCATTAAGATATTTTTCTTTTAAACGATTTGCCATTATACTTCTCCTTTCCTTCGTGATTAATCAAGCACTTCGCCTGATTTTTTATTGTAGCGAACTTTTTTGCCGTCTACAAATTTGTAACCAACGCGTCCAGCAACACCATTTTTGTCAAGAACTTGAACGTTTGACACATGGATTGGAGCTTCTTTTTCAACGATTGCACCTTGAGGGTTTTCGTTGTTTGGTTTTTGGTGTTTCTTAACGATGTTAACACCTTCAACAATCACTTTGTTAACTTTTGGAAGTGCTGTTACGACAACTGCTTCAACGCCTTTGTCTTTACCAGCGATTACGCGAACTTTATCGCCTTTTTTTACAAACATTTGATTTCTCCTATAATTTCTTACGCCCTAATGGGCACCCTGGTTAGTTTGTTAACCAGGGGACTTAGTTTGTTTTCTAGTTTACTAAATCCGTCACAGACTTCGCTAGTTTGTTTTGATGTACCCAAGTACTATCTACAACAAACTGCCTAGTCTGTAACAAATTTCCTAAAACCATCTGATTAAAGTACTTCTGGTGCCAATGAAACGATTTTCATGAAACCGCCGTCACGCAATTCGCGTGCCACTGGGCCAAAGATACGAGTTCCGCGAGGGTTTTTGTCTTCACGGATGATAACTGCAGCATTCTCATCGAATTTGATGTATGAACCATCAGCACGACGAGCACCTGTCTTAGTACGAACGATAACGGCTTTAACAACGTCACCTTTTTTAACCGCACCACCAGGAGTAGCTTGTTTTACTGAAGCAACGATGATGTCGCCGATGTTCGCGAATTTACGTCCTGAACCACCAAGAACTTTGATTGTCAAGATTTCACGTGCGCCACTGTTGTCAGCAACTTTCAAACGAGTTTCTGTTTGAATCATGTCAATTTTCTCCTTTCAGGTTGATTAAATGATAACTGCCTCTTCCACAACTTCTACAAGACGGAAACGTTTTGTAGCTGAAAGTGGGCGAGTTTCCATGATACGAACGATATCGCCTTCTTTAGCAACATTGTTTTCATCATGAGCTTTGTACTTTTTAGAGTAGTTAATACGTTTACCATAGACTGGGTGGTTACGTTTAGTTTCAACTACAACTGTGATTGTTTTGTCCATTTTGTCAGATACTACGCGTCCAACAAGAACTTTACGATTATTGCGTTCCATTGAAATTCTCCTTTCCCAATCTATTATTTAGTTTCAGATTGCACAGTTTTGATACGTGCAATTTGTTTCTTCACTTCGTTCAAACGAGCAGTTTGCTCAAGTTGACCAGCAGCAGCTTGGAAACGAAGTTCGAAGAGTTCTTTCTTCAATTCGTTTTCTTTCTTAGCAAGTTCTTCTTGAGAAAGGCCACGAAGTTCTTTTACAAAATCTTTAATTTCTTGAAGTTTCATGTCTTCTCCTTATTCTGCTTCACGTTTTACGAATTTAACTTTAACTGGCAATTTGTGACCAGCAAGGCGGAATGCTTCGCGTGCGACTTCTTCAGAAACGCCAGCAACTTCAAACATAACCTTACCGCGTTTAACTGGAGCTACCCAACCTTCAGGAGCACCTTTACCAGAACCCATACGTACACCGATAGCTTTAGCAGTGTATGATTTGTGTGGGAAGATTTTAATCCAAACTTTACCACCACGTTTCATGTAACGCGTCATAGCGATACGGGCAGCTTCGATTTGGCGGTTTGTAATCCATGAGCTAGTAGTTGCTTGAAGACCGTATTGACCAAAGTCTACTTGTTTTCCACCTTTAGCTTCACCGCGCATTTTTCCACGGAATTCACGACGGTGTTTTACACGTTTAGGTACTAACATTTGTTATTTACCTCCTTTAGTGTTTTTACGAGCTGGAAGAACTTCTCCACGGTAAATCCAAACTTTAACACCTAGTTTACCGTAAGTTGTCAAAGCTTCTTCCCAAGCATAGTCGATATCCGCACGAAGTGTATGAAGAGGAACTGTTCCTTCTGAGTAGCCTTCTGCACGGGCAATATCAGCACCGTTCAAACGACCAGAAACTTGTGTTTTGATACCTTTTGCACCAGCGCGCATTGTGCGTTGGATAGCTTGTTTTTGAGCACGGCGGAAAGCCACACGTTGCTCCAATTGACGAGCAATTGACTCACCAACAAGGTGTGCATCCAAATCAGGTTGTTTGATTTCGATGATGTTGATGTGTACTTGTTTACCAGTCAATTTGTTCAATTGAGCACGAAGCGCATCAACGTTGCTACCAGCTTTACCGATAACCATACCTGGTTTTGCAGTGTGGATAGAAACGATTACTTTGTTTACAGCGCGTTCGATTTCGATTGTTGATGTTGACGCATCAGCCAATTCTTTTTTGATAAAGTTGCGGATTGCAAGATCTTCATGAAGGTAATCCGCGTATTCTTTTTCAGCATACCATTTAGCATCCCAATCACGGATGATGCCAACACGCATACCAATTGGATGTACTTTTTGACCCACGTTTTTACCTCCTTATTTCTCTGCCACAACTACAGTGATGTGAGCTGTGCGTTTGTTGATTGGTGAAGCTGAACCTTTCGCACGTGGACGGAAACGTTTCAACGTTGGTCCTTCGTTTGCGAATGCTTCGCTGACTACCAAGTTAGCTTTTTCCAAACCAAAGTTGTTTTCAGCATTAGCGATTGCTGAGTTTAAAACTCCCTCAATAATGCTTGCAGCTTTGTTTGGTGTGAATTTCAAGATTGCGATTGCGTCTGCTACGCTTTTGCCACGGATGTTATCCAAGACAAGACGTGATTTACGAGGTGAAACACGTACTGTGCGAGCAGTTGCTTTAGCTGAAGTAATTTCTGCCATTGTGTTTTCCTCCTAAATTATTTACGACGAGTTTTCTTGTCGTCAGCAGCATGACCTTTGTAAGTACGAGTTGGTGCGAATTCACCAAGTTTGTGACCTACCATGTCTTCTTGAATGTATACAGGTACGTGTTTACGACCATCGTAAACTGCAATTGTATAACCGATGAAACTTGGGAAAATCGTTGAACGACGTGACCAAGTTTTAATTACTTTTTTCTTTTCGTCATTTGCTTGAGCTTCGACTTTTTTCATCAAATGCTCATCGACGAAAGGTCCTTTTTTAAGACTGCGTCCCATTTTAGTGTTTTCTCCTTTAAAATATGTACCACAGCGGCTTGCCCGCAATGCGGGCTACCGAGTTGGCGGATGATATAGCATGCTAAGCAACTAAGTCTAGATTACTTTTGGTTGCGACGACGAACGATAAGTTTGTCTGATTTAGCTTTCTTGTTACGAGTTTTCAAACCAAGAGCTGGTTTACCCCATGGAGTAGATGGTGCTTTACGACCAACTGGTGCTTTACCTTCACCACCACCGTGTGGGTGATCGTTAGGGTTCATTACAGAACCGCGAACTGTTGGACGGATACCTTTCCAACGGCTACGACCTGCTTTACCAAGGTTTACGAGGCCATGTTGTTCGTTACCTACAGTACCAACAGTAGCACGGCAAGTACCAAGGATCATACGAACTTCACCTGATTGAAGGCGAACAAGAACGTATTTACCTTCTTGACCAAGAACCTGTGCAGATGCACCAGCAGCACGAACCAACTCACCACCGCGACCTGGTTTCAACTCGATGTTGTGAACAACAGTACCGACTGGGATGTTTGCAAGTGGAAGTGCATTACCAACTTTGATATCCGCTTCTGGACCTGAAACGATGCGTTGACCCACTTCAAGACCTTTAGGAGCGATGATATATGCTTTCACACCGTCTGTGTAGTGTACAAGAGCGATGTTTGCTGAACGGTTTGGATCGTATTCAATTGTTTTAACAACTGCTTCAACGCCATCTTTGTTACGTTTGAAGTCTACCAAACGGTAGAAACGTTTGTGACCGCCACCTTGGTGACGAACAGTGATGCGACCATTGTTGTTACGACCAGCTTTGTTTTTCAATGCAACAAGCAAGCTTTTTTCTGGAGTGCTTGTTGTGATTTCAGCGAAGTCCAAAGAAGTCATGTTACGACGGCCATTTGTCGTTGGTTTATAAACTTTAATACCCACGTTAATTCCTCCTTTGATTATTCAGCGTCAGCTGTAGCGAACAATTCGATCGCTTTTGAATCAGCAGTCAATGTGATGATTGCTTTTTTCACTTTGTTTGTGCGACCTACATAACGACCTACGCGTTTTGTTTTAGGTTTCACGTTGATTGTGTTAACATTTGCAACTTTAACACCTTCAAATGCAGCTTCAACAGCTTGTTTGATCAAGAGTTTGTGTGCACGAGTGTCAACTTCAAATACATACTTGCCTGCTTCGAGTTGGCCCATTGAGCTTTCTGTGATGACAGGTTTTTTGATAACATCATACAAATTCATTATGCAAGAACCTCCTCAATTTTAGAGATAGCTGCTTGAGTTACAAGAAGTTTGTCTGCATTTGCGATGTCAAGTACGCTTGCAGTAGTTGCAGTTGCAACTTTCACTCCTGGGATGTTACGAGCAGAAAGAGCTGCGAATTCGTTGCCTTCTTCAAGAATAACAAGGACTTTAGAATCAATGCTCAATGCTGCAAGCACTTTTGCAAATTCAGCAGTTTTTGGAGCTGTGAATTCAAGTGAGTTAACAGCTACAAATTTGTTTTCAGCAACTTTTTCTGAGTAAACAGATTTAAGTGCCAAGCGACGAACTTTTTGTGGAAGTTTGTACGCATATGAACGTGGAGTTGGTCCGAAGACTACGCCACCGCCACGCCATTGTGGTGAACGGATAGAACCTTGACGAGCACGTCCAGTTCCTTTTTGACGCCATGGTTTGCGTCCGCCACCTGAAACTGCTGAGCGGTTTTTAACTGCGTGAGTACCTTGACGAAGGCTAGCACGTTGGCTGATGATCACATCAAATACAACTGCTTGGTTTGGCTCGATACCAAAGATCGCATCGTTAAGAACTACTTCACCAGCTTGTTTACCAGTTTGGTCAAATAATGTTACGTTTGCCATTTCGACTGATTTCCCCTTTCCTTATTATTTACCAGCTTTAACTGCTGATTTGATAGTGATAAGAGATTTCTTAGCACCTGGTACGTTACCTTTGATAAGGATAACGTTCTTTTCTGGAACAACTTGTACAACTTCAAGGTTTTGGATTGTTACACGGTTGCCACCCATGCGACCTGCAAGGTTTTTACCTTTGAATACACGGTTAGGTGCAACAGGACCCATAGAACCTGGACGACGGTGGTAACGAGAACCGTGAGCCATAGGACCACGTGATTGACCATGGCGTTTGATAACACCTTGGAAACCTTTACCTTTAGATGTACCAGTTACATCAACAACATCACCAGCTGCGAAAGTTTCAACTGTAATTTCTTGTCCAACTTCCAAGCCTTCAATGTTTTTGAATTCACGAATGAAGCGCTTAGGAGCTGTGTTAGCTTTAGCTACATGGCCTTTGGCAGGTTTGTTGCTCAATACTTCACGTTTGTCATCAAAACCAACTTGAACTGCCGCATAACCGTCAGTTTCAACTGTTTTCACTTGAAGAACAACGTTTGGAGTTGCTTCGATGACAGTAACAGGGATAAATTCACCAGATTCAGTGAAGATTTGAGTCATTCCCACTTTTTTCCCTAAGATTCCTTTTGTCATGAGAAAAATATTCCTTTTCTTATTTTATAGTTAAAAAGTTTTTAACGAGCGTTTTTCATGCTCAAATCAAGATACAAAGAGCATCAAACTCAAAGCGAAAACAGGAAAATCCAACGACTCAACGAGTCTAGGCGATTTTATCTTTTTCACACGGAGTTTAGCCCGTGTTCAATTACTAAATGAACACTTGCTTTTTCGCCTCGCGACTTGATTACAATTTAATTTCAACGTTCACACCACTTGGAAGATCCAATTTCATCAACGCATCAACTGTTTTTTGAGTTGGGTTAATGATATCTACCAAACGTTTGTGTGTACGCATTTCGAACTGCTCACGAGAGTCTTTATACTTGTGAGTCGCACGGATGATTGTGTAGAGGCTACGTTCTGTTGGAAGTGGAACTGGACCTGCTACTTGAGCACCTGTACGTGTTGCAGTTTCAACGATTTTTGCAGCTGCTGTATCAAGTGTACGGTGTTCGTACGCTTTCAAGCGGATGCGGATTTTTTTGTTTGCCATCTTTTTCTCCTTTTCGTCTATTTAGAATAATAGGCTAGCTCCACAAGAAAACCAACACGTGTTGCGTGGCAATGCAACCGAGCGTGTCGCAACCTCTTGCATCAAAGCTATAGCCGTAAATTTTTACGGCACTAGAACAGTTTACCAAATTATCGGAAACAATGCAAGAAGTTTTGCTTTTTATTTTTTAAAAAATATTTTTGAAAGTTCTGGTGTTGAAAGTTCTGGTTGAAAGTTCTGTATCAGGCAACAATGAAATAAAGACTTGTTGACGAACTCTTTTTGACCTAATCGAATTCTTTCCCACTTCCATTTTGTACCTTACTTCAAAATTGAAATTCTGATGACTTTCTCTTCTGGTGTTTTTTTACTACTCCAAGACCTTTTTTTGACTAAAGTCTACTATTTTATATTCGAATAAACCTGCATTAGTTTTTCAATCCTTTCCAAAGAACTACTTTATCTTTTTTTAAGGACTGTTGAACATCAACAATCCGTTGGTTGGATGAACCACGAAACTGCAGCATAAGATTGCGTTTGGTTCGATCATACCGGCCATCTACTAGGATATCCAAATACGAGAGCAACTCCAGCTTGTCTGGAGTTTCCAGCATCAATTCTTCCCATGTGTAGCCTGTCCAAGACCAAATATCCTTTTCGGGTAATTCTTTCCGAATGCGCTTGACCAAGGGTAAGACCGTACCGGTATTGAGAAAGGGTTCTCCTCCAAGAAGGGTCAATCCCTGTACGTAGGGCTGAGATAAGTCATCTATAATGCGGTCTTCGAGTTCTTGGGTGTAGGGAATGCCAGCCTTAAAAGACCAGGTTGCAACATTGTAGCAGCCTTCGCAATGGAACATGCATCCGCTGACGTATAGGGAACAGCGAACGCCTTCACCATCCACAAAGTTAAAAGCCTTATAGTCGATAATGCGTCCTTGACTGAGTTCCTCACTTTTCCATTCTTGTGGTTTGGGATTGTTCATATCTGATACCTTGAGCAAGTGTAAAGGAAATCCATCCTCTGTAGGATAAACGAATGTCTGATGGTATTCCCCATACGGTTGCTTCGGTCAGCTCGAGCCTTGGTGCCCGAACCGACTTTTATTCCTTTCCAATTTTGCTTCTGAGGCTTTCCTTTCTTACTTCCCCTCAATCCAATAGCGTTCTGTCCCTTCGCGGATATCTTCTAAAACGCCTCCGCAGGCTAGAATCGTTCTGCGACTGGCTTCGTTTTCTTGTGAGCAGGTCACTAGAATGCGGGAAATGTTTTTGGAAATAGCTTCCTGAAGACCTTGATGTAGTTGCTTCTTGGCAAAGCCTTTCCCCCGTTGGCTAGGGCGGATAGAATAACCAATATGGCCTCCCTTGTTGAGCAGGAAGTCATTGAGTCGCAGACGTAGATTGAGAAAACCGACAGCTTGGCCCCCTTCATCAAATGAAACATACTGGATATAAGGGACAAAGCCCTCTGGCAAGTCCAGGCCAGCCTCAGCTAATTGTAATTTCTCTAACCAATTTTCATACTCTTCACCCATCTGGTAGAAGCCACCATCCATGGCACTTTCTGCCTGCTTAAACTCAGCAATCATTTCTAAAATCGTAGTTTTATCCGACAGTGTCGGACGTCTCAAGATTAATTTCGGTTGGGATATTGACATGTAATTCTCCTGTCTGGTGCTCAACATGTGCGATTTGATGGCAAATCCAGTGGCTCAACAAACTGGATGTAGGACTGACTGGATTTTGCTTGGTAACCAAGGCATCTAAAAAGGCATCCACCATGCTTTCAAACCCTCGTTTATACAAGGTGCTATCCCAAGACCCAAAACTTTCTAGTATTTCCTGACTGGCCGTATATATGCGCAATTCTTCTAAGTTTTTTACCTGATAAGTAGCCTGAGGCGTCTGTACCTCCATGATCTCTCTACGGCCACCTGCTTGAAGATTCATTGAGGCAAGGACTGAAGTTTGCTTGCTGTGTAAGGTAACCAAAACCTGACTAAGCTGCCCATTTTCAAGATGATAACTATACGTAGCCGAAAGTGGCTGGTCATCCAGCAAGTAAAGGGCTGTATCCAAGGGATGAATAAAAAGGTCAAATAGTTTGAACGTTCGACTTCCCACGTCATTGACTTCGTTCTTCTCTACAACAATTCTTCGCTTATCGGGCTTGCTTTTTAGATTTTGAATGGTGGGTGCGAAGCGACGGTTAAAACCTGCCATCAGCAAAACACCCTTGGATTGGGCTAATTGATAAAGGGTTGCGGTGTGGTAAACATCCTCTGTCAATGGTTTGTCCATATAGACTGGGATTCCTTTTTCCAAGAACAGCTCTGCTATTTCCATATGGGCCTTTGTGGCAACATGGATCATGACCCCGTCTAAATCAAGGTTAACCAACTCTTGAACAGTGGTGTAGGTTTGGCTGTGAGGCAAACTAGTCGCGATCTTGGTGAGAACTGATTGGTTGCGGGTAAATAGATGCCACTCAATTCCCGATAGCGTTCGCAAATATGGCAGATAGGCTTTTTGAAAAATACCACCCAGGCCAACAATTCCAATCTTTTTCATGAAAATTTCCTCTTAATTTCCAAATTTTTCTTCTAAGAAATTGCTTAGAATATCCACATCTAGTCCTAAGTCACGAATGATGGTAGCTTTGTGAAATTCATCATAGTTATCCTTACCCGACCAAACAAAAGAGTTGGTCACAATCTGATAGTTCTTGGCTGGCTCAACTGCTCTGCCATTGATACAGAAGCGACTTCCTCGACGTTGAATCCCATGTACTTGCGGATGAAGGCCTGTCGTAAGACTAGAAATCAAGTCCTCCCCCCGTATGCTGACTAGCAGCACGCGCTTCGAAAAGGGTAAAACCTTGACGACATCACTATAGTAAACAGGGCCTGCACTTAGGGAGGTTCGGATACCAAAACCATTGATAACTGCCCCGTCTGGATGATAGCCGAAAGAAACAGCCTGTTCAAATAGGGCTTGCGTAATAAGAGGGGCTAACGTTGATCGACCGTGACGAATACTGTCCCTTTCTCCATCTAAGGGGGCTGGGAGCTGAGCAATGGGATGTGCAAAGCGTGCATTGCGTTCTGCTTGCATCTGATCAATCACTCTTCGAATCTCTTCGTCTTCGGTTTTTTGTTTATCAATCTCCACCAAGTCATAAGACAAGACCTTGTGACTACCATCCGCATAGCATCTAAGGAGTAGATTGCCAAGAAAACGCCCATACTGTCCAGCTTGAAAAATACTGACATTTCCAACCTGACTCGGTGCTGATAAAATCGTATGGGTATGACCCCCGAAAATAAGATTCAACTGAGGAAATTCCCTCGCCAGTCGGAGGTCCTCTTCATAACCCAAGTGACTAAGTAAAACAATATGTGCATCTTCCGCCATCTCTGCCAAAGCCCTTCTCAAGGCCTGTTTGTGGTCTTCAAACACCACTTTATCCGATGGAGAGGCGACTTCTTCTGTCTCTAGGGTCGTTAAACCAAGAACGTAGAGAGGCTGACCAGCTATATCGAAAACCAACTTATCTTCAATTGGTACCAATTCCTCAGCCTCATGTGGATTGCGATAGGTAATATTGGTAGAAACAATGGGGAATTTGGCATAGTCATTCAAACGACTAAGCAACTCATCTCCGTGGTCAAATTCATGGTTGCCCAAGGTCATAGCCTGACAACCAATTCTATTCATTAATTCGATTTCCTTCACACCCCGGTACATATTGAAGAAAATATTTCCAGAGAAGAGGTCGCCGCTGTCAAATACGAAGGTGGGTACACCTCTTTTCTCATTGCTTTCTCGAATGTCCTTAATCAGTTGCGCCTTTTTTGGAAAATTCTCCATATAGGAATGCATGTCATTGGTATGAAGTATGCTGATGTCCTTATAATCCATGACTATTTCTTCTTATTTCTAGCTTGCTTTAACAATTCTTGGACTCGAGACTTCTTGTCCTGCTTCACGTTAGAATTTTTCTCATGATAGCGCTCAACAAGTGCCTTACCCTTATCGTCTAGTTGATATTTTCCCATTCTTTTCACCTCATTTTCATTTTCGAACCTGTGTTCATTTATAACAAACTTCCACAGCTACTTGGAACTGTGGAAGTCCTATCTTGTTTATTTATGATTTACAAACTTGACCCGTTCATATGTTTCACACGCGCTGAAATTTCCTTGTGACGACCTTTTACCATCGGACGGGCTTGTGGATTGCCTAGATATCCACAAGTTCGTTTAACAACATCCACCGACTTAGGATCGCTATTTCCACAATTTGGACACTTGAAACCACGCTCTGTTGGTTCAAAATCACCTTCAAAATCGCAGGCGTAACAATGGTCAATCGGAGTATTGGTTCCCAAGTAACCTACACGGTCATAGGCATAGTCCCAAACAGCTTCCAAGGCCTTTGGATTTTGTTGCAGCACAGGATATTCACAGTAATGGATAAAGCCACCGCTGGCACCTACAGCAGGATAAATTTTCTCAAAGTCCAGTTTTTCAAATGGTGTTGGATTTTTGCGTACATCATAATGGAAACTGTTAGTGTAATATTCTTTATCCGTAATGTCCTTAACGATGCCAAATTTCTCTGTATCCATACGGCAGAAGCGGTCTGTCAGGCTTTCAGATGGTGTCGAATAAACTGAGAAATGATAACCATATTCATCCGACCAATCTTCAACCAAGGTTTTCATTTTCTTGATAATATCCACCGTGAAATCTTTTGCCTCTGGGTTGGTCTCCCATTCGCCACCGTAAAATACTGTTGCGACTTCATACAAACCAATGTAGCCCAAAGATACGGTTGCTCGACGATTTTTAAAGACTTCATCTACTGCGTCTGTCTTAGCCAAGCGTTTGCCGAATGCCCCATATTGATAGAGAATTGGAGCATTTGCTGGTGTTGCCTCTTTCACTCTTTCCACACGATAGACCAGAGCATCTTTGGCAATGGCCATGCGTTCTGCAAAGATTTCCCAGAACTTATCCTTATCTCCTGCAGACTCCATGGCAATTCGTGGCAAGTTGACGGTTACGACACCGAGGTTCATACGACCAGATGTCACATCCTGCCCATTTTCATCCTTCCAACCTTGAAGGAAAGAGCGGCAGCCCATTGGCACCTTGAAGGAACCTGTCAACTCAACAATCTTGTCATAAGAAAGCATATCTGGATACATACGCTTGGTCGCACATTCAATCGCCAATTGCTTGATGTCATAGTTTGGAGAATCTGGCTCCAAGTTCAATCCACGCTTAACGGTGAAAATCAACTTAGGAAAGATAGCTGTCCGCCCTTCGCGCCCCAGACCCTTGATACGAATGTTCAAAATCGCTTTTTGAATTTCTCTCTCAAACCATGATGTCCCTAACCCAAAACCGAGTGAGGTAAAGGGTGTTTGTCCATTGGAAGTAAAAAGAGTGTTGATTTCATACTCCAAAGACTGCATAGCGTCATAGATGTCTTTTTGCGTTTTAGCACGCGCATATTCTTCTTGCTTGTCTGCTAACACCCAATCCTTGGCGTCTTTCAAATGCTTTTGGTAATTGAGTTCCGCATAAGGCGCCAAAACTTCATCGATACGGTCAGCTGAGCAACCACCATATTGACTAGAAGCCACATTGGCAATGATTTGTGAAATCTGAGCCGTAGCTGTTTGGATAGACTTCGGACTTTCTACATCCGCATTTCCTATCTTGAAGCCTTGTGCCAACATACCTTTGAAATCAATCAAACAACAGTTAGTCATAGGTGTATAAGGGCTGTAATCCAAGTCGTGGTAGTGGATGTCGCCTTTTTGATGGGCGTTGGCCACGTGAGCTGGCAATAATTTGAGACCGATTGACTTGCCGACAATTCCTGCTGTCAAGTCACGTTGGGTATTGAACACATCCGCGTCTTTATTAGCATTTTCATTAACAACGGTTTGATCCTTGCTCAATAATTTATGGATCTCAAAATTGATATCGGTAGCCTGATGACGGCGAAAATCACGACGTGTTCGGTATTGAATATAAAGCTCCGCCAAATCATACAAATGAGCTTTTAACAATTCTTGCTCAACAACCGTTTGAATTTCGTAAATTTGAACATCTTTCTCATATCGGCGACCAATTTCAGCCAAAACAGCTTCTAATACTATTTTCAAACCTGCTTCTGAAACAGGATGTTCTAATTCTTGGTTTGCCCGCCGAAGAGCCGAAAAAATCTTATCCTGTTCAAAGGATACTTTCCGTCCATCACGCTTTAATACCAACAACTCTATGCTTGGCAAGACATTTTCTTGTACTTTCATCTGACAAACCTCCAAATATTTCACTCCTTATAGTGTAGCACTTCACAAAACAAAAATCAATATCTTGTGTAATAAAATATTAAACAACCTATCCATGCACTATATATAGAACTCACAAATTCTATCAATTGGAAAACAACTGTGTCCAATTTCACCATTTGACAAGGATGAATTACTAGATTGAAACAGGAAAACAGATTGAGGCAAAGGTCTAATACTCAGTTAAAATCAAAAATAGCGGAAGTCCAATCTCTATGTACAATTGATTTGAGTTGATAAGAAGTTAAGGTTTGAATAACCTCTTCAAGTTTATCGATTACC
>NZ_JAIMDU010000037.1:0-18896 GCF_019794615.1 Streptococcus suis
CTTTGATAATGGCATAATTGATTGTGTTTTTAGATACTGATTTTTTAACTCTCATAGATTCGCACCTCACTCTATTATACCACAGTACGAGAAAGTACGCAAGAAATATATACAAAAATTTGACAAAAAAATAGCGCTATATCAATGATTAGAGCACTTTTGCGTCATTCAAACTGTCAAATTCCCGGGCAGTCCTTCAAGAGGGGGATTTGGAGCAAGGGTCACATCTGATGTAGCTTCGGGTGCATCAGCACTTTAGTTTTTGAAATGGTTTTTGGGAGTTTTTGAAATTTCCTAAAATAGTTAAAAATTGGTTTAAAAGACTTGCCAGAAGGAAAAACTTTTGGTAAAATTAAATGGTTATAATCTATGGCTCGAAAAAGAGACCATGGCAGAAAGGAATTTTTATAATGAAAAAAGATATCCATCCAGAATATCGCACTGTTGTCTTCATGGACACAACTACTGGCTACAAGTTCCTTAGTGGTTCAACTAAGAAATCAAACGAAACAGTTGAATTCGAAGGTGAAACTTACCCATTGATCCGTGTGGAAATTTCATCAGACTCACACCCATTCTATACTGGACGTCAAAAGTTCACTCAAGCAGATGGACGTGTGGATCGTTTCAACAAAAAATACGGTCTCAAATAAAAAAACAGTCCTTAACGGACTGTTTTTTCACGAGCTTGAAAACAAAAGAGCGAGTTATGGTCCAGTGGACCATTTTTTCTTTGACTCTAGAAATTGGAGAGGGCTATTTTCGTGCGTGATTGCCAAAATGATTGCCATTGGTTTACATACTCATGAATTGGGCAAACTTTTCAGTCGTTTTTTCTTTTGTGTTGTCGTTTTATGGATGTATTACTATTTAAAGTAGTAGTTGTTCCGTCAATTGTTTTATAATGCCTTGATGAGATTGAACTAGTTTGCACTTTTACGATTTTGGTTATACATTTCAACTTTTGATTTCAATGACCAGTCTTTTTTTGCTATAATGGAAAGAGTTAGTATTTGAGTTGAAAGTATGAGGTCATTTATGAATAACAGAGGAACAATTGATAGTCGAATAGATTATTCACTTATTCTACTCGTCTTTTTTTTACTAGTTGTAGGTATACTCTCATTGTATATCGCAGTTAGTCAGGATTATCCTGATATTGTACTTCAGATGGTTGGGCAACAGGTTGCATGGATAGGAATTGGAGTTGTTGCTGCCTTCTTCGTTATGTTTTTTTCTACCAAGTTCTTATGGCAAATTACACCGTTTCTCTATGTTTTGGGTTTAGGATTGATGGTTCTTCCATTATTTTTCTACAGTCCGGATTTAGTTGCTTCAACAGGTGCTAAGAACTGGGTTACGATTGGAGATACAACGCTGTTTCAACCTTCTGAATTTGTGAAAATCTCATACATCATCATGTTGGCAAGAGTGATTGTTACATTTCACAAGTACCATGAAGAACAGTCCATAAAGAATGATTTCAAATTAATAGGATATTTGACACTCTTTACGATCCCTGTTTTGGCATTATTGGCCTTACAAAGTGATCTGGGTACATCCTTGGTTTTCATTGCTATTTTTTGCGGAATGGTTCTTTTATCAGGAGTATCATGGAAAATATTGGTGCCCATTAGCCTTGTTGCTTTCGTTTTGGTGACTGGCTTTATGTTGATTTTTATTTCACCTGGTGGAACAACTCTATTGCATAATTTGGGAATGGACACCTATCAAATCAACCGGATTTCCGCTTGGTTGGATCCTTTTAAAAATGCTCAAACTACGACCTATCAACAGGCACAAAGTCTCATTGCGATTGGAAGTGGTGGTTTAAAAGGGATTGGCTTTAATCAGACTAATTTACTCATCCCAGTTCGTGAAAGTGACATGATTTTTACTGTTATTGCTGAGGATTTTGGTTTTATAGGTAGTAGTGTATTGATTGGTCTATATTTATTGTTAATTTATAGAATGTTACGGGTTACCTTGAAATCGAACAACAAATACTATACCTACATATCTACAGGCTATATCATGATGCTTTTGTTCCACGTTTTTGAGAATATTGGTGCAGCAACTGGATTATTGCCTTTGACAGGTATTCCTTTACCTTTTATTTCACAAGGTGGATCATCAATGGTAGCCAACTTAATTGGTATAGGATTGATTTTGTCCATGGGTTACCAGTATCATTTGTCGAATGAAAGAGACAATGATCATTCACGTAAATTTAAAAAAATCACGATCAAACGTGTAGAAAGATAGGTTTCATATGGTAAAAGTTGCAGTAATGTTGGCGCCGGGTTTTGAAGAAATCGAGGCTTTGGCACCTGTTGATATTTTTCGTAGGGCTGGATTTGACTGTCATATGATAGGATTACTGGATCGAACGGTTGAAGGTTCTCATGGAATTCGTGTGGAAGCTGATACAAGGTTTTCGGGACAATTAACTTCCTATGATCTTGTTGTATTGCCGGGGGGGATGCCAGGTGCTACAAACCTTCGTGATCATAGTGAATTGATTGCGGACTTACAGGCTGTTGTTGACACTGGTAAAGTTGTTGCTGCTATCTGTGCTGCTCCTATTGTGCTGGACAGAGCTGGCTTATTGGAGAACAGAAATTACACGTGCTATCCAGGTATGGAACAGGATATTCAATCAGGGAATCATATTGAAGAAGTAGTTGTAGTTGATGGTCCAATCGTTACAAGTCGTGGGGCAGGAACCAGTCTGGAATTTGCTTATACGTTGGTAGATATGTTTGGCAATGATGGGCATGAATTAGCTAAGAAGATGGTTTATCGCCGTAATTAAGTAGAACGAGAAAGGTAGAATGAGAGTCATCTACCTTTCTTTTTTACTGTTAAATTAGTAAAAAATATGCTATAATGAAAGGTATTCACTAGAATGTTTTTAATAGCGATAAAGGAAGAAAAATGACAGAAGAAATCAAAGATTTACAAGAAAAAGCTCAAGAGTATGATGCCAGTCAAATCCAAGTTCTAGAAGGTCTGGAAGCTGTTCGTATGCGTCCAGGGATGTATATTGGTTCCACATCTAAAGAGGGTTTACATCATTTGGTGTGGGAAATTGTCGATAACTCGATTGACGAGGCGTTGGCAGGATTTGCGAATAAAATTGAAGTTTTCATTGAGCAAGATAATTCTATTACCGTTATTGATAACGGACGCGGTATTCCTGTCGATATTCAGGAAAAAACGGGTCGTCCAGCTGTTGAGACGGTCTTCACAGTGCTCCATGCCGGAGGTAAATTTGGCGGAGGCGGCTACAAGGTATCTGGTGGTTTGCACGGCGTTGGTTCTTCTGTTGTAAATGCCTTGTCTACTCAATTGGATGTACGAGTCTATAAAAACGGTCAGGTTTATTACCAAGAATACCGAAGAGGTGAAGTTGTTGCAGATTTGAAAGTAATTGGTGAAACAGACCGTTCTGGTACAACTGTTCATTTCACACCAGACCCTGAGATTTTTACTGAAACAACTGAATTTGAATTTGCTAAATTAAACAAGCGGATTCAAGAACTTGCATTTCTAAACCGTGGTTTAAATCTTTCAATTACTGACAAACGGGAGGGCTTGGAACAAACCAAGGAATACCATTATGAAGGCGGGATCGCCTCTTATGTTGAATACCTCAATGAAAATAAAGATGTGATTTTTGAGACACCAATTTACACTGAGGGTGAGATGGAGGATATTACTGTTGAGGTTGCTATGCAATATACAACAAGTTATCATGAAAATGTCATCAGTTTCGCCAATAATATCCATACTCATGAAGGCGGTACTCACGAACAAGGTTTCCGTACAGCATTGACTCGTGTCATCAATGATTATGCAAAAAAGAACAAAATCCTAAAGGAAAATGAAGACAATCTGACTGGTGAAGATGTTCGAGAAGGTTTGACAGCAGTCATTTCTGTTAAGCATCCTGCACCGCAATTTGAAGGACAAACAAAGACAAAACTTGGAAATAGCGAAGTTGTAAAAATAACAAACCGCCTCTTTTCTGATGCTTTTGCGGAGTTTCTGTTGGAAAATCCACAGATTGCTCGACGGATTGTTGAGAAAGGGATTCTGGCAAGCAAGGCTCGTATTGCAGCCAAGCGTGCGCGTGAAGTCACTCGTAAGAAATCAGGTCTTGAGATTTCCAATCTTCCTGGTAAGTTAGCTGATTGTTCATCGAATGATGCAACTAAGACAGAGTTGTTTATCGTTGAGGGGGATTCAGCTGGCGGATCAGCAAAATCTGGACGAAATCGTGAGTTTCAGGCAATCCTACCAATTCGTGGTAAAATCTTGAACGTTGAAAAAGCGAGCATGGATAAGATTTTGGCCAATGAAGAAATCCGTAGCTTATTTACTGCTATGGGGACTGGTTTTGGAGCGGATTTTGATGTTACCAAGGCTCGTTACCAAAAATTAGTCATCATGACGGATGCCGATGTGGATGGTGCTCATATTCGTACTCTCCTTTTGACTTTATTCTACCGCTACATGCGTCCGATTGTTGAAGCAGGATATGTCTACATTGCACAACCACCTATCTATGGTGTTAAGGTTGGAAGCGATATTAAAGAGTATATTCAACCAGGTGTCAATCAAGAGCAGGAATTACAAGACGCTTTAGAGAGACATAGTACGGGACGCTCTAAGCCAACTATTCAGCGTTATAAAGGTTTAGGAGAGATGGATGATCATCAATTATGGGAGACAACTATGAATCCAGAAAACCGTTTAATGGCGCGTGTTTCCGTTGATGATGCTGCAGAAGCTGACAAGATATTTGATATGCTGATGGGGGATAAGGTTGAACCTCGTCGAGAGTTTATCGAAGAAAATGCCGTGTATTCAACACTAGATGTGTAAAAATGAAAAAAATAGTGCAATCGCTAGTAAGATATGGTATAATTAAGCGATATTTACTTGTAATCATTATGAAACTAAGGAGATTTACATGCCTACTGGAACAATCATTTTAATCATTTCGATTGTTATTATTTTAATCATTGCCTATGTAGCCTGTCTGATTGTTCGCAAACGTAATGATAACCTTTTGGTTGCATTAGAAGAGCGCAAGGAAGATTTATTTAATCTGCCAGTGAATCAGGAAGTGGAGGCCGTTAAGGCACTTCATTTGATTGGTCAAAGCCAAGTTACATTCCGTGAGTGGAATCAAAAATGGGTGGATTTATCACTCAACTCATTTGCTGATATTGAAAATCATATTTTTGAAGCTGAAGGTTTTAACAATTCTTTCCGATTCATTAGTGCAAAAAATGCAATTGATAGTATTGAAAGCCAGATTAATTTGGTTGAGGAAGATATTGAAGCTATTCGCCACGGACTTGTTGAATTAAAAGAACAGGAAGAGAAAAATTCAGGTCGCGTGAAACATGCATTGAATCTCTTCGATAGTTTACAGGAAACAGTTCGAGATAATGCGGATAGTTTTGGTGAAACCTTGCCAGAATTAGAGAAACAGTTGAAAAATATTGAAGTCGAATTCTCTGAGTTTGTCATGTTAAATTCATCTGGGGACCCAATCGAGGCGTCTGAAATTCTTGATAAGACAGAAGAGCACATGATTGCCCTGAATCAAATTATGGATCGTATTCCTAATTTGATTGAAAAGGTTGAAAAGTCATTCCCAGATCAATTAGATGATTTGGAGACTGGTTATCGCAAATTAGTTGAGCAAAATTATTTGTTTACAGATAGTGATGTAGAGTCTCAATTCCAGAATATTCGTGTTTCTATTCGTGAAAATACAGCTTTGATTGTATCTTTTGATTTGGATGCGGCTGAAGTTGAAAATGACGAGATTCAAGCTAAATTGGATAACCTCTATCAATTATTCACACGCGAAATCGAAGCACATAAAGCAGTTGTGAAGATCAGTAATACCTTGCCAAAATTCTTGGCACATGTCACAGAAAATACTGCGAAACTTGACGAAGAAGCTTCTCGATTAAATGCAAGTTATTTATTGGCAGAAAGTAAATTGTCTCGTATTAATCAATTGAAAAAACGTTTGGAGTCCATTGAAATAGTTGTGACTGAAAGTGTTGATGAGATTGAGACGCCACAAGTTGCTTATTCAATTGTACAAGAGCGTCTAGAACATGCTTTATCAACATTGAAAGAAATCGAAGAAGAGCAATTAGTACTTGCAGAGTATCTGAAGTCACAAGAAATTTCAGAAAACGCAGCGCGTAAAAAAGCTACACTTTATATCAATAAGCTTCATACCTTGAAACGCTACATGGAAAAACGCAATATGCCAGGAATTCCTGGTGAGTTCTTAACTAGTTTCTTCAGAACAAGCGATCATGTTGAGGCATTGATTTCTGAATTGGACTATAAACGAATTAACATCGAAGTGGTTAACCGTTTATTAGAAAATGCTACTTACGATATGAATCAACTGGAAGAGTTAGCTTATTTAATTGTACAAAATGCAACTTTGACAGAGCAACTCTTACAATATTCTAACCGTTACCGTTCATTCGATGAGAATGTTCAAAAAGCTTTTAACCGTTCTTTAGCTATTTTTGAAAAAGAGTTTGATTATCAAGCCTCTTTTGAAGAAATTTCATTTGCATTGGAGACAGTTGAGCCTGGTGTAACAGAACGTTTCGTTCGTTCATATGAAAAAACTCGCGAAGCTATTCGCTATTAAACAAAGACGAAAAGACCAGTATATCGCATTAGGAAAAGCGACATACTGGTCTTTTTTTGTAAGTCCTATCGGTAATTAATGACTTCTTCTCTAGAAATAGAGTATTCTTCTAATAAGGATTCGAGCTGATCAAAGCCTAATCTGAAATGGGCCAGTTTATGACCGTCAGATCCAATTGAATAGCGATGGCATCCCAATTGTTGAACCAGAGAAAGTGCATAACGATAAAGGTCTTCGTGATGGTAGAGGTAGATACTCTTGGCATTTAATTCAAATGCAAGATTATTTTCAATCATTTTTTGAAAAATACGAATTAACTGTGGTTCATATATCTGTAAATCCTTTACGGATAAGTCGAAGAGACGGAATCCATAGTCAAAATGGGCAAGAACATCAGCTTCAACGCGTCCGATAGCGAATTCTAGTCGATCTAAGTAGTCACTTATGACGGTATGCATATCCATGTCAGCTACTTCATCGTCTAAGTAGTCATTTACTCCATTATGGTGGACGGAGAGTAGTTTTAAATCAAACTCTTTATCAGCCAGATAAGAAAGAATATCTGCTTCGCGTGGCTGGAAGTAGCCAATTTCAATTCCTTTTTTGATGCGGTTATTGTATTGTTTGTTTAGCTCAGCTATTTCTTTAGAATAGGCTTCATAGTCGGGTACATCGTCCTGTTTGCTGTAAGGGTTGGATAAGTCAAAATGTTCTGTTGTCACAATTTCGCCATCGTACTGATCCAAATAATCTTTAAAATCTGTTTCTGAGTCATAGGAATGATGAGTGTGCAAATGGTTATCTCGCATGGCAAACCTCCTTTTTTTCTATTGTAACAGAAGCTAGAATCTTGAGCAAGACTTACTTTAAAGGCGAAGGTTAGGATTATCATAAAAAATTCTGATAATTCTTGCAATTTCTTAAAAATTTGGTAAAATAGTACAAAATAGAAAATCGAAGATAGAAACAATCCCGAATCGCTTGCAGAGAGTATCTAGTTGCTGAAAGGATACAAAGATTAGGGCACACATTCTTGAGTGCAGTTGTGAACGGTTGAAAGACTCAATAGCAATTGACGTCTGCTCACGTTACGAGCTGAAGTCTTAGACTTCCTGAGGGATATGTGGCGACATATATCTGAATGAAGGTGGAACCACGTGCAAACGTCCTGATACAAGGACTTCGCATGTGGTTTTTTGATTTTGGAGGATAAAATGGAACTAAAAGGACTGAGAAAAATTGAACCTTACATAGCTGGAAAACAGCCAAAGGTAGAAAATATGATTAAGCTTAATACAAATGAAAATGCCTATGGTCCAAGTCCGGCTGTTATAAATGCATTGGCGAAATTTGAAGGAAAACAACTTCGGCGCTACTCTAGCTTAGATCAGGCTGATTTACGTCAGGCACTTGCTCATCAGCATGGATTGGATCCGGAGCACTTTGTGATAGGAAATGGTTCAGATGATATTCTTTCCATGGCTTTCCTTGCTTTTTTTCAAACTGAATCACCTGTGTTATTTCCAGATCTAACCTATGGGTTCTATAAGGTATGGGCTCAACTCTATGGTGTTCCTTATGAGGAGGTTCCTTTGAGAACTGATTTTAGCTGGCATGTAGCTGACTATCAGAGGGAATGTGGAGGTATTATTCTAACCAATCCAAATGCACCGACAGGGCGTTTTCAGACCTTAGATGAGATTGAGGCTGTATTAAAAGCCAATTCACAAGTAGTGGTTATCATTGATGAAGCCTACGTCAATTTTGGTGGACGGTCAGCATTGGGGCTTCTTGATAAATATCCGAATTTATTTATTACTCGTACATTTTCTAAAGATGCTTCTCTAGCAGGATTGCGAGTTGGATACGGTGTAGGTTCTAAGCAACTCATAAGTGTGATTCAAGCCGTTCGTAATTCGATCAATCCTTATAATGTTGATGCGATTTCAGAAACACTTGCACTTGCAGCAGTGGAAGATTGGCCCTACTATCAAGAATCTTGCCAAGCCATTATGGAAACACGTGATTGGTTTGCGAATGAATTAGAAGGCTTGAACTTCGATGTCTTACCTTCATCAACAAATTTTCTTTTAGTCAAACCCTCATTGGTTAAGGCGAAGGAGTTGTTTGCCTATTTAGAAAAAGAAAATATCTATATTCGCTATTTTCCTTCCCAGGAACGAATTCAGGATTGGCTTCGTATTTCCATTGGAACGCAGAAGGAAATGGAAACTGTCCTATTAAAAATAAAGGAATATTGTCATGAACAAACGAACATTGCCACAGGGCTTACATGATAAACTGTTTAAACGGGCCAAGGCAACTTATGAAATTGAAAGAACTGTTAGTGACCTCTTAATGGAACGAGGATTCCATCGGATTGAGACACCAACATTGGAACATTTTGAAGTTTTTTCAGATCAGGTAAATAGAGATAATTACCATTTATTTGATAAAGAAGGTCAATTACTTAGCCTGCGCCCAGATATTACCAGTCAAATTGCCAGAGTTATTGCTTCAACACGGGTGCACACACCAATTAAATTTTCATACTCAGGCAAGGTTTTTCAAAGTCAGGAGTTGATGCGGGGGTTGGAAAATGAGCGAACTCAGGCTGGTATCGAAATTATTGGATTTCCTGCTCAAGTAGCATATCAGGATGCCATTTCTAGTGCGAAGGAAGTTCTTGATAAGCTTGGATTAAAGGGATATAAATTTGAGTTTTCTCATGCGGCAATTTTAAAGACCATATTCGATCATCTTGGATTGACTGGTGAACTTGCAAATGAACTCTCCCTTCATATTCGGGATAAAAACATCACTAAGTTGAATGAATTTACCAAGCGACACCCTAGTGAATTTGATGGCTTTATTCGTAGGCTTCCTTATTTATTTGGAGAGAGTGGGACAGTCTTGAGACAAGCTCGGGAAGTGGTGACTAATTCTCAATTACTCAAGGCCTTTGATCAATTAGAAGAATTGATTGCCTTCATTGAGAAAGACCTAGGTGTCGTAACTGTAGATTTAGCGCAACTTCCAACAGTTCCATACTATACCGGTATGATGTTCAAGGTTTTTGATCAACAGGTACCGGATGCCTTCTTATCTGGAGGGCGATACGATAAATTGTTTGAACGATTTGGTGCTCAGAAACTGACAGCGGTTGGATGGGCTTTAGAGATTGATGCGGTTTATCAAGCAATCCGTAAGAATATTGATTATGAAGGAGGCCAGTAAGATGGTGGAACAAGTAACCATTGCTCTAACCAAAGGGCGGATTGAGAAAGAAACGCTTGCTTTACTTGAAAAAGCTGGATTTGATATGTCCTTTATGATGGAAAAAGGGAGAAACTTGATTTTTGAAAGTCCAGATGGGCAGTTTCGTTTTTTATTGGTCAAGGCTCCTGATGTTACGACCTATGTTCGACATGGGGTGGCAGATTTAGGGATTGTTGGCAAGGATGTGCTGATTGAGCACCCAACTGGTTTTCTTGAAATGCTAGATTTAAATTTTGGACTTTGTAAATTTTCAGTAGCTTCCATTCCTACTTACAATCCAAGTGACCATAAGCGAAAGCGTATTGCGACCAAATATCCAACTGTTGCCATGGAATATTTTAATAAAAAAGGTGAAGATGTTGAAATCATTTCTATACAAGGCAGTGTGGAAATTGCTCCAGTATTAGGGTTAGCAGATGCTATTGTGGATATTGTGGAAACTGGAAATACCTTAGTTGCTAACGGTCTTGTAGTTTTCGAAGATATTTGTCGCATTTCGACAAGATTGATTGTCAATAAGGCAAGTATAAAGAACAAACCCCAAATTCGAGAGTTTATTGAAAAATTAGAATCGATTGTTGGAAATGAGGAGGTACCCTTTACATGAAACGATTAAGTGGAAAAAGTCAAGAAATTGCACAGCTTCTCTATGAAGAACAGATTGCACTAAATGCAGAAACTGTATCTGTTGAAGAAGTTGTTAAAGACATCATGGCCGATGTTGCTCAAAATGGTGATGAGGCTCTTAGACGTTACAATCAACAGTTTGATGGTATTCATGTGGAACAACTGGCTGTTTCTGATGAGATGATTGATGAAGCCTTTGCGGCTATTGATCCGCAAATCCTTTCTGCCTTACAAAAAGCGAAGGCGAATATTGAATCCTACCATCTGCAACAGGTTGAAAGGGGATTTGAAGATCAACCATCAACTGGTGTTATCCGTGGTCAGTTGATTCGTCCATTGGAGAGGGTTGGAGTCTACGTCCCAGGTGGTACTGCTGCCTATCCTTCATCTGTCTTAATGAATGTTGTTCCAGCTAAAATTGCTGGTGTTTCAGAAATTGTAATGATTACTCCTCCACAGGAAACCTATCATCCAGCTATATTGGTTGCAGCAAAACTAGCTGGTGTAGACAAGATTTATCAGGTGGGTGGGGCTCATGGCATTGCTGCTCTTGCATATGGAACGGAGTCTATTCCCAAGGTAGATAAGATAACCGGTCCGGGCAATATTTATGTAGCAACGGCAAAAAAACTAGTTTATGGTTTGGTTGGAATTGATATGATAGCTGGACCATCCGAAATTGGGGTGATTGCGGATGAAACAGCTAACCCTGTCTATGTTGCTGCGGATTTATTATCACAAGCTGAACATGATAAGTTGGCACGAGCTATTTTAGTGACTAATTCGGCCAAACTGGCTCAAGAAGTAGAACAAGAAATTGAACGGCAGCTTGAATCACTACCTAGAAAGGAAATCGCAGCAGCATCAATTGCTGATAATGGACGGATTATCCTCACAGAAACAGTAGATGAAATGTTTGAGCTGATGAATTTGGTTGCTCCAGAACATTTGGAAATTGCAATGGAAAATGCCTATGAATATCTTCCATTTGTCAAACATGCAGGCTCTATCTTTTTAGGACATTTTACTAGCGAGCCTATTGGAGATTATTTTGCAGGGACCAATCACGTCCTTCCTACATCTGGAACCAGCCGTTTTTATTCAGCATTGGGAGTTCATGATTTTATCAAGCGTATTCAGTATACACAATATAGTAAGGAAGCTGTACAAGCAGCCAGTCAGGCCATTACAACCTTGGCATATTCAGAAGGTTTGGCTGCTCATGCACGTGCAATTGAGGTGAGAAATGAAGAAAGTTAAAGGATTATTGGTCATGGATGTGGATAGCACCTTGATCATGGAAGAAGGAATTGATTTATTAGGCGAGGAAGCAGGGGCAGGCGAACAGGTTGCAAGTATTACCGAGCGTGCCATGCGGGGAGAGTTAGATTTTGAAGAAGCACTTCGGGAACGTGTTGCCCTGTTAAAAGGCTTGCCAGAAACAGTTCTGGATACTATCTTAGGACGTATTCATTTCACACCTGGGGCAGAAGAACTGGTAGCAGAGTTGCATAAGCGAGGTTATAAGGTTGCAGTTGTTTCAGGCGGCTTCCATCAAACGGTGGATATTCTAGCGGAGCGACTCAATCTCGATTATGTTAAAGCTAACCACTTGGAAATTATCAATGGTAAACTAACAGGTCGTGTTCTTGGTGAAATTGTGACTAAGGATGTAAAAAAAGCTCAGTTGAAAGCTTGGGCTTTAGACAATGACTTAGAACTGAAGGATACGGTTGCCATGGGAGACGGAGCCAATGACCTACCTATGATTCAGGTGGCGGGTATTGGAATTGCTTTTTGTGCTAAACCAATTGTTGAACAAGCCGCTCCTTACCGTATTACCGAAAAAAATCTCTATAAGGCAATTGAAATTATTGATGAGGTAACTGCATGAGACAAGCAAGTATTGAACGTAACACTTTTGAAACAAAAATCAAGTTGACGGTAAATCTGGATCAGCAAGAACCTGTTGAGATTGCAACAGGTGTAGGTTTTTTTGACCATATGCTGACGCTTTTCGCCCGTCATAGTCGCATTTCACTCCTTGTTACTGTAGATGGAGATACTTGGGTGGATAGTCACCATACTGTTGAGGATGTAGGAATTGTTTTAGGACAAGCTATAAGAGAAGCCTTGGGCAAAAAAGAAGGCATCAACCGCTATGGAACTAGCTTTGTACCCATGGATGAAACGCTTGGAATGGCTAGTCTTGATCTTTCTGGTCGTTCTTACCTGGTTTTTGATGCTCATTTTGACAATCCAAAATTAGGAGATTTTGATACTGAATTAGTGGAAGAATTCTTTCAAGCGTTGGCCTTCAATCTACAAATGAATCTCCACTTAAAAATATTACATGGAAAGAATAGTCATCACAAGTCAGAAAGTTTATTCAAGGCTACTGGTCGTGCTTTACGAGAAGCAATCACGATAAACCCTGAGATTCAAGGGGTTAACTCAACAAAAGGGATCTTGTAAGATGATGATTGTAATTGATTATGATGCTGGAAATACTGCAAATGTATTGCGAGCTTTAAAGAGTATTGGGGTAGAAGCAGTATTGTCTGCAAATCCAGAGCAAATTCGGAAGGCCCAAGGATTAATATTGCCTGGAGTTGGAGCCTTTCCTTCTGCAATGGCGGAGTTGGAAAAACGCCAACTCATCCCAGCCATTAAGGAGGCTGTAGCTGGTGGAACACCACTCTTGGGAATTTGTCTCGGGATGCAGTTGCTTCTTGAAGAAGGATTGGAACACCAGCCAACTCAAGGTTTAGGATTGATTCCTGGAACGTGTCGGCCAATCCTACCAGAGACTGGATATCCTGTCCCCCACATGGGATGGAATGTTTTGCAAACGAGACAACAGAATCCACTCACTAGTGATTTAGATGGAGAATCTGTCTATTTTGTCCATAGTTATTTTACAGATATTCCCAATGAATATTTGGATGTAACGGCCTCTTATAGCCAAGAAATTCCAGCTATGATATCCAAAGAAAAAGTGTATGGTGCGCAATTTCACCCTGAAAAATCAGGTGAGATTGGCCTAGGTATTTTGCGGAATTTTGCTCAAGTTTGTCAACTAGAAAGTAGAGGTGGGATATGAAGATTTATCCAGCCATTGATATAAGAGAAGGTCGCGCTGTTCGTCTGTTCAAAGGAGACTTTCGTCAAGAGACAGTTGTTAATCCAGATGTGATTGGACAAGCTAAACTATTCAAAGAAGCAGGTATTGATTTTATCCATGTTGTGGATTTGGATGGAGCTTTGGAAGGGCGGGCTGCCAACCGTGATTTGATTGCTCAGTTAAAACAGGAGACCGATTTGAACATACAAGTTGGTGGGGGAATTCGCACCCTTGAGCAGATTGCGGACTATTTGGAAGTTGGTATTGATCGTGTGATCATTGGTTCTATGGCTGTCAAAAATCCTTCTTTTGTGCAAGAGGCTTTAGCTCAATTTGGCAGTGATAGAATCGTTGTAGGGATTGATGCAAAATCTGGTCGTGTCGCAACGGAAGGGTGGCTTGAAACCAGTGATGTAGACTTTGTTCAGCTTGCTTTAGAAATGGAAAAAATTGGTGTCCGCTTATTTGTTTATACTGATGTAGATCGCGATGGAACGCTGGCAGGTCCCAACTTTGCTCATTACAAAGAGTTAATTGCAAAACTCACAAGTGCCAAAGTAATTGCATCTGGTGGTATTCATGCCCTCAGTGATTTGGAACAATTAAAAGCAATTGGTGTTTACGGTACGATCGTAGGTAAGGCTTATTATAGTGGAAGAATTAGCCTTACTGAACTGGTTGAAGTGGAGGAATAATATGTTAGCGAAACGCATTATTCCTTGTCTTGACGTAAAAGACGGCCGAGTGGTTAAAGGCGTTAATTTTGTCAATTTAACAGATGTAGGGGATCCTGTTGATGCAGCCAAAGCCTATTATGAAGCTGGTTGTGATGAACTAGTTTTCCTTGATATTACAGCAACCCATGAAGAACGGGATACGACTGTTGATATGGTACGCCGAGTTGCAGAGCAGGTTTTTATTCCTTTTACAGTTGGTGGAGGTATTCGGTCGGTCGAAGATATGAATAAGATGCTAAAGGCTGGTGCCGACAAGGTTTCTGTGAATTCATCAGCTGTTGCAAATCCACAACTCATTGCGGACTGTGCAGAAAAGTTCGGTAATCAATGTGTGGTGGTGGCAATAGATGCGAAAAAAGTAGAGGATGGTTCCTGGCATGTCTTTGTAGCAGGTGGTAGAAAAGATACAGGTATTGACCTACTTGACTGGGCCAAAAAGGTAGTTTCCCTTGGTGCTGGTGAAATCCTTTTAACCAGCATGGATAAGGACGGCACCAAGTCTGGTTTTGATATCGAAATGCTCAATGCTGTAGCTAATGTAGTGACGGTTCCGATCATTGCTTCAGGTGGTGCGGGCAATAGCCAACATATCTTAGAGGTTTTTGAACAAACTCCTGCTACTGGAGCGTTGGCTGCTTCTATATTTCACTATGGTGAAGTGAGCATTGCTGATACCAAGCAGGCTATGCGACAAAGTGGAATAGAGGTAAGAGTGTGATGGTGCAGTTAAATTTTGAAAAGCAGGGAGGACTGATACCTGTGATTGTTACAGACTACCAAACAGGTCAGGTTCTTATGCTTGCTTACATGAATCAAGATGCCTATGAAAAAACACTAAGTACCAGGAAAATGCACTACTGGAGTCGTTCTCGCCAGGAGCTCTGGCATAAAGGCGCAACGAGTGGACATTTTCAAGAGGTTGTCTCCATAAAAACGGATTGTGACAATGATACTCTCCTTGTCTCCGTTCGCCAAACAGGAGCTGCCTGCCACACAGGTGCATACAGTTGTTTCTTTAATGATATTTTGTAAGGAAAGGAAAAAATATGCTCAATACCCTATATCAAGAAGCGCTAGATCGTAAAACCAACCCCAAAGAGGGTTCTTATACCAATTACCTTTATTCCAAAGGCTTGGATAAAATCTTGAAAAAAGTCGGAGAAGAATCAACAGAAGTTGTACTCGCTGCAAAAAATGCAGATAAAGATGAAATTTCTCAAGAAGTTGCTGATTTGCTCTACCATTTAGCAGTACTTTTAGTGGAAACAGAAGTATCACCTCAGGATGTAGAAGCTGTATTAATTGAACGTCAAGGAAAAATAAGTAAAACAGCCGACAGAAAAGAAATCACTAATTATTAGTGAATTCAGGGGAACTAATCGAAAGAGATTAATATCTTTTATTTCTGTTACTTTCAGTTAACCAATATGTTTAAGTTAGGCTAGGGTAGGGTAGTAAATCTTTGGCTTACACTCTTCGAAAATCAAAATTATCCGTTGACAAGAGACTTGATGAGTGGAGTGGGAAAGAATTCGACTAGGTATAAATGAGTTCCCTCATTACCAAATATGTAGGTTCGGGCTTCCTAGGTCACCTTCTAATTTTACGGTGACCAGCTGAATCAGTTCACTGAACAAGCCTCGCTTTTATTTTTTTAGCACGGGTAAAAACACTTCGCTTTTTTATTTCTAGGCTCAGGTACGAATAGTTCACTGGACTATTCGTATCCCCTGACTGTTTTAATCCACTCCACTGGACTATTTTGACACAAACTTTGAGAAGTGTCCCTGGGCTTGAGCCCAGCCTTAGCCTGATATCTTCGAATGAGAAAGTAACAGAGTAATATCTTCGGCTTCATGTCTCGAGCACAGCTCGCAATATTTCCAGCCTTCAACTGTCTACCAGATAGTTGAAGCTAGGCTACTTTCGATTTTCATAGAGTATAAAAAGTATTAGAATGTTGATGGAAATAAAAATCAGATGTTCATTGGAATGAGCATCTGATTTTTTTAGTTGAAAAAAATTCTCGAGTCTAATATCGAAAGGTCAATCTCTGATTGAAATTACTTTTCAAATTCTGCTTTGCTTTTAACATCGCCGTATTCTTCAGCAACTTCTTTACTGAGAATGTCTGCGTAGTTTGCAAGTGGAATGTCTTGACCATATTTTTTACAGAGAGCTGTTGTGACTAACCGATACGCTAAGTTGGCATTGCGAGATAAGATGGGACCATGGAAGTAGCTACCAAAGGTATTTTTGTAGTGCATACCCTCTCCTCCATCTTCCTTGTTGTTCCCATTACCATAGACAACATTACCTAGCGGTTTCTGATTATCAGCCAAGAAAGTTCGGCCTTGGTGATTTTCAAATCCATAGTAGGTCTCATTAAATTCATCATTATGAATTTTGATATCCCCAATATAGCGGTTATTAGTCTGGTTGAGTGTATAATGACCTAAAATGCCTAAACCGTCAATTTTACGTCCACCTGCTTCAATATAATATTGGCCAAGTAATTGGAATCCTCCACAGATGGCTAGCATAACACCTTCATTTTCAATGTAGTCAGCTAGATTTTCTTTTTTTGTTGGCAAATCTTTGGCTAGAACAGATTGCTCATAATCTTGACCGCCCCCGAAAAAGGCGATATCATATAAGTCTTTGTCAAAACGGTCAGTCAGCGAAACAATATCCACTTGAACTCGCGCCCCCAGCTTTTCAGCAACATATTTGAGCATAAGAATATTGCCGTTATCACCATAGGTATTCATCAAGTCGCCGTAAAGGTGAGCGATATGGAGATCGTATTGATAGTCTCTATCAGGGCTTTTTAAAGAGGTATAGACCATTATTTCATCTCCTTTCCAACGGCTTGACGCTGAGCGAGTAAGTCACGAAATTCCAACATGGCTGTATATGTAGCCAATATATAGGCGTGTTGGCTGCTAGATTGCTCTATTAAGCTCATGATGTCTTCCAGTTTAGGTGTTTCAGTAATCTGGTTTTCCTGAAAACCAGTCACACGTAGGCGACGGGCAATCTCAGATGAACGAACCCCACCAGCAAACACTTGTGGAATGTCCATTTGGGTTATTTGCTCAAAGTCTGCATCCCAAATCCAGCTGGTATCAATTCCGTCAGCGTAGTTGGCGTTAAGTAGGACTGACAAACTAAAGTCATATGGAGCCAATTTCATCATTTCAATGGCTTGAGTTGCACCTACTGGATTTTTGATAAGGACAAGTGTGCAATCCTTATCTCCTAACTTAAAGGTTTCTTGGCGACCAAACACTGCTTTAGATTTATCAAAACCGGCCTTGATTTTTTCAGGTGCAACACCGAAAAATTGAGCGACACTGACTGCTGCAAGAGCATTATAAATGTTGTAGAGACCGCCGATATTGATTTTATAGTCTTGACCATCAATCACGAAAGTAGAAGAAGTATTGGTAATTTCCTTCAACTCAGTTAACTTGTAGTCCAATTCAGGTCTGCTAAAGCCACAGTTGGTACAAATATAGCTCCCTAAGTTAGCATAGGTATTGAGCTTGTACTGGATAATTTGGTGGCAATGTGGGCAAAGAACGCCTTCAGTATTGTAATGGGCCAGTCGTGGCTCATGCTCTTCCGTTGCAAAACCGTAGTATTTAACTGGATTGATAACAGAAGTTGAATTGAAGAGCGGGCTATCACCATTCGCCAATATAGTTGCTTGAGGAGCTTTGGCGGCCCCGTCCAAAATCATCTGATAGGTGGTATAAATTTCACCGTAGCGATCCATTTGATCACGGAAGATATTGGTGAAGACTATTAAGCTTGGTTTGATAAAGTCTGTAACACGTGCAAGGCTGGCTTCGTCAATTTCCAAGACAGCAATTTTTTTGCCATTCTTATTTTTCTTAGCTGACAAAAAAGTGGCTGTAATCCCGGTAATCATATTGGCACCACTTGTGTTGGTTGTGATTTCTCCAAATGCTTCTTGGAGAATTCCTACAGTTAACGCGGTTGTCAACGTCTTGCCATTTGTTCCAGTAATGACGACAACTTCATAATCCTTAGCTAAACTGTCTAAAATATGTTTATCGAATTTGAGGGCGATTTTGCCAGGAAGGGTCGTTCCACGTCCAAGTTTTTTTAAGATAAATTGACTGGATTTCCCTGCTGCAATCCCTAGTAATGTATTTAATTTCATGGAACTATTTTAACATAAAATAACCTGTTTATCTATTATGGAACTATGAGATACTTCACAATGATATGTCACTTTTTTTATCAGTTAAAGAGAGTTCGGACTCATATTTGTGACTAATTTGTGATATAATCCCATCTTTGACAGTTTTAAACGACAAAAACCTCCCTAACCCTATGCATATCAAGGGTTTAGAGAGGTTTTCTTTTTATATCAAAAATGCGTACTTTTTCTCGA
>NZ_JAIMDU010000038.1:0-18478 GCF_019794615.1 Streptococcus suis
ATTGTCAGTTACCAACTTGTCCCATAGTAAGTTCTACCTTATTTTTTTGTCTCAGTCTAATTTCCAGCTTTTGTGTTAGACTAGAACTTACTTTGAGAAGTTAGCTTACAAAACCAGAAACTATACTGTAACAAAAAAATTGTCAAACAATTTTAGTTTGTGATATAATAGTTTTGAAAAAGGGATTGAGCGCCAACCCAATCCCAGTAGAACCGTTTTAAAGACGGGACGAATGAAGATTACAGTCAACCTGCTAGTTCACTCTGTCAAAGTTTCATAGCGGTTGGCTGTCTTTTATTTTTTACGATTGTTAAAAATAAATGTCAGTAGCACGATTAGTAACGTGCCAAACTGAAACATTAGCCCGAGGGCCTCTGCGACAGACATTGCGGCAAACCTTTCTAGTTCGGTACTGCATAGGCACCACCTCCCAAAATAGATTTCCGCCCCGCTTTTGGAACTTTTCTACTGTACTATTATACCATATTTTTCACAGGTTTTCTGTGGAATTTTTTTGAATTTTACCTTTCTCCGTGTATTATTTTGTAAACGTTCAATCTTTTACATAAAAATAAGCCTAGAATTTTCTAAATTAATATGCTAAAATAGTAAACTAGTAAAGCATTTGCGAGGTGGACCGTATATGAAAACAGAATTTATCAAAGAAAAAGCTAAATCAGCGTTTAACCTTAATGCGCTTACTTCCCCATTAATGGGGATAGTTTTGTTAATTGTAGGGGAAATGCTAGGATTAATTGTGTATGCTCCGATAATTTCATTTATTCCGTATGAAAACAATCCATTTCTCTCACTTAGTTTGGATTTATTTGCATTTATATTTATTAGTTTGATTGTGATTCTTTGGTCTCGATGTGTTGAAAAAAGCCCGTGGTTAGGACTTGGGTTTACTAAAAAAGGGGCTGGAAAAGATTTTCTACTCGGTTGGGGAATCGGAGCTACAATGCTGACCACGTGTACCCTCATCATGTGGGGATTAGACGCGATTGAATTTACTAGCATCCAGTTCTCTATAAAATTACTCGGAGAATTCTTTGTACTAATCCTAGCTTGGTCAATCCAAGGTACAACCGAAGAGATATTATCAAGAGGATGGATGTTTTCATCACTTTCAGCCAAACACACTATTCCTGTTGGTATCCTTATTTCCTCGCTCTTTTTCACATTTCTTCATTTAGGAAATCATGCTATCTCACTCATACCACTTTTGGATCTCACATTGTTTGGTATTTTAACCTGTTTGTTGATGCTCAAAACAGGTAATATTTGGACAATTGGTGGCTTGCATGCTGCCTGGAATTGTTTCCAAGGAAATGTCTTTGCATTTCCAGTTAGCGGTACACAAGCTGGCCAGGCCTTTATACAAGTTGGTATCACAGGACCTGAATGGCTATCTGGCGGTGATTTCGGGGTCGAAGGTTCTGTAATTAGCCTGTTTGTTCAAAGTGGAGTGATCGCTTGGCTTGTCTATGACCTCTATTTTAATCATAAAAGAAAATCCTAATAAACAACAAAAGACTGTTGACGATTCACTCGCTAACAGTCTTTATTTTTGCTTTTATGGCTTCGTAAAAAATTGTCCTAGCTATATGGTAATATGGTTGAACAAAAATAGACAACAAATGTAAAGTTACCAATTCACCGACAAACCAGCCTAGAAATGATAGATCTAGACGAATTCGTTGCCAATAGTTTCCTTTCATTAAGAGGCGACTCTCTCTTAATACATTCAGCGGGTTGGTGTAACTTGCATTATCTAAATGATCAAACAGGACAAAAACAGTCTGAGAATAGGCGTAGTAAACAAGAAAATACAAGACGATGCCAACTATAAAAAGAATCACTCCTCTAGCCATCATTTGATCAGGCTGATGAGAAGCCAGCTCTGCCATTGCCCCAGGAGAAAGCACCATCAAGCTCCTCATAGTAAGACCGATAAGCAATAAGGCGGAACCTATCGTGGCGGGTAAACCTGCTACCATGAGAATCAAATACTGAAAGAGTAAGGTCACGCAAATAGGTTTTGCCCAATCCGTTTTGAGTAGTGAAAAGCAATCTTTCAGAGTGACTTCCTGTCTATCACCTCTGACTAATTCCAGCAGATGAAAACAAGCAAGCCCAATCAAAAGCTGTAATAAAAGCTGGATTCCTTCACGAGCAAAATAAGCTAATGTAACAGATGAAACTAAGCGACTCTCTACCAATGAACTATCTTGTCGTAGACTCAGAAAAGTAAATAGACGAAAAATAGTCGTTGATAAGGCATAGCAAATAGCTAGCAAAATGGATGGCAAGAACAGGATCGTTGTCCCCTTGGTTCGCTCACGAATAGCCATCGCTCTAGATACGATATTGTTCGTCGTCATTTCCATCTCCCTTCCATTTTCATTCCTTATGCATCTGTTTTCGTATTGGAAATCATCGTTCTATACACTACTACGGTATTTGATAAACACGCACTTTTAACTATAGTATAGAACTTTTTTCATCTTTTTTCCATTAATTTCTATCGAAACATGCTAAAATCCCTTCGATTTGAAGGGATTCGCTACGATTTATCGATTAATGTGCTTGTGACACTCACAACTTAAGCAGGGGTTGAAGTGACGATTGTTTTTTCATTGGAAAAAGCCAAAGGATTCTTAGCTATTAAATCTTCATAAAACAGCGCTTGACAGGTCCAATAATAAGGGAACACATAGAGTCCTAGGAGTCCCAACGTTAAGATGACGCCAATAAACCAGCCAATAAAAGAAAGATCTAACAAGAATCGACGCCATTTATTCCCACTCATCAATTGCCAACTTTGTTTAAATATCTTGAAGGGTGATGTGTACAAATCCTTGTCCAAATAGTCATATAGCAAAAAGGTGACCTGACTGAGCCCATAATTAATATATAAATTCAAAACAATCCCAACTAGCATGAGTATGAGACCTAAATATAAATTTGTCGAATTGAAAAGGCTCGAAAAATCTGGAGAATATCCCACAGGCGCTTCAACAATAAAAATTGTATTATAAAAGGAAAGTAATATCAATGCAACTCCGACTGTAGTTGGAAATGCAGCAACATAGAGAAAAATTTGTTTCAATAAAATGGTCACTACAATCGGTAAAAAATTTTTACCCTCAAGCAGAGAAAAGCACTCTTTGAACGAAACGATACTTTTCTCTTTACGGACCACCCTAATCAATTGAAAACAAGCTGTTACAAGCAAGCATTGTACTAAGAAATCAAAGAAGGATGACGGACCTAGTGAAATATAATGAATAGTGCGCGTCACACCATTTTTCACAAAAGTGTTTCCCCATAAAACAATACCTGCCTGTCCCCACATCCGATCTAAAACATCTGATAGGACCATAATGAGAACAGGGGCTAAAAATAAGGTCATCATCCCATCCGTACTTTCACGAATGGCCGTTGCTTTAGCACGAATATCTCGATTTGACATCTCACTTCTCCTTTCATATTTGTGTCTTTCATTAAATATATTATACTATCTTATTTTTTAATTTTCCAGCATTTCTATAAAAAATTGTAGAAAAAATCCCTTCAAATAAAGAAGGGATAAACATTATTTTGCTTCAGAATGACCATAGCCATAGAAGAAATAAATGAACATGCCAATTACTAAGGCAATTCCAAAAGCTAACCAAGTATCAAGACTATATTGGAACATAAAGGAAAGACAAATCAGAATTGATAAAATAGGCAATAAGGGTACCAGCGGTGTTTTAAACTGACCTTCTTTTGGCAACCCATCTATTTGTCTAAGACGAATGATACCGACTGCTAACATCATCAAATAGGCTAAGGTACAAATATTCAGAAAGGAAGCAATGGTTGCTAAGGGGAAAATACCCGCACAGATCGCCGCAAATATTCCAACCAGTATCGTCGCATTCTTTGGAACCTTACTGGTTTTGGTCAATTGACTCAAGGATTTCGGCAATAATCCATCGCGACTAATCGAATACACCATCCGTGAGAGTGCATAAGTCATCGAGATACATACTGTAATCAAGGTCAGAATGGCCACAACAGAAATATAGCTTGCTGCCCAACCTAAACCAACCTCTCGCAAAGCAAAAGCAACTGCATCTGCCACATTCAACTTAGAATAATGCACCATCCCTGTTAAGACTAATGTCACTATAATGTACAATATTGTGACAATGAAGAGGGATAAGACGATTCCCTTTGGCACATTCTTTTCAGGTGTTTTTACCTCATCTATAGCTAGCGAAATGGATTCAAAACCAAGAAAGGCAAAGAACATGAGAGAAGCTCCTGCCATTATACCTGCTTGACCACCGTAAATCGCTCCAAACCCAAAGGGCGCAAAATCAGCCCAATTGGACGGTTTGATAAAGAACATACCAGCAATTACAAACAAGGCCAAGGCAGAGAATTTTAAGATAACTAAGGCTGAATTAAAACGAAGGGCCGCCTTAGAATTTAGTAAAACAACCCCTATTACGAAAAACAAGACCAGAACTGGTAAGAGGTCTACATAAGTACCCGCAGCAGGGTTAAAGGTACCATTCAATGCAGTTGGCATTGAAATACCAAAATGAGCTAAGAGACCTTTCAAATAAGCACCCCATCCCGATGCAACACTTGAAACAGCTGTCAAGAACTCCATAATGGTCAGCCAACCAGCAATCCAAGCAGGAAATTCCCCGAAAACCGTGTAGAGATACCCATAAGCTCCACCGTTCGTAGGTATGCGTGAGGCAAATTCAGCATAGAATAATGCTGTCAAACCAACTGAAATTGCTGCTATGACGATAGAAATAACTAAGGCAGGACCAGCATATTGGGCAGCAGCCAATCCCGTCACTGTAAAAATACCTGTTCCCACCATTGAACCAATCCCTAAAAAGATCAAATCAACCAAACCCAAGTGACGCCGCATTTGACTACTACGCTCCCCTACCTGTTTTTTCCTCAACAGATTCATAAACAACTCCTAAACCATAGATTGTTGATAGATAATCATCCTAGATAAACGTTCTCATACTCTTCGAAAATCACTAGAAAAAATCACAACGCTCCATTATACAATAAAAACCAGCATTTCGCACGAAAATAAAAAAAGCGAAAGATCATCTGACATCATCAGACAATCTTCCACTTCTTCTTATTCAGGATTGATGACAACCTGTTGCAAGTAATTCTTTTTATCCAATTGACCAGTAAACTGATCGCCTACCTTGATAAATGGCAACTGGTCTGTACTGTCTTCAGTAGCCTTAACCTTATAAATCTTGCCTTCAGATTGGATATAATATACCGTTGACCCACCAATCATTTGGCTGGCAACTGCTTCCACCTTGCCCGTTACCACTTCAGTAGGTTGACTCGAATCTCCATTTGTCGTAGTCGCAAGTCCAGCTAGACTAGAAGCATCCCTACCAGTAACTTGTGAAATTAAGCTGGCCACATCATTGTTCACTGTGACTTGTTGGTAATCTTCTGCATCTACTAATGCATAAGATTTAACCAAACCTGCATCATCTTTTAGGGATACCAAATAGTAAGCTGTGTCCACTAATTTGACTAAACTTGGAGCAGTTGCTTTGTAGCCTTTCTCCTGCACTTCCCCTTCTGCTGACTCTTGAGCAGCTGACTCTGTTGCCGAAGCCAATTTGTAGTTAGTAATTTCGCGAGTACGCATATTGACTAGGATAAAACCAAGGTTTGATGAATCCGCTGTCGCTGAGGTAATACCGGTATAGAGATAAATATCTGAACCGATGGAAATATAATTATAACTATCCGTAGTATTTTTCACACCTGTTTGGCTGAAAATGGTATTCCAAAAACCATTCTGGTAAGTGTAATGATCATCAACACGACTGATGACATTTTCAGCAGAGTAAACTCGGTCCACCCACTCAGGAATCTCTTCAAGACGATACTTCTTGCTTTCTCCTGTAACCGCATCTAACACAATAGCACCAATTGGATCATGTGATGACAGTCCAAATTTTGGCTCGTATATCGTTGCAATATAATAGGGATTCCCTTTGTCATCCACTTCAAACGAAGGCTTACCAAAAATAGTTGTTGGGTACTGGAGACGAAGATGCCGCAGAGTATCATTAAGTAAAAACTCAGAATCAGAGTAATGCATGGCTTCGTTCAACTTGGCAAGTTCTGCCTTACCTGTCGTCTGATTTACTTTTACATAGTAACCAATACCATCTTGGTGATTGCTCAGCCATTTCCAAAAACTCTTATACTCCAATGGAGACACACGAAACGGTTGCTGTCCGATTGTAATTTGGCGGTAGTCGTTCGAAATACCAAACTGTGAAACCTTATCGATGGTACCCAGATAGGTATCACCAATCTTCTCCGCTGACGCACGATCTAAAAGTGCCAATTTTGAAATATCGGTCTCAGGAAAATCTGTCTTAAAATCCGCTTCTTCCACAGTCACTACTGAAGAATAATCTTTCGCACGAAAAATATGAGAATTGATGACCCCTAGAACGATAATCAGCAAAACAACTACAACCCAAACACGGCCCAACCAACTGAGATAAGTCGGTAATTTCCCCGACGAAAATTGGTAAGACTCCACTTGACGATTACGACCTGAAATCTTGGAAACTTTCCGAATCGGACTAGCTTTGCTAGTGATTGCGAGTACAATCCACAGCAAGCCAAAAGACTGAAGTATAAAAAACCAAAATTCTAGACTCAAAAAATTGAAAGCTGGTAGCTGAAACCAATAGTAAACTAGGATTTCCAAAATGAGAGCAAGCCAGAGAAAACCACTCAATATTTTTTTCATATATACCTCCACAAGCATTAATTTATTAGTTATATTATAACATAGTTTTGGTATTTTCATACAAGTAACTAAAACATATTTCCAAACTCCCTATTCGCTCGGAATCAGTATTTTTGATATAATATTAGTCAGAACAAACTAGAAAAGGAACCATATGAAACTTATTTCTTGGAACATTGATTCCCTAAATGCCGCTCTTACAGCTGAATCTCCTCGTGCGTTGCTGTCACGCGCCGTCATTGAAACTCTTGTAGCAGAGGACGCTGACATCATTGCCATTCAGGAAACCAAGCTATCTGATAAGGGACCTACTAAGAAGCATCTCGAAATATTAGAATCCTATTTTCCTGATTATTTCAATACTTGGCGCTCATCAGTGGAGCCCGCTCGCAAAGGTTATGCAGGAACACTCTTTCTCTATAAGAACCACCTCACTCCTACGATAACATTCCCTGAGATTGGGGCACCAACCACCATGGATGCCGAGGGTCGCATCATCACGCTTGAGTTTGATGACTTTTTTGTTACACAGGTCTATACACCAAATGCAGGCGATGGTTTGAAGAGATTGGCTGACCGCCAAATCTGGGACCTCCAATATGCTGCCTACCTTTCACAACTAGATCGCCAAAAACCGGTTCTCGCAACAGGCGATTACAACGTTGCGCATAAGGAAATCGACCTTGCAAATCCAGCAAGCAATCGCCAGTCGCCAGGTTTTACAGATGAAGAACGTCAGGGCTTTACAAATCTATTAGCCCATGGTTTTACAGATACCTTCCGTCATTTACATGGTGATGTTCTTAACGCCTATACTTGGTGGGCACAACGTAGCCGTACCAGTAAAATCAACAATACTGGCTGGAGAATTGACTACTGGCTAGTTAGTGACAGAGTGGCTGATAAGGTTACCAAATCGGACATGATTGATTCTGGTGCACGTCAAGACCATACACCAATTGTGATGGAAATTAACGTCTAATCCCCTTACAAACCTAGCAAAAGCTAGGTTTTTAAAATCAACAGATTTGTAAACGGTTGCAAAATATGGTATAATATATATATAAACTAGCAAAGGAGGAGTCATGAATCATAAAAAAATCGAAAGAAAATCTCTTATCGTGTCCTCAATCGTAAATGGATTGAGCGGAACAGCGGGTCTGGCTGTGTACATTATAACAGGATTAAACGCACTGCTCTTAGATGGTGTCTTTTCACTGATTGCTTTTGTTTCCTCCATGGTAGCCTTTTATATTTCAAAAAATAGCCATCGGAAAACAACCACTTTTCCACAGGGACTCTATTTTTTAGAACCTCTATATGCCATCATGAAATCACTCGCAACCCTGCTATTATTACTATTTGCAGTATTAGAAACAAGTGCTACTGCTTTTGCCTATTTCGTCAACGGGATAGGTCATACAATGACCACTGGCCCAGTTGTTCCCTACACAATAACCATGTTCCTTGTTTGTATGGGACTCTATTTCTATAATCGCCACATGAGTGCAAGATTAAACCACATGTCCATTATTATCCAAGCAGAGTCTAAGGGAAATTTAGTTGATGGACTTATTTCAGGAGCCATCGGTTTGGCTGTCATTCTCCTTCACTTCATCCCAATCAGCAGTCCACTCGGTTTTTTACATTACACAGGGGACTTTTTCCTAACTGTGGTACTGGCTCTCATTTCCTTTAAAGAACCATGGGCTGGGCTGGTTGTTTCCTTTAAAGAATTGGCAAACGGGACCATACAAGCACCCGAAATTCACGATTCCATTTATCAAATTTTAGAAACCTATTTAGATGACCATGCGGGCAATATTGAAATACATATTTTCAAGCAGGGAATGAATATACGAGTAAAGATCAACCTGCACAATGTTCAACATGAAATTGTTAGAAAACTGCTTGAAGATAAGCAGCAAATGCTCTATTTACTAAAGAAGAAACACGAATATATTTCCGTCGAATACGCATTATGAAAAAAATCTCGATCTTTCAAAGGTCGAGATTTTCATATTTGGTTCGGTAACCAATCTGTAGAATTTTACCGTCTTTGATCAACAAAGGGCGTTTGATAAGCATACCATCATTTGCGAGTAAACCAAGTGCATCTTCTAAAGTCAGAGTGCCAAATTTATCCTTCAAACCTAACTCGCGATAGCTATTTCCGGAGGTATTGAAGTATTTTTTCAATTCAAATCCTGTCGCCTCCATCCAGTCTTTTAATTGACTTGCACTTGGTGGGGTCGTTTTGATATCAATCGCTTCGAATTCCACACCTAATTTGATTAACTCAGCCTTAGCTGCACGACAAGTAGAACATTTTGGATATTCATAAAATAAAATCATTCCTTTACCTCAAATCCTGGAATTTCATGTTGCAAGAGCCAGATTTTCTTGTCTAGACCGCCAGCATAACCTGTCAATTTTCCATCCCCACTTAATACTCTATGGCATGGAATAATAATGGATAGGGGGTTACGACCTACCGCGCCACCAATAGCCTGACCTGATTGAATACCAAGTTCTTTGGCAATTTGCCCATAAGTAGTCGTTTGACCCGCAGGAATTTCTTGCAATATCTTCCAAACTTTTAACTGAAATGCTGTCCCTCTTAGATCAAGTGGCAGGGGACTAAAATCTGGATTTTCCCCAGAAAAATAGCTTGTTAACAAGTCACATGCTTGCTCTAAGACATGATGAGAAGTGACAGATACCTCTTCCGTCACTCCTTTTTCATAATACTTCTGTCCCTCAAGCCATGCGCCCATCAAGCCTTTATCACTAGCAATAAGGGAGATTGAGCCTAAGGGACTCTTATAGATTTGTTTATATAGCATTATTTATGTTTAATTACTCGCACTTTTGTAATCGCATCTGCCGCCTTGAATTTTTCGACCAAATTCGCGATTTTGGTTTCATCAGATTCATCTAAATCCAACAATGTATAGGCGTAATCACCTTTAGATCGGTTAATGATGTTATCGATGTTAATCCCTAATTCAGATACAGCCGTTGTAATACTTGCAACAATATTTGGCACATTTTTATTGATCAAGGTAATACGGTACGGTGCATCCAAGAACTGTTTCACATTCGGGAAGTTAACTGAATTAATGATTTCACCAGTTTCCATAAAACGACGAATGGTCTGACCAGCAGCAATAGCACAATTCAGTTCAGCCTCTTCTGTTGATCCACCAACGTGTGGAAAGACGATAATGTTTTCTTTGTTGAGAACTTCCTCGGTACCGAAGTCGGTAATATAGTTCTTAATCACTCCCGCTTCAATTGCCTCGAAAAGGTCTGCATTGACAACCAATTCGCCACGAGCAAAATTAATGAGGGTTGTTCCTTTTTTCATCTGTCCAAAACTATCTGAATTGAAAAGTCCGCGAGTCTTATCTGTCAATGGTACATGAACAGTAATGTAATCGGCATTGGTGAAAATTTCCTTTAAATCATCCACACGTTTGACATGGCTTGAAATCGTCCAAGCTGTTTCAACAGACACATAGGGATCATAACCAAGAACATTCATTCCCAAACGACGTGCATCATTCGCAATACGGGCACCAATTGCACCCAAGCCGATGACACCCAAGGTTTTTCCTGAAATCTCTGTTCCTGCAAATTGTTTCTTCCCTGCTTCAACTTGCTTTGGCACATCGTCTCCTGAAAGAGTGTTAGCCCATGCAGTCGCACCGATATAGTCACGAGCTGACAAGAGGATGGAAGCAATAACTGCTTCTTTTACCGCATTGGCATTGGCACCAGGAGTGTTGAAAACCACAATTCCCTTCTCAGTTGCTTCTTCGATTGGAATATTGTTGGTTCCAGCACCTGCACGAGCAATCGCTTTAAGGTTTTCAGGAAAATCAAATCCATGCAAGTTTTCAGAACGAATAATAAAGGCATCAGGATTATTTGCATGATCTCCATCAATCTGGAATTTATTGCCCAATTCTTTCAGGCCAACTTGGTTGATATTATTAAAAGTACGTACGCTAAATACCATTTATTTTTACCTAAAAAGGCGGAATAGCTACCGCCTTTTCTTTCTATATTTCATTAATTATTTCCGAGTAACCAACGGTCGTCTTCATCAATCTCTTGATAAAGACTACGTTCGTTCTTGTGTTTGATTTTTTGAAAAGCTAACCGTTCTCCATCTATTGGAACCTTTCCACAATAGACATAGCCCAGTTTTTGTAAAATATGTTGCATTGCTTTATTTTGCTCATGAGTATCACAGCGGAAATCTGGTCCTTTTTGCCCTTCAATTAAGCCTTGCAAAAAGGTTTGAATAACTCTCTGACCACGAAACTCATTCGAGGTTGCTACTCTATGGAAAGTGGTATAGACAGGATTGTTATGGTGCCATTTTCCATCATAAATTGCCTCATACTCTTCTTCCTGGCCACGGTTAACCGCTGCATAAGCAGCCACTTTTCCGTCCACTAAGCCAACATACCCACGTCCAGAAAGGATATCGTCAAAGACATTGTCTTTATTGGGATACTCTCCCTGCCATTGATGAATACCAGAAGATGCTAGAAAAGCCCTAGCTTCTTCAAGAATATTGACAATAGCCTCTATCTCGTTTGGATGCGCTAATCTAATTTCCATTAAGCATTCTCCGCAGCAAATTTCTTCATGAATTCGATCAAATCAACCACACCTTGACGTGGAAAGGCATTGTATAATGATGCCCGCATTCCACCAACTGAACGGTGACCTTTGATATTCTTAAATCCAGCTGCAGTTGCTTCTTTGACAAATTTTGCATCCAATTCTTCACTTGGTGAAACAAAAGGAATATTAGCTACTGAACGCTCCTCTTTTTTGCGAACAGGATTTGTGTAGAAATCAGACTGGTCGATATAGTCATAAAGCAAACCAGATTTTTCGCGGTTGATTTTTTCCATCTCATCAACACCACCAATTTCTTTCACCCAATCAAAGACAAGTTTAGAAATATAGATAGAGTATGCTGGCGGAGTATTATATAGAGACTCATTTTCAGCTTGAATACGGTAGTCCAACATGCTTGAAAGCATAGGTTGATCATTGAGGAAGTCCTCACGAACAATCACCACTGTCACACCAGCAGGACCAATGTTCTTCTGTGCACCAGCATAAATCATGGCAAAATCTTCAACATTATAGCGAGCTGCTAAGATGTTTGAAGACATGTCAGCAATCACTGGCACACCATTGGTGTCAGGAATATCATATACTGCTGTACCTTCAATAGTGTTATTTGTTGTCAAATGCACATAGGCTGCACTTGGATCAATATCATTTTTATCGAAAGTTGGCAATTCTGCATAGGTAATATCTTCAGTTGAACCAAGCAAAATTGGTTCGAAGGCAATCGTTTTAGACAACTTCACTGCCTCTGTATAGGCTTTTTTGCCCCATGAACCACCTACAAGATAGTAAGCTTTTTTGCCTTGAGCAAAGTTGAGCGGAATCATTGTGAATTCTAATGATGCTCCCCCTTGCAAGAAAATAACTTTATAGTTATCAGGAATCGCCATCAATTCACGAAGTGTTGCCTCAGCATTCTTTATAATATCATCAAAGTCCTTGGAGCGATGCGACATCTCCAAAACACTCATTCCCGAACCATTGTAGTCCAAGAATTCAGCTTGGGCGCGTTCAAGTACTGGTTTTGGCAATACTGCAGGACCTGCAGAAAAGTTGTAGATTGTCATAAAATCCCTCCAATATGTTAGTCTGTTCATTATATCACAAATATTCAGACAATTCCATAAAATGTTTAAATTTCGTAAAAATATTCGGTTTTAGATCTAATATTCTTACAAAACTAGACTTTTTATCCCGATTTCGATGTTTTTTCTTTTATATTCTCTCACATAGTTCATAATAATTGCAAATTTATACACCATACATTAACAAATAATGAGAAAACACCACTTTTCAGGATGAAAAAAATGACTAGCACTGCTAATCATTTTAGATGACTGGGTCAATATTTAATTCCGGTATGATCCTTGTTAAAAATTGCTTGGTTCGTTCTTCTTTCGGTCGAGCGAAAAATTGTTTGGGCTCACCCTCTTCAATAATATGGCCACCTTCCATAAAGATGACGTGATTGGCGACATCTCTAGCAAAACTCATTTCATGCGTAACCACTACCATCGTAATACCCTCCTGGGCCAATTCCTTCATGACCGACAAGACGTCACCAATTAACTCTGGGTCTAAAGCAGATGTTGGCTCATCAAACAGGATAACATCTGGTTTTACCGCAATAGCACGCGCAATACCTATCCGTTGCTGCTGCCCACCTGAAAGCTGACTCGGATAGGCATCTCGTTTGTCCGACAAACCAACTTTCGCTAGGGCTTTTTCCGCAATTTCTAAGGCTTCAGCTTTTGGAATTTTCCTTGCAATCACTAATCCTTCTAAGATATTTTCAATAGCTGTTTTATTGGCAAATAGATTATAATTTTGAAAAACAAAGGCTGTTTTTTGACGAATTTCTAATACTTCTTTTCGGCTGATTTTGGCCAAATCATAGTCTTTTCCATCCAGAGTCAATTGCCCTGCGTCAGCCTTCTCCAAATAATTAAGGGTCCTCAAGAAAGTTGTCTTTCCAGAACCAGATGGACCGAGAATGACAACGACATCTCCCTGATCAACCCTTAAACTAACACCGTCCAAAACCTTTTTATCACCAAAGGATTTCTCAATATTTTTAACTTCTAACATAAATTCTCCTATACAAGTTTTACATAATTTTCAAGTTTGTTAAAACAATTGTTAGGAAAATTAAAGAAGGCTACTCTCTAAAAAGTTTGAATTAAAGATTAACTCAGTTTCTTTTTTAACTTTAATTAAATACTGTATCGTTTCATCTTCGAAAGGTTTAGGAATTACACAAGCTGGTGCTAAGATTAAACCTTTCCCATGAGTTCTAAAAATTGTTCGATAAATCTGATGATGGAGTTCATTATAATTTGAATCACTCACATCATGGCGATTTATTCCACCCATAATAACCTTTTTAGAATAGATTTGACCTTCTCGAGGAGATGGATAACTTTCTCCTATATGCCAATTAATTGCTTGCACAGGATAATCTTTTACAATATCAAACATAATCCTATTACCATGCAAATGAACTGTATTAAACCAGCCATCCTCTGCTTTTTCTAAAACTTGTAAATCATATGGTCGACCATATTCAATATATTGTTTCTGATTTAATCTATCGAAAGTGCTTAGTTGACTTGCGAAATATATTCCATCAGCTCCAATTTTTATAGCTTCTTCTACAAACTCTCGAGTAATTTCTGTAATTTTTTCAAGTGCCTCTTTTAATAATAATCCACCAGCTTCATCTTCTTCAATCATTTCTTGAATGTGTCCATTACAAATTTTATCCGCAATTGTTAACGGGCTAAATACTGTGATGACAACAGGAACCTCACCATCAACCTTTTCAAGCAACAACTTAAGATATTTTAATTCTCGTTGCAACGCAGGTGATGATTTCAGACTTAGTTGTTTAAGAGATTTCCAATCTGAGTAACTATTTATTGGAGTGGAATGGATTTGGGCAACGCCACCAGATTCTATTTCAGAATAATCGATAATACAGCCGAAATCCTCGGTTGCATACATTCCGTTATTCATTGTCTTGATGAAATCTAAGTTATATTTTTTATAAAGTTTATAACTTTCTTCAGCAATTAATTCTGGCTCTCTATCTACCTCTGGAAAATGTGACCAAAATGAAAATGGAATATCTTCTACGAATTCACCATTAAGAACTTTTTTAATTTTATTATTTTTTGTCATTAAATACTCCTCAACTTTTATGGTGTAGTGTAATATCTATGGAATACTAAAATCAAAAATTGGAAAAATAAGCAAATAATCCAATAAATAATTCCAGCCACAAAGAAAGAAAAAATATATTCTGAAGAAAGTGCTGCCTCATATCTTGCCTCTGCCATTATATCCACAAAGCCAATTAGAAAAGCTACAGAAAGTGATCTTACAATTTTTAACAATGAATTTAGTACAATTGGAAATGCTGTTGGTAATAACTGTGGAATTACAATTCTTCGAAGTATCTGATTTGTTGTTAATCCAATTGAATAACCAGCCTCAACTTGTGCGATATCTATTGCTTGATAGATTCCTCTTAAATTTTCCGATTCTAAGACAATTTGATATGATCCATAACATATTAATACCACCAATAAAATCGGGAAATCTTGCTGCTGATATTCTTTCCCTACTAGTTTATATAATGTTTCAATTACCTTGGGCAATAAAGCTTGTCCGATTAATAATTGAACAACAATTGGCACTCCACGAGTAAATGAAACATATAAATTTAAGATACAAGATACAAATACATAATCTTTAGAACGAATAAATGCGACAATGGCACCACCTAATAGACCGATAAGTAATATTAATAATGCAATTAGTAAAGTATACGGTACAACTAAGATTATATTATTAATAATATTCATTTTATCCACCCTATTTTCCTCAATTCATTAAAAATCTATTTGTGTATCTTTCTAGTTTTATAAAGATTCTTCCAATAATCCAACAAAAGAACCAATATATTAATGCAACCGTAAAGTATATTTCAATTTGATATATACCAAATGAATTCGCTGATAATATCTTTGCTTGGCCCATTATATCGGCTACACCAATGATGAACAATAACGAAGTGTCTAAAAACAAGTCAATACAAGTGTTACAGATGCTTGGTAAAATGATTGGAAACATTTGAGGAATGATTATCCTAATTACTGTTTGTATCGAAGTCATCCCAATACTAATTCCAGCTTCAAACTGAGTATTAGGAATTGCTTCAAATGCTGGTCTTATTATTTCTGATATTATCGAACCATGGTAGATACAAAGCGCTAGAATGGAAAAATATACTTTATTCCAACTATTAATATCAATATTAAACTTGAGTAATAGGCTGGGCAATCCATAAAATACGAGAAATAAATGTACCAGGCCAGGAACGCTCCTAGAGAATGAGATAAAAAATTTAACAATTGTATTAATAATCGGAATTTCAATTTTTCTAATTAGCACAATCGCTATTGCTAATATTAGGGCTGTGATGAATGATAGAGTAAAAACTATAAACACAACCGGTATTTTGGAAACTAAACTAGGTAATATTTCAATAATATACTCGATTTTCATCTTCAGCCCATCACCTCATCCTACTGTTCAGTTATTTCATACTGAAACATATCTTCTCCAAACCATTTTTTTGAAAGTTCTGATAAAGTGCCATCATCTTTTAATTTTTTAATTGCTTTATCAAATGCATCTTTAAATTCTTTCTGATCTTTAGAAATAATAAAGTATGTACCATTAACTTGTACTGGTTCGTCGGCAGTAACAATATCCAAACCCAATTGTTCAATAATTTTATCAGCACCAAAATTTGATGGCATAACAACAGCATCATATTTTCCATCCGCTAGACCTTGATACCGTTGGGCCAACTCCCCACTTTCACCTAATGGAATCGTAATCTGATTATCTTTATGTTTATTGTTGTATGTTGTTAACAAATTGAATATTCCACCATTTGCTGTAACAGGACTAATTTTTCTTCCAACTAAATCTTCTAATGTCTGAATATCTTCATCTTCAGCTCGTTTATATATTTCAATTGTACTGACACCTGTATTCTCTGTCGGAAAAAGATATTTTTCCTCTCGAGCTTCAGTTTTAAATAGACCTCCCCCAACTAGATCATACTTTCCACTTTCAATACCGACTTCTGCTGCTTCTGCTGATACAGACTCAATCGCTATCTCATATCCTTCTATTACCTTATTTACATTTTCAATAATATCAACTTCATAGCCAACCAATTCACCTTTATCATTTGTATAACTTAACGGTTGTGTATTTTGTTCTAAAGCTACCGTAACTTTATTGGAATCTGCACTAACATCCTTTGTAGCAGCACTATTTTTAAAAATAAAAAAGAAAGCTAGAAAAACCACAACGACAATATAAAAATATTTTTTCATAAAATGTTTCCTTAAATTTTTTCTCTATCTTACCATCACAATTTATACTTGCAAAATCTATATTTTTTATTGTTAGCTATAAGAAAAATTTATTATAAAAGCTAATTATTCATTGCTATAGTTTTTAATAATAGCGTTTGGCATAATACCGTCATTTTTGATGAATTTTATCTATTTTAGAACGATTTACATGAGCATTATTCGAGAAAATGCATTTTTGGGATAAAAAATGTAATATTTCCATAGATTTTCTATTTACCCATAGATAAAGACTATCGCATCATAGTTTATTTGTATTGGAGTTTTACAGAAAATACAGGGTTGGTTTTGCTATAATAACACTAGAAATGGTAAAGGAGGCGCCACATGAATTTACAACAATGTCGGTATGTTGAAGCTGTTGCACGAGCAGGTTCTTTTAGCCAAGCAGCAAAAGAACTGTTTGTGACTCAACCAAATCTGTCAAGCTCTATCAAAGATTTGGAGAATCAACTTGGCGTTAAATTATTTTTGAGATCCAATAAAGGCGTCCGTCTCACTGAAGAGGGACACGATTTTCTTAAGTATGCCAAACGAATCCTGGGCGAGCTCAACCTACTTGAACATCGCTATAGCAGCACCTTCAAGAAAAGTTTTACAGTTGCCTCCCACCATTATGATTTTTTATCCATCCCTCTTGCCAGAATGGCAGAGCTATATAAAGAGGAATACCAAGATTTTCAATTAATAGAAACTACAACGAAACGGATTCTAGAGAGTGTCGCAAATTTTGAGTCTGATGTTGGTATTATCTATCTAAATCATGACAACAAAGACATACTTGAGCGCTCCTTACACAATCAAGATTTAGAATTTACATCATTAGGAGATTTTCCAACTCGAGTCTTTTTAGGGAAGCAGCATCCACTTGCTCATTTATCAGAAATATCCGAGGCAGACTTAGTCGGTTACCATCAAGTTCGTTTTCGACAAGATAAATCTGGTATTATTTTTGATGAAGACCTACTTGAAATCCAACAAAGTCAAAATATTATCTATAGCAATGATAGAGGTACTGTGATGAATCTGCTGTGTGCAAGTAATGCTTATGCTTCAGGACTTGGTATCGTGAATAGTTTTATCAAGGAACAAATTGTCCTCATTCCTTTAAAGGATAGTCCAACACATACATTGGGATACGTGACAAATAAAAAAAAGAATATCACAGATATTACTTCCTCTTTTATCAATGAAATTAAGCTGAGTTTGACACCACATACAACTGCATAAACAGCCTAGAATTCATTTTAAAAATGGTCTCTAGGCTGTTTTTTATGCTTAAAAAACAAATTGTTGAATAAAGAGCTTTCAGACAAGGAAATGAGATACGGATCGCTATAATGTTATAGGTCGGAAATATAAAAAGCTGAAAGTGACGATGTATCAAAGCGAATTCAAATGTCTATACAATATAAAAAAAACTAGGCATCAGCCCAATGTCATTAAGTTAACTAATCTATCACATTTTGTGGTAGGTTAGTTTTTTATGTTACACTAGAAATAAAAGGGGAAAAATCATGCTAGACCAGATTAAAGC
>NZ_JAIMDU010000039.1:0-18358 GCF_019794615.1 Streptococcus suis
CAATGGGACAATGGGTTGTGACATAAAAAAATCCTCCAGTTTTTTTATTACAGTATACTGGAGGAGTGAATGATTGGATAGGTACCTTGTTATGGGGCGCTTACTTTTGATTTCTTGGTAATATTCCTCACACTTCCACTTTTCCTGTGATTTTCTTACCATACAGTCATTATAAGTCCCTTTGCTTAAGGTTTGCTAAAATGGGGGAAGAAAAAAAGAGAACTGAAAAGTCCTCTAACATATTGATTAAATCATTCCATATCAAATAATAACACGTTCATTTCTGGACTCAACCAAAATGAACATCGTATTTCGTATTAAAACAACTTTTAATTCTTAGCTCATTATCAAATTTGACTATATTCTCTCCTATTAGAGAAAAGTTTATTACTAAAGTATGAAATGTTAAAAGCAACAATTGGAAGTAACAAATATACATAAGGAAATACATAACGAGCTTTGGTTTCCCAAAAAATATGAAAAATAAAACCACCTATTAGATAAATCAAAAATATTAGTAAATTGAAATCTACATCATTTATTTTTTTAAATAATAGATATACTACTAAAATAAAACTAGATAAATAAATATATGTTACTAATATACTCATATACTTGTTATAGAAATGATAAATATTTCCTTCACCATATAAATTCTTTAGGAAATCAGTTTTAATATTTTGACCTCGAGCAGCAAGAGGTCCCGCAAAAATAGATTGGAATGTTGGATCATTCCATGTAACCATTAGTTTTTTGAAAAAGAAATTTTTAGCATAGTCTTTATCTGAAGTTAATACTCTAATACGCTCCTTCAAATCATTTGTAACAACTTTTTTGACTTTAGTATCGTCGTAATTATTCCACACCCTTATTTCTGTAGTATACTGATCCCAGTAACCCGGATTATTAATTTTGTCATTCAACCCCATTACAATCCATGCCTGCTGGGGAGGGTATGTTATCTCAGCATGAATCTTACTTTCATAGTAAGATTCAATGGCTTTATTAATGACAATAAAAGAAAATGGTATACAGGTAATAACAATCAATTTTACAAATTTAGGATTTCTAATCCATGAAATTAATAAACTAATTACGAGTGTGATAGCTAAAATTAAGTAATTACTACGTAAAATACATGCTAATGTTAGAAAGAAAACTAAAACAAGACCTGAAAATGTGGATTGCTTTTTTTCAAATTTTAAGAAAAAATAAATAGTAATTAACGAGCAAAGTAGCCCAGGGATATCACCATAAACCCACAAAGTTAAAAAAATTGATGGTAAGAATAAATGAGACAATAAAATAACCAAGTTATTTATTACTTTATTATCAAAAATTAAATTTGTAATTTGCCATAATAGGTAATTAATTCCACTTACCATAAGTGTTTGTAAAAAGAATAGCCAATGGGTATTAGTAGTAAAGTGAGCATATATCCGAAATAATGTAAGTAATCCCATTTGATTTGGAAAAGTTGACATATAGTTTGCACTACTAATTTTATCGAACGAAGAAAAATCACCATTATTCATCTCAATTGCTGCTAAAAATAGATAATGCGGGTCTGCCCGAAGTAATAAATCAGCATTAATAGATAAGTATGTCCCTATTATTAAATATAAACTAGTAAAAAATAAAAACAATCTAAAACTGGAAAAACGTCCAATTATTTTAGCTACATACAACAATGTTAACGAAAAAACAAATAATAAACTATAGAATTTCCAATTATTATTATAAAAAGACATCTCCTCCCAAGCAAACATATGAAAGTATCCACGATACATTAAGGAAATCAAAGATAATATTCCTAATATGATACACGAAATTAAAATTGCTGTCTTAAATGAAACCTTAATAAAAATTTGACTAAGTTTCTCTAATTTATGAACTTTAATTTTGTTCATTATTACTTTCAGTCCTTTCACTAATAATATACTTTGGACGATGCTTCACTTCTAAATAAATTTTCCCAATATATTCACCAATTATACCTATACTTATCAATTGGACTCCAGCAAAAAGACTTAATAATGTAGCATTGGATGCCCAGCCTGATATAGTTTTACCAGTAAAATAGCAAGAGAAAATCCAAATAATAACTAAAAAACTAATTGTAGACATCATCAAGCCTAAACCAGTTACAAACCTGATTGGTTTAACACTTAAACTGGTAATTCCATCAAATGCTAGATTCAACATCTTACTCAATGGATATTTACTTTCCCCTGCAATTCGTTCATGTCTTTTATAAAATACTGATGTACTATTATAACCAACCAAGGGAAACATTCCTCTTAAAAATAAGTTTACTTCTTCAAATTTCGAAAATGAATGAAGCACTTTAGATGATACTAAACGATAATCTGCATGATTATAGATACTCTCTACACCCATTTTATCCATTATTTTATAAAAAAATTGCGCAGTAGTCTTTTTGAAAAAACTATCGGTATCACGGTTATTTCTAACACCATAAACAATTTCAGCACCACTATAATAAGCTTCTATCATTTCATTCATAGCATTGATATCATCTTGACCATCACAATCGATTGATATTGTAATATCTGCCATGTCTTTAGATTCCATTAAGCCTGCATAAACAGCATTCTGATGCCCACGATTACGACTCTGTTTTATTCCAATAAATTCTGGATGAATTCGTGAGAGTTCCAAAATAATTTTCCATGTTTGATCCTTACTACCATCATCTACAAACATTATCTTACTATCATCTGCAATTTTATCGTTATCAATTAACTCCAACAATTTATTCCGAAATTCAATTGATGTTATTGGGAGTACATCTTCTTCATTATAGCATGGAATCACAATATATAAAGTAGGTAATTTCATATCATTCCCCTTCAAAAAATTCTGGATACTGTTTCAAAAAGCCTTTTCCAATTGTCAAATCATATTGCAATAATTTTAAATCGTTGGCAATTTGTTGCTCATCGTTATTTAGTTCAATCTTATCAACACTTGCATTATCTAAAATATCGGTCAACAATGCCTGATAAGGTGTAACTTTAGCATTAGTGTGTTTGAGTAAAGCTGCTGTAAAATCACTAGAATTTACTAGCGGATAATCTTCTTTATGTGTTTCATAATTGCTCCAAATAAAATAATCAGTTTGATATTGACTATCTGGGTTTTCCATAAAGAGTTCATTTGAATATAATCCAGGTAAATGGTCTCCATAGAAAACTACTGTTATTTTCTTATCAATATTTTGTAATTCATGTAAAAAAGATGCAGTTTCCTCATCAGTAATTTTCAACATATTTACATACGATGAAAGACTATTTTGTTGGAACTCATCCAATTTTTCACTCGATGCAATGACAGAATTTGGATCCTCTACTATCCAAGGAGAATGGTTCTGAATTGTAATTACAGAAAAAAATTGATTTTTAGAAATATCTATTCTACTTAGGATGTTTTTATAGGTAGTATCATCACTAACATTTGCACCAAAATACTCTACATTTTGCAATGACTCATCCGACTCTGTTAGAAAAATTTTTCTTTCAAAATTTAAATTTTTATAGAAAGTTTGTCTATTATAGTAACTGGCATTTAAACCATGTATTACTAATCTTTCACCATTCTTAAACTGATCACTAATTGAAGGAATAACTTTTAATTTTGGTAATATTTCTGTCATCAAAACTGAAACAGAAGATGAAAAGTTATATAACGGAAGTCCGGTTAAAGATTGGAATTCCATATTAGCAGTTCCACCACCAAATCCATCTGATTTCATTAAGCCACTAGTTGTCTGTGATTTAATGGAATCAATATTTGCCAATACATTTTCGCTTACAGTAACTCCTTCTACTCTATTAGGATTGGATAAACTTTCACTTAAAACATAAATTACCGTCTGATCAGAAATATTTTCCGATCGAGTTTTATTGATTTCATTAGCCCTTTCAGTATATTTTTCAACAAGATCACTTATCGAAGACTTACTATAATTTCTCGGCTTATCCATGATATCATCGGTTAATTGTTTCGTCCAAACATACATTAGTGATTTATATCTCGCGTCAGTTGAAAAACCAAACCAAGAAATATTTTGCCAGTTATTTAATACAGAAACAACTGGTATTCCATCAATTATTTTAGATTCAGTTTTATTTTTAAAAACAGTAAATATACCAGAAAAAAATAGCAAAGGAACTAACAAGCAAATTAAACGAGTTTTTAAATTATGTATAACCTTACCAGGAAATAACTTTTTATTTAAAAAGAGGTAAATAGGAACTATTAATAATAATACTAAAATTATTGAAATTAGGATTTTTCTATTAATAAAGCTTGAAAGAAATTTTATCTCTTTGATCCAAATAAAATCTGAAATTAAAAAAGGTTCATTTCTCATCTCAAATTTTAAATAGTTCACTATTGAAATAGAAGCACCAATAAGTAAGTTTATCAGAGTAGGCAAAATAACTCGATTTCCAATTAAATATACTGTTAAGAATAGAAAGAAAAGAATTATAATTTGATATAAAGTTGCTCCTGGAAAAATGTATCGTTTCAAAACCATTTCCTCTAGTTTTATACCATACTGAATAGTTCCATTAAAGAAAACTGACATTAGTAGACTTAGAAAAACAACATTGTAAATAGATGGTTTATTCTCAACTATCTTATCCAACCCTTTCAAGCAAATAACTAAAACTATCAAGATAAAAAGATAAATGCTAAATAAGCTGTACACATCATACTTTTTTGTATCATTAATATATGCAAGCAATTCGGAGTGAGTTAATACAATTGGGGTTAATAAAATACCTATCAATAAATTTGGATCAACTGAATTGGTTTCGATTTTAAATTTATTATATTTCAGAATAATTATAGTAAATATTAATCCTACATTAAGCTTGAGCAAATAATCTACTGGTATCAATCCATTAGTAAAAAAATCATAAAAATTATAAACGGGATTATTTAGGGATCTTGTAGCTAAGACATAGTACAATATTCCTAGCAAAATTAATCCGCCAATTAGAAATTTGAATAAATTCCATTTTGTAAGAAAATGAGAATAATAAAATACTAAAACTGTAGAAAAAAGAAAAGAAAATCCAATATCTAACCCATTTACCCAAAATGAGTTTCTTTCAATATCAAATTTAGAAACAATAAGGAGGTAAGAAAATACAAATCCTATTAGCAAAAGAAAAGATGAAATCAATATCTTTTGAAAACTATTTTCTCCATTTCTATTCAACATAAAATTTTTTTCTCCCCAAAAATCTTTCATATCCAGCTGAAGCATTCCATATTATTGCAGGTAAAAATTGAATCAAATACCTACTCCTTCCTCCTTCGAAAATCATTAAAAATGTTAATCCACCAAATATAATTATCTGTGTCCATAAATTTATACTTAAAAATTCAATTTTAAAGCTAGCGGAATACAAAACCATCCCAAAAGCAATAATAATCCATAAAATTTGAAAAATTAATGTATACCAATGATAATTCCCATTAAAATTAACTAAAACAATACTTCGTAATGAAGATGCTAAAATTGTTCCTGAAAACCGATTAGGTATCAAATTTTCTTCTTTTAATACTGCCTCCAAACCCCACCCCATATTTCCTTCTGAAGTATTAGCTTTAAACTTATTATTTAGATGATTGATCCAGTCAGTTAGATCCATATTCGAAATTCTATTTTTTATCGAATTTAGATATACTTTATTCCGGTTACTATCTCTTGCTGATAATACCTCATTTGTTAGCTCAGAGTGAGTAGCCCCATTAGTAGTTAACCCTAAATCAACAAAATAGAATAAAGTTCTGCTCATTCCTGTTTCATATGGAAAGTATTGTTGTTTAGTTAAACTTTCATGTAACAAAAAATTCACTGAAATAAAACCTGATATAATGATAAGAAATGAAATTCCACATTTTATTAAATTCTTTGGCTTACTTTGTAAAAAAGCAACAATAATAACTATAGCTCCTGCAATAACATAAATAAATAGAGGCGCCCTCATATTATAGCTTAGCCCTATCCAAATTCCAAACAAAGCAGAAAACAATGCAATTCTTTTAAAATTTTCTTCAAATCTAAACTGAACTCCATAATATAATAATATTGTTCCCATAAAGAAAGCGGGAATATCAGTATAAGCTTGTAAAAATTGAGGGGAAAAACCTACAAAAAGGACAGCCATGTAAAACACTGAACTCGAAATTGAAGGATATTTTTTTTGAGCTAGTTTACTAAGTAATAATATCGAGACATCTACAAAAATTAGATTTAAGAAAATTATTCCATGTAAAAAATACTTATTACCGATAATATTTAGAATTAGTTTTTCCCATATTAACATCAAATAGTTATTGGGATAGATAGAAATATAATTAGCCAATTCATTAGATATATTTCCTTGAGCAATTTGATAAATATTTTTAGGATCAGCAATTGGAATAATTGGCATAGATACAAATAAACCAATTTGCCAAATTATCATTAACACAAATATGATTATTTTTATATATTTATTAAGACTTTTCAAAAAAACAAATTTAATATTAATTTTTCTAAAAATAATTAAAAATAAAAATAAGATACCAAGCACAAATAAAATAGAAATACGAAAAATTAAAGATACTGGTTTTAAAAAAATACTATTAAGGAAATATTCTATACTATTCCATAATATCATCAGTGCGTATAAACCAAAGGTAATATTACCTAGTTTCAATAAAATTTTCATATTACTCCAATCTTATTTTAATTTCTCTCGAATTTTAGTCAATTTATGACTCAATCTCCTACCCAAAATCTCAAGTTTTGTTTTTCTAGTTAGTCCAGTAAGCAAAAATTCTATTGCCTGCATGCTTTGATTTGCTTGATTATCTCCATCTTCTATTAGAGCTACTATATTTTGATAAGCAACTTCTGGGACATAGCGTTTTAAGACGTGTGATTGATAAGCAACAGCTTCTACTTTTTTTTCTTCAAAGCCTTCAAGACTTTCTTCCATTTGTTGCTTCAATTGCGTAATTTCTGCAGCAGGGTACAACCTTGGAAGTTCAAATAACTGTTGCACGGTCTTGTGACCCAAATTATCAGAGGCAATTACAGGTAAGCCGTTTAAAACAGCTTCAATATAGACCAAACCAAAGGTTTCTGTCTTAGATGGAAAGACACAAATATCTTTATCTGTAACCAAATCCCAAGGATTATTTTGGTAACCTAGAAACTGTACATTCGTCAGGCTATTCTTTTGGATGTATTCATCACATAAATTCTTGTATTCATCATCCCAAGGACCAATAAAACACAGTTCAATATCCTGTCTGTCTAATTGATGATATGCCTTTAATAAGGCTAACTGATTTTTTCTCTCATTTATTCTTCCAATAGATACAAATCGAGTTTTTTCTCCTTGAGAAAGCTCTTTTTTAGGAGTAACCCTTGTATAAGGAATAAAACCTTGGATTTCCTTGCCAGGAACAAGTTTCTGCCATACTTCCTTTAGATTACCATCCACCGTGAAAATAGCATTGGACATCTCCGCTACAAACGGAATTTTTGTTTTATAGTAAGAAAATTCATCTTCGGGAAATTCATGGATCAACCAATAATGAGGTGTGTTGGTAAGGCTGGCTGCAATTGCACCCAGAAAAACATTTACAGTATTGGAAATAACCAAGTCAATCTTCTCTTCATGGATAATATCTTTAATTCTAAAAATGGCATTTTGGTACTCTAAGGTTGCTGTTTCCATATCATTAATGATACCACCAGGTGCTTCTGGCCACCACCATTTTGCAAGTGAGATGTTATATAAAATGATCCCTCTACTTGACATCTCCTTTTCATAATCACTTCTAAACTGTGAAGCTCCGTCTTGAACGACATTGATAATACGATACCCTTTTTCTTGGAGGAGCGCCATCAATTGAATAATTGATAGTTCTGCTCCATTATCCAAGGTACCAGTAGGAGAAATAAATAATATATTTTTCATCAAATGACCCCTTATTTTCAAATATCCGCACGAACTGTTGAAGTTGTACAATTTGCTAAAACAAATTGATAAGCCTGCTCAGCCATTTGATTTCTATACTGTTCATTCACTACCAATTCTTCTAATTTATTGTACCACTGCTCAGGTAAAGCCAAAACTCCTGTTTCACCATCTTTTATCATTTCCTTAAAGGAACCAATGTTACTTGCAACTGTAACAACCTTAACTGCTGCTGCTTCTAGCCATTTAATTTCTGATTTTGCCTCATTAAACAACGTTTGTTTTAACGGTGCCAGATTAATATCCATTTGTCCAATCAAATCAGGAAGTTCTTCCCAATCTACATACGGATGAACGACAATCTGATTTCCAAATTTTTCAATATCTGCAGGAATATCTAAATGTCCAGCCAAATGAAGTTCAACATTTTTGAAATTTTCCAGTATTTTGATGAGAGCTGACTTTATCATTTCAAAATTTTCATTGTGAGTAATCGAACCAGAAAAATAAGCTATTTTAATAGTCTTATCTGTAATTTTTTTGCTAATGGCCTTATTGCTCAAATGTATCAATTTCTTTGAGAGTACATTACGATGGATAATAACTTCTGATTTTTTCTTCTCTAATTCTGTCTTCAAATGCTCGGTCGAGGTAATCACTGCGTCACATCTCCCTAACATATCACCATATTGCTGGACAGTAGCATCATAACTTGCTTTTTCTTTTTTGGAAAGGGATTGTGTGTATTCTAATTGATCTGTGTACTTTGTATCAAAAACCAAATCATCAATGTCGTAATAAACCTTCCGCCCAAGTTTTTTCATGATAGAAATCAGCTTTAATAATTTTTCGGATTTTGTAGCACGATAAATAATAACAATATCTGCATGTTTAGCATCAGGAATGATGAATGACGAATGGTTTACAACTTTTACATCATATCCTTGCTGTTTCAATTGCTCGGCCTTATTCAATACACGATACCGTGTACATTGAGGAATAATATTTTCAACCCCGTCAATAATAAGAATTTGATTTTTAGTTTTTGATGATGTCTTATATTTTTCGATAATATCTTCCAAAATATGAACTGGAAAATCCGTCTCCTCTTCTATATATTTGAGAAGTTCTGGAATTTCCGACTGCCTTTCCAACTCTTGCCATAAAAATTGATGATCATCAAAATTTGCTAGTGCAGAATATTTTACAAGTGGCATGCCATCGCGAATTGCTCTCAAAGGATGAATATAGATTGGGCTATCCGTTCCATCTTTTACAACCGCATCATAGACATACCCACGATTTGAAAAATATCGTGTAAATACCGTTTCATGTCGCCCAATAGCTGCATTGCGTGAACTTGTATCTGGTAAATTTTGCCAATAATGATAAAACAATTTATCACTTAAAAGACTATGTTCAATAACTAAGAAATAGCTTTGCAAGTGTTCAGGAATAAATCCATAAGGGTTCATACCTGTAAAATCGGGTTGTACCTCACCAAATGACATACCCCAGAAATCCAATTTTTTGGAATCCATTCGTTTGAACACCTCTGCTAAATCAGATAGGGGACCAATATTTGTATCATTTACTAAGAGAAGTTGATCAAATTGTTGAAGTTCTTGATAAGAAAAAGATAAAATCCCAAATTGAAAAGCTCCTGCGTCGTAGCCTTTATTTTCTCTCTGTTGCACATTGCCATATTTTGCCAAACGTTTCAAATCATTTTCGGGCAGTGTTCCATTGACAACAATTTCAACCCTATCCGCCAAAGGTAAAAGACCTTCCAGAAATAAAACTTTATACTCTTGCAATTGTTTCTCAGATTCAAATATGGTATAAATTAATAATCTTTTTGGAAACTCATAGTTATTATCTCTTACTATATTCCTAAAACAACGCATAATAGATGCCCTGATTTTTGAAATAAGGCGAATAGTTTTTCTTTTTAAAATCATTGGAATTTTTTTCACTTTTATTAAAAGTGCTCGAGCGCTAGAGGCCATATTTTTATAAAACTCCTTATTATCTATGGTAAATTTGATAAAATCTCAATATTATTTTTTTCAATTCGTATTTTATAAGTGTTCTCATTGGTGAAAATAAATAGTCACACTTATTCCAAAAATTCATCCTATCAAATTCTTTTGGCTGATGTTCTGAACTATATTTTTCTCCCGCCTGTCGAAAGATTGCAGGTAGATATTGGCTATTCGCCACGATAGCATAGTCCATACCTATTCCCCACAGGATATACACTGCAAACCTACTATTCATTTTACAGTCTGCTAACTGACTTAAACTTTCTGTTCTCAACCAAAAAGATTTGTGAGGTGGTTCAATGAATTCTGTTTCTTCTGCAATCACTAAGTTTTTCTGTTGCTTTGCTGCTTGCCACTCCTCGTGTAGTTCATTAAGAAGTTCTTGATTCGAAAGAGGATATTTCAGTTGCTGATCCATCGGCAAATCGGCAAACACTAGGCCTAATCGGGGATTTTTTCTAAAGTTTGTTGCAACAGCATCAATATTTGCCAAGAGACTATTATGAACTTCTTCAATACTACGCTGCTCATAAAAACCATTACAACTATCTATGGTAAATACACCCACAAAATCAGTCTCTTTTAAATCATCAACTAATTGCCAAAGTAATCTGTTCTTGAAAAATTGCACACTTTCAAAGCGGTTAAAATCTACAGTTGAAAACTGTTCAGCAGCTACAATATCATTTGTTATAATGAATAAATCCGTACAGTATGAAATTGCATCTAGTTTCTTAATTATATTATCAAATACTTCATTCCTTTCGGAAGAAATAAAAATTACGATAGCAATTCGTTCATCTCTGACTTTTTCTGGATTTCCTTGCAAAAGCTTGGTCCTTCCTAGGTAAGCCGGAGTGGGTAATAAACTATTGGATAGATGATTGGTAATTAAATCTGTTGGATAGGCGGAAAGCATTTTTATCTTGTCTAATAAATAAGGCACCTGGGCAAAGGTATTTGGAAAAGCTTTAACTTTAATAAAGGGAACTTTATAATCTAATAGGATTTCTGGTCTAACAATCGTCAAATTAACAGTCGACTTATTCTGTTGTACATCATTTTCGATAAGGCTACTATATTTAAAACCTTTTTCTTTAAAATAAGTAGTTAAGTAAATCTCACCAAATTCTATCGCCTCTTGGACCGTCGTAAAGTTCCTTATTCTTTCCCAAAATTCTGCAAAGTACGGGGAGCTTATTAAACTTTTCTTAAATACAATAAAATATGATTGTAAATGTTTAGGGATAAAATTCCTGTCTGGTAGCATAGCTGGGTGGCTTGTCATCCCCCAAAAATCAATATCCTGCTCATCGTAATACTCATAGTGTGGTAACAAATCCCAGAGTGGCCCGTAGCAAGTGTCGTTCATAATAGTAACCGAATTGTAATTGGAAACTGTTTCAAAGCCAAGTAGCATCAAGCCGTCCTTCCAGCCAGCAAAATCAAATCCCTCATTTTTACGTTGTAAAAAGTAGTCGATTTGGACTTCTTTAGTCAAGTCTTCATAATCAGGGGAGGAAATTTGACTATTACTAATGAAAATCAGCTTGTCATATATATGCCTTATCTGTTTTAATTGGTAAACAACATGATTATCTACTTTATTGTGCTGATTATAATGAACATACAGTAGTAAACGTTCCACTATTATCTCCTAAACAAACTTAAAATCTTACTAATCCATTTCCATCTTTTTGAATTGATTATCATAGTCAATTCTGTACTAACCTTTGAAAGCTCATCGTTAATAGACTTGTTCTTATCAATTAACTCATTGATTTCAGTTTCAAGTTCTACCTTATTAGTTTCTAGTTGTGTTTTTTCACTACTTATCGTTGCTAATTGCTCACCCAAACTTCGGATGTGATTTTTCAATTCATTTTCAGTAAGTTTTTGCTGATGCACAATCACTTCTCTGGAATAAACTTCTTGAAACAAGTATTCTGAAAGTTTATGTAGGTTGGCATCTGGATATTTAGCAAGGAATTTTAACTGCGTCTCTAGTAGGTTTTGATGACGATGAATGAATTTTTCTAAGTCGACCGGATGCGAATCACTTTCATAGCCCAAACGATAGACTGTGGTGCTATCATTGAGTGTGATTAGTTGAGTTTTTTGAAATAACTCTAGCTGTAAATTAAAGGTATCATCGCTTGTTTCTAAGTCTAATGTTTCATTGATAGATAACATCAATTTAGTTTCTACCAACCATGTGGAAGACATCGTGAAACCTTTGTAAGCTAGCATTTTTTCATAGGAATCCATTCGAACAACTTGCTCATTTTGAAAAGCACTCTCAAATACAACCTCACCATCAGGTTTAATAATATCAAAATCAGTATTACACCACAAAGAGACATTGCTTTGTTCAAGTGCATCATATTGCTTTTGTAACTTTAGTGAATCCGTCCAGTAATCATCTCCATCACATCTAGCAATATATCTCCCACTCGCTTTATTACATGCATCAACCCAAGTTTTTGCTATGCCTTGATTTTCTTCATGAAAGAAAGCCTTTATCAAATGTGGGTAATTATTGGCATACTCGCTAATAATTTCTTTTGAAATATCGGTAGAGCAATCATCAACTAGTATGATTTCAAAGTCCTTACTAAATTCCTGCATTAGAAAACCTTCAATAGTTTCTCTAATCCACTGACCTTTATTAAAATTTGTACAAACGATTGATATTTCCATTATTGTCCTTAATTTTTCCGAGTTTCTAGCTTTGTCTTGTCCATGTACCATTGCGTTTTAATAATCCTGTTGATGAATCCAAGGATGATTTATCATTGATGTCTAAGTCATCACGATTCAGCATAATAACTGGAATTTTTTCCCTGTCAATATATGCCAAAAGCTGACCATCCTCATCTCTTATCGTCAATTCCAGTTTCATTTTCAAATCATTTAAATTATCCATATAACATTCATAAACATAGGATTTGAAACCAGTCCCTTTAGTTAAATCATCCATTGTATTATCGTTATATATCCAAACGCCTCTATCAATATCAGTAAAGGAAATAGCTACATAGGTTGGAATATCTTTCAAAACAGTATATGAAACCTTAAACCGCACTTTGCCTGCTTGTGAAATTCGATATTCAGATAAAAATTCCAACTCTAAATTTTCGATATATGAATTCTCATTTTCAGTATCATTTGATACTTCATCAGCATCAATGACTTCGGTATTGTCAAAGCTATACTGATTGGCGACATTGAACGGATCGCCGTACGCCTTCACCTCGCCGTCCTCAATCAATACTGCACGGTTACAATATTTCTTCACTGCACCCATATCATGAGTTACGAGAATAGTTGTTTTGCCACTTTTCTTTCGCTCTAAGAAATAGTCATTACATTTACGCTGGAAGGCCTCATCACCAACAGCTAGGACCTCATCCAAAATCAGAACATCGCCCTGAGCTTTAATAGCAACAGAAAAGGCGAGACGGACCTGCATCCCTGATGAGTAGTTTTTCAGTTTCTGGTTCATGAATTCATGCAGTTCAGCAAAGTCCACAATGTCATCATACATGGCATCAATTTCCTCTGAAGTAAAGCCAAGCATGGCACCGTTCATGTAGACGTTTTCACGACCCGTTAATTCTGGGTTGAAACCGACACCGAGTTCAATAAAGGAAACCAATTTCCCATTTACAGTGACTTTTCCTTTTTCGGGCACATATATTTGAGAAATAATTTTTAAAAGAGTAGATTTCCCTGAACCATTTCGACCAACAATGCCAAAGAAATCCCCTTCTTCTACTTCAAAGTTTATATCTTTGAGAACATGTTGCTCTTTGTATCCCTTTATTCCTTTAAAACGATTGACAAGGGCTGTACGTAAGCTTTGGGTACTTTCAGTTGGCAATTTGAAATACTTGGAAACATGTTCAACTTTTACTGCAATATTTTTTGTCATTAGAGAATCTCCGCAAAACGTTTAGCATTTTTCTTAAAGATTATTAAACCAATCACAAAAACTATGAATGGTAAAACATATGGAATGAGTGCAATTAGTTTATTTCCGATAATATCCCAACCACGTGGATTTCCATCAAATACAATATAGTGGCGAATATCCTGCACAATCTGGGCTAGTGGATTAAGCATGAGGAATTTTGCAACTGGCTCCTGACCACGATCTATGAGATAGGTCAATGAATAGATAATCGGTGTTGCATACATTCCTGCTTGCATAACAACTTCCCAGATTGGACCAATATCGCGATATTTTACAAATAAACTGGATAATACAAAGGCGATACCAGTCGCCAACAATACTAACTCAAAAAACAACGGAATGAGAATTAGAAAGCTCACATTCAGATAAATGCCGTTAACCATGGAAAAGAGCAACACTACTACCAAGTTGATGCTGTAGTTTATTGCAGCTCCTGCCACTGAAGAAATCACGATGATTTCTTTTGAAAAACTTAGTTTTCTCAACAAGTCTCCACGAGTAACAATGGAAAGCATCCCCATACTAGTGGCCTCAGCGAAAAAATTCCAATTTACCATCGCAAATAGCACCCCTACAGCAGCATGCGGAGTTCCATCGTCAATTCTCAAAAAGCGAATGAAAACGAGATACATAATCGTAAAGAGCAACATCGGTTTTAAAATAGACCACAAATGTCCTATCAAGGAGCCTTGGTATCTTAATTTAAAATCTGTCTTAATCATTTCTCGTAAGAGAATTTGATTTTCTTTGGTAAATAAATTCATAGTGTTTCCTTATATGCAAATTTTGTTAGGATGAGGCTGGTAAATACCAATGTGTGAAAGGCTTTGTTTTTCTTCAATCCATATTTTTTTAAAATCCGATAGCGTTCTATCATGGGTTTATCCATGATGGTTACAAAAGCCTCGACCAAATTTCTATCGACTGGTGTCAATGGCAGAGCGAGCAGATGGCTGGCCTGTTTTTGACTATTTCGGATCAAATCCCAGTAAACTGAGAAAAGTACATGGGGCCGAATCCATTTTCTAAATCGCTTGGACAGGGTTCTAGCTCCTAAGACATTTTCAGCATGCTGCCGGTACAATTCCGTAGGCTGATCAATGTAGACCAATTTTCCAAAAGCTGTCGCCAGCAAGGCTAAATACCAGTCATGCATAAGAATGTCGTCTGTCACCGTCCATAGCTCAGCTAAAGCATGGTTAATCATACTGGTGCCGCCTGTCACCGTATTTTCAGTCAATTCTTGAACCAATTCAGTATTGGCATGGTGGGACTGACTACGTACCATGCTTTCATTCATGACCTGCAAGTCTTGATTAACAACTTTTAAGTCTGTGTAAACCATGAGCGGTTGTTCGGCTGGATAGGCTTGAGTCGCCTCCAAAGTCACCTGTAGTTTATCTGGTATCCAGACATCATCCTGATCACTGAAAAAATAAACATCAGCCCTCTGGTATTGCACCAAGGCATGAAAACTTTTGATGACGCCTAGATTTTCGGTGCTGTCTGGATTGATAAAGTGGATCCGACTATCCTGCTGGACAAAGTCAGCGATAATATCTCGCGTCCTATCCTTGGAACCATCGTCTCGTATCAAGAGGGTCCAGTCCGTAAAGGTCTGCGACTGAATAGAGCAGATTTGCTCGGCTAAAAACTCCTGACCATTGTAGGTCGACATGAGTATGTTAACGTTCATGTAAAAATAATTCCTCGTATTGTTGGACAATTCTCTCCCAAGTATAGTCATTTCGCATGCGCTCTTTGGCAATCTGCCCTAGGTCTACTGCCTCTTCTTGTCCGTCAATTTGATTAATTAGCTGGGCTAGATTTCCGCTTTCCTTGGTCCAATAGTGGGCGCCATTTTGTGCCACCTTGCGATTAAAATCCACACCTAAAACAAGGTTTTCATTGGTCTGGGCAAGCGCCTCTAAGAGACTAGGATTGGTTCCACCCACTTCATGACCATGAATATAAGCACGACATTCCTGCCGTAGATACTTAAGTAACTCCTGATCATAGACCGTCCCGATAAACTTGATACGCCCATCTCTCTCAAAGCCTGTTTCTTCCTTTAGTTTTTGGAAATAGGCAGAGCCTTCATGATTGGCTACGATAATCAAAGCACGCTGGGTGCTTGACTTCATGAATTCCTTGATGGCTGTCGCGTAATTATTTTCCGGGACAAAACGCCCAATAATCAAATAATAATCCTTTTCGCGGATAGACCAGTTGGCAAATGCTTCACGCACTTGCTCCGACTGGCTAGTCAGGCTCGTCTGACTCAAATCAGTTCCGTAGGCGATAAATGTGGTCTTAGTTCCCGGATAGGCTGACTGAATATAGTCCTCTATGCCTTCATTATCTGCAATGATGAGATTGGACTGCTTGGCCATCGCCTTCTCAGCATGTTTCAGATAAGCCTGCACAGGCTTAGGCCATTTGGCACGCTTCCATTCTAAACCATCAGGATTGACAAATAAAACACCGCCAACATCTTTAATTTTCTTGGCAAAAGGAGCTATGAAACCACCTATGGTGTTTCCCAAAATGTAAAAAATCGGAGACTGCATCTGCTGCTCCTTAACCAAGTGCAGAGCATAGGAAATGGCCATCATGTCATAAGCGATGACACGGGCTGGACCTAATTTGGGAGGATTGATGGTAAAGCAATCCGCCCCCAAATAAGCCCTATGTTCCTGATGACTAGTGTCTGACAGGCAAGCCACATGGTACTGTATGTTTTTCGATTGTTGGTGACTGACCAATTGCTGGACGAAGGTCTCAAAACCACCATATTTTGCAGGCAAGCCACGGCTGCCGATGATAAAAACGTTTTGCATCTTTCTTCTCCATCAGATTTCAGTTCTTTTCATTATACCATGTTTTGAAATATTTTCCTATTTGCACCTTATGGTTATATAGGATGTTGTGAAGGAGAAATAAAAGAGTCGAACCGTCAATGACAGTTCAACCCTAATAAAATATGTTTCAAAGTTCTATCATAAAAACTTTTATTTTATCATCGATGTTCGATGAATTTCATCAAGTATACTGATAGTCGGATTTAACAAGCCTAACTTCCCATCAGCATTTGACATAATAGACAATATATAATTACCTTGCGGAGTGTAGACAATCCCAGCATCATTTGCTGCTCTATATCCTGGTTCACCAATCCAACCTGCTTTTGTTTGAGTTTTATATTTTCCGCCAAGAGTAGTCTTAATTGGGGATAAATTAGGACGCTCAAACCATGTTGCGACTTCCTTTCCTCTCGTATCAGCTGTGAAATATTTATAATTTCTTTGCCACAGTGCAAATAATTCATTCGAAGTCAGGTATGGGTAGTATTGCTGAAACACATTTGGATTTAGTTCTGCTTCTTTCGCCCAAGATTTCAAACTTGAGTCTCCGTAGGAACGGCGAATCGAAATATATCCATCATTACTTGAATAGTTTAAAACATTTAAAAATGTAGATTTTGATTTATTAATAGAATTTGGATTCTTAGCTGCCAAACTTGCAACAAATGGACCTTTTATGGTAGAGGCAGAGTAAAATTTCGTATCGCCATTATAAATGATTCCATGATTTGTATTTACATCTAGTAATTTAAAGCCCATACTATAACCAACTCGCTCTAGTTGGTTAATCGATGCAACAAGTTTACGAAGAACAGTCATACTTGGAGTATTTTCTCCTAGTATTGTTAAAACTTTACCAGCAACTGTATAGTTTCTCTGATAAGGTTTTTCAATTTCTAAACGTATTGTTTGAGTTGCTATGTTGGAAAGTTTATTTCCCATATCTTTAACGTAGGTATGAATGTGATACAGCCCACTTGTGTAATCATGATTGATAGGCTTGAATTGAACTAAGAAACTACCATCATCTTGTTTCACGCCAGTATACCAGACAATATCATCTTGTCCTTTTACGTCTGACCAAATTGGAACCTGAATCAGTTTTATACCTATAGGCGAACGAAGTTCAGATATTCTTACTGTAAAAGTACCATATCTAGAACTCACATTCTCAATAGCTACACTACCCAACGGTTTCTCAGAGATTGGAACCACCTGACTTGTTTGGGCCAAGGCTACTAATTTTTTATTCGGTAGAACGCCATAGCTGTGCACAAGGTACAAACCGGTTTCATAGTTGTGATTTTTTATATCAACTGATACTTTATAACTGCCATCTGATTGACGAATGCCCTCATACCATTTAATGTCGTCCTGGTTCTTATAATTGGTCCATGTCGGAATCTGAACACGTGTATAATAATTGGGAACACCGGTTATCACTACATCAAAACCAGT
>NZ_JAIMDU010000004.1:0-83896 GCF_019794615.1 Streptococcus suis
TAGCTTTGCTCTCCGCACTTGTCAAATCAAGTTCATCTAGCTCTACTTCAACACTTATATGCTTATCGACATTAAGTTTGGACAATAATGCTACCGTCTCGACGTGGATTGAGGTTATAGAAAAAGAAACATACAGCTTTATACCAAAGTGGAGTATTGCTCCAAGTACATATAAATTACATAAAATTCAATTGCGGATATTAATTTAATTATCGATAGCAAAAGAATAATTTGTTAGAGAGGATTTGACAATATTGAAACTTTGGTTATTGAATAAATTTCAGATAACAATTAGATAGAATATAAAAATAACACTGTTCTTATTTAAATAGAATCATATTTTTTATGTTGTCATTTCTATAATATCTCTTTAGATTACAAATGCCTATACCAAAAATTTAATTATATCATACCGAAATATCTCAGTGCATCTTTGATTGTTTCTTCTTTTTCTTTTGGACAATTTGTGACATGTTGGTCGCCATCTGCTTTTCTAGATATATTATAATTTTCTCGTTCAATTAAATCATACTTGCGTTTTACTTGTGCAATGTACAGACTTGAAACTTTAAAACCAAACATTTTCAAAACATATTCTTTTATCTCTGGATATGTTGCGTTTTTTTTATTAATGGACCTAAAATCTTCCTCATCAATTTCAATGTTTATATGATGCTCAACATCAAGTTTGGACAATAGTGCAACAGTCTCAAGATTATTAATTATCTGATGGGAAAAAGGCCATCAGAAATTGAAAATCGAACCAATTAAGCAATACGAAAGAAAGCGTAGAATTTTATTTATGATCTACGTAATGAATTATATATTCTACGCAGCACAAACAAATCCAAAGCATTAGCGTCAGGAATGCCAATTTTTTATAATCGCTTGGCTTTAATGGCTGTCTCTGTACTTAATTTTCGCTTTGGCGTTTGACAGTAACTGTAACGAATTACATTTTATAATGAGAAACAAATAATAATTTAGAATAATTTGATGATTTACTTAAAATCGGCAAAAATACTCTTTACGATGTCATATTCTGTCATAATATTATTTGAGAAAAGAAAAGAGTTAACAATGATTTATAGAAATTCAGAAAAATACACTAGGAATGACCAAATAATAAAACAATGTTTTCAAGAAAATCCAGGATTTTTAGGTATAGATGGAATTGACATAAAATTTGAGACGGAAGTGACAAACGTAGATAGTATTACGACTACAACTATTGCTGAGAACTTTTTTGAATTAGATATCAATTCATCTTATAATAAAGATGGCAGAATAAAAGAAATTGAAATACTATCTCCAACTTTTGGGAAAATCATTTTTAGTTTTAATAACCCAAATTTTGATATGAAATGTAATTGTTTCGTTCGACTAATTGTAGGTGATTTGAATGTAAAAACTTCTACAATGAAACAAATAATGTCAAGATTGAAAAACGTATTAACCTGTATTACTCTCTTTTCAAATATTGACATTATCCATCCAACAGAAGAAGATATCATAATTCAAGGAATTGAGATTGCTTACACCTTTTCTACATTAGAAAAAATTTCATATCAGACAAGACTACTTCTACTAAGAATCTTCTCAAAAGTTGAACAACCAAATAAATCAAGGTATGTGGGAATAGATGACGATCCATTTGAACATCACATCATTTCAGCAAAGTTAGGATACAACTATTCGATAGTTTTATATGATAAAACAGCCAAGGCACAATCGGACAATCATTTAGAGAATATTAAAAATCATGGTTATAGAATTTATAGACTTGAATTTGTAATAAAAAAAGGGAAAATTACGGAGTTGCTTGGTTCACGAATCCTATCAAACATTACTGACGAGACCATAAAAAATTTTTTTAAAGAACAGATCAATCTAGCTGTCAACAATCTCATTCTTGAAATAAAAAAATCAGTACAATTAACTGACCGGACATTGAATTACTATTTTAATGAGTTTGGCAATCGTTATTATATTCATCGTTTCTTCTCTGGTATTCTAACTCCTGCACTAGAAAAATCCATGTCAATTGCCTTAGATGAGGAAATTTTTTGTCATTTAAAACTACCGTTTATCAAATCTCATAAAAATAAAAGTAGGATTAGAAGACAATTGATTAATGAGTGCATTATTCAAAGTAAGGACAAGAAGTACATACTTTCAAAAATGATAACGTGGCAAACTTTAATAATATTAAAAATTATGGACCAATTCATTTATTGTGACAAAATTCAATCAACAACTCCTAAGCAAAATTTCAGTGAAATGGGAATGAAAATGATTTCTCTACAACCATTTGGCAGCAAAACTAGGATAGCTATCTATAACGACCTTCTCTCTTCGAGAACTAAAAGCACTACCATTGAAAAAATAATACTTGATCGATGGAAAAAAATAGATTATAAAAAGTATATAATTAATAAATTTATTGATTAGGTTAAGTATGATGTATTGCAATTTACAATACATCTTTTATTTTAATCTCCAATTGGGCAGAATTTTGGGCAAATTTTGATTATCATTGCACATTATTGCATAGCAAAGAAAAATATCATAAAAAATAGAATTGTATTAAAAATTATAAAAAGCCTTATTAATCAAGGCTTTACATGGTTAGCAACTCTATTTTATCGTCAATTTACTTTGTCTCTCACACCATGGTAATTATTCAACCATTGAATAATTGCCATGTAGTATAAATCCTTTCCTAGCAAGGGTTTGAAGTCCTTGTGTTGTTTCTATAAAACAATTGAGCCGAACTAAATAGTCAATTATTTTAATGTTTTAAAAGCTTAAACTGTATCTTTTCTATTGTACCATAAACTGAGAAGAAATGGGAGAATCAAAAAAGCCATCCACAAAGGTAGATAGCTGATAATTGTTTATTTAGAAATTGTTGAATCCATAATAATGCTTTTTAGCTTGGAGACATAGACAAGTTGTCTCTTAATATACCAGGAAATCACCTCACCTGTCCTCGTTTGTAGGAGTTGTTATAGACCTGAAAATCATGATCGTGTAGTGTCTCTGCTGCATCAACCAACCAATTGACATTCCGAATTAAACCACGTCCCACTTGAATGAGATCGGCTTGTCCTGTTTGCAATAGATACTCACCTAACTCTGGATGATGTAACAAACCAACTGCTGTTACTGGAATGGAGACTGCTTGTTTGATTTGTGCTGAAAATGTAGCTTGATAGCCTCCATAAATAGGGATATTGGGCTTCACATCCATCAAACCACCCGTAGAAATATCTAAACAAGCCACTCCAAGTTCCTCTAGCCATTTGGCAATTTGTTGGTAATCTTGAAGAGTATTTTGTGTTCCTGTTTCATCATAAGCTGTTGCTGATAAACGTACCCAAATTGGTCCATTAAATGCTGATTTAACTCCTTCAACAATCTCCCTCAGAAACCGGAAACGATTTTCTAAAGTTCCGCCATATTCATCCGAACGTAGGTTAGTTAAGGGCTCTAAAAACTCATTTACCAGGTAACCATGTGCACCGTGTATCTCAATCAGATCGTAACCAGCTTCTTGAGCTCGTCGAGCAGCAGATACAAAAGCTGACTGAACACGTTGAATATCGTCTAAGGTCATTTCTTTTGGTACTTGGTATTCTTCACTGTACCGTACAGCACTTGGGCCGATTGGCTGTATAGCATCAGCAGCTTTTCGCCCACCATGGCTAAGCTGAATTCCAACTTTACTTCCAAATGCTTTCAACTCCCTTACTAAGTCCGCTAAGGCCCTACCTTGACAATCAGACCATATTCCCAAATCACGATTGGACAAGCGCCCATCTGGTTCTACAGCAGTAGCCTCTTGGATAATGAGTCCAACTCCACCAATCGCACGCGCCCCATAATGAACATGATGAAAAGCCGTTGGCAAGCCATCCTCATTTTTAACCTCGTACATGCACATAGGTGGCATAACCACACGATTCTTTAATGACAAACCTGCAATTTCAACTGGTGATAAGAGTAAAGACATAAGAACCTCCTTTAAATGCTAATACTAAATGAAAATCACTAACTTTAATTAATTAATAGTATACCACGATTCTCGAAAACGTTGGAAAATGAAATAGAAAAACTCCTTGAAATACACAAGGAGCAAAAAATTAAGCTTTCCAACGTTGCGTTTTTTTCAACATCATAGGATAACTCGCCTTCATAAAGAATTTAACAAGGGCATTACCTTGCCCGTTGGCAATCGCTGTTTTCCCCTTATTTACCATTTGTTCAAATGTAATATCAGGTTCAACAAATGCACCATTTACATAGCAATAGGAGCAATAAATCTGTGATCGACTCCCATCTTTTTCACTTCCGCGGACATCTTGACCATGCAATTCAAGCGGCATAGAACAAGATTGACAAAATTTTTCCATAATCAATACTTCCCTTCTTTTAAGGATTCTATTTTTAATAAAAAATAGGAGCTAATAGCAAGATAACCAACAAAGCTAAAATATGACCTACTGTCACCAGAATAAACGAATACTTAAGCCCACGTTTCATACTTAGTCTTGATAGATTATGGAAGGTAATCATCACACCAGACTGAGGCACTACTGTCAAGATAGCTGACGCAACAACTACCACACGATGAAGCAATTCTGGATTGATACCCATTTCCATATAAGTAGGCAAAAAGTGACTGGAGGCGATACCAACAGCCCCTGATGAAGAGCCAATAATACCACTAACCAATGCTGTCGATACAGACAAACTAATCAATGGGGAGCCAGGAATTTGTTGAATCCATTCTTGTATAACAGCAAATCCAGCAGACAGGGTTAACACAGTCCCAAAAGCTACAGTGCTAGATGTCGCAAATGCTGGTATAACAGATGCTATCGTTGCAGTATTTAACATCTCTTTTTGGTTTGGTAAGTATGGAAAGAAAATCAAGGCTGATAGGATGATAGAGACAAGTAATCCAATTGCTAAGACATTGGGAGTTTGGTTCATAAGGAAAATCGTTCCAATCAAACTCAATAACGGCAAAACTGATAAAAACAGATTGGGTGCCTTATCAGCTAAAGCTACTGCAGTTTCATCCTCTTCCTCTGTATAAGTTTCTCCATTTGCTAGACTTTTCTTTAAACAGTAGGCCATATAGAGCATTCCGAATACCAATAGTGTTAAACTAGCTGCCAAACTGATCACTGGTGCCGCTGTCAAACTGGTTCCTAATACCTTTGTTGGAATAACATTTTGAATCGAGGGGGCACCAGGTAAAGTAGTCATTGTGTAGGTCCCTGCTCCCAAAAAGACAGGTAGCGGGAAAAGGGCCCAGTTAATATTTAATTCCTTAAAAAGGGGGCGAGACAAAGGGAGTAAAGTAAAAATCACTACAAAGATACTCACGCCACCATAGGTTAAAATAGAAGCAATCAATGTAATAGCCAACAAACCTTTATAAGGACTATCTTTGCCCATCACTTTTAAAATACTATTAGCGATCGTCTGCGTAGCTCCACTTGCTTCCATATACCGGGCTAAAATAGACCCTAACATAAAAATAGCAAAATTATTGATTAAAAAACCAGCTAAACCAGCCATATAAGACTGCTCTTTGCCCAACATGACTTCCAAAACATTCATTTGGTTTGTTAAGATAATCATTAAACTAGCAAGAGGGGCAGCAATAATCACATGTAAGTTCTTTGATGTCCAATAAATAATGGCAATAATAGCCAATAACACTCCTAAAGTCGCTAAAATTGTCATAAATCTCCTAAAACGTATCTCCTTATCTCATTTTGTTCCCCTATATCTCTTAACAATTCTCCAACTGTCTTGTTTAAACCAGGGTGGCGATAATCTATCGCTATATCAGAAAGTGGCTTAAGTACAAAGCCACGCTCATGGGCATAGGGGTGAGGAACGATTAATTTCTCCTCCTGAATCATTTCCTTATTCCAGAACACGATATCCAAATCAATGGTTCGTTGACCCCATTTTTCAATTCTTACTCTGTCTAGGGCCAGTTCGATTTCCTGGCAAACACTGAGAAAATCTTCTGCTGGTAAATTGGTATATACCGAACATACTAAATTTAGGAAATCTGCTTGATCTGTCTTTCCCCAAGCTGGAGTTTCATAAATGGGGGAAACCAAACCAAGTTGGCAGTCTGGATGGTTGTCTAATTGCTCCAAAGCGGCTTGCAAATAAGCCAGTCTGTCCCCCATATTGCTCCCAATGCTCAGATAGGCCTGATGTTTCATGGTCGCTCACGCTCCAATTCAATCCCAACTGCATCATAATGGCCCGCAATTGGTGGATTTTCCTTGTAAATGGCCAAACGAATCTTTTCCACTTTTGGAAACTGATTGAAAATTTCTTGGCAAATGACACCTGCCACCTTTTCAATGAGAAGATAAGGCTTTCCCTCCACGACTGCTTTAATGGTTTCAAAGACCATACCATAGTGAACTGTATCTTCTAAATTGTCAGTTTTTGAGGCCGCAGTTAGGTCAACAAACAAATCACAGTCTACAGTGAAAATTTGACCAAGGACCTGTTCTTCCTTAAAGGCCCCATGATAGCCATAAAATCGACATTTTTTCAGCGAAATTTTATCCATTCTGCCCTCCTCCAGTTAACTGAGCCCAAACTTTTACAATATCTCTGTTGGCTGCTACATTATGAACACGGAGCATTTTGCATCCCTTTTGCACTGCCCATGCAGACAGAGCTGCTGTTGCTTGATCACGGTCAACAGGTAAACTATTTCCACCCATTAGGTAATCAACCACCCGTTTGCGAGAAATACCAAACAATACTGGGTAGCCAAGACTGGTAATTTGGTTCAATCCGTGCAGGAGGTCCAAATTATGTTGGACATTTTTTGAAAAACCAAATCCAGGATCCAACCAAATGTTATCTGCTGCAACTCCAGCCTCTAAGGCTGCTTGCACACGCTCCACCAGAAAGTTTTTTACTTCTCCTACAATATCGTCATAGACTTCTTCTTTTTGATTGTGCATGAGAATGATTGGTACTTTATACTCTGCGGCTAAAGCCAACATATTTCCATCATAAAGGCCAGCCCATACATCATTCAAGATATCAGCACCCGCTTCTAAGGCTGCACGAGCCGTGCTCGTTTTATAGGTGTCAATGCTGACCAAACAATCGTATTTTTCTTTAATTGCGCGGATAATCGGAACCACTCGTGCGATCTCATCTTCTTCAGACACAAATGTTGCAGCAGGTCGAGTGGACTCCCCTCCAACATCGATGACAGTCGCACCTTCTGACAACATCTTTTCAACTTGGGCTAGAGCAGACTCGATTTCATTATAGGTACCACCATCCGAAAAAGAATCCGGTGTCACATTGAGTATTCCCATAATTGATACTTGATGGGCTAATTGTTCAATAGACATAGAACCTCCTATTTATTGTGAATCATCGACAAGAGTTCTCTGCGCAAAACAGCATCTTCTTTATATTTTCCTAGAGCAACTGTTGTCACTGTCTTACTACCTGGCTTGCGTATACCACGCATACTCATGCACATATGTTCCGCTTCAACCATAACAAATACACCTTCTGGCTCAAGGGCATCTTGAAGGGCATGAGCCACTTGATGAGTTAAGCGTTCCTGCAATTGAGGGCGTCGGCTTGCCACCTCCACTGCACGCGCTAGCTTACTCAGACCAGTTACACGGCCCTTGCTAGGAATATAGGCTACATGAGCAATCCCATAAAAAGGCACCAAGTGGTGCTCACACATGGAGTGGAAAGGAATATCCTTCACCAAAACAACCTCTTCATGACCTTCTGAAAAAACGGCTGTAAACTGGTCTTTTGGATCCTCTTTTAGCCCATTAAACATTTCCAAGTACATCTTTGCTACCCGTTTCGGTGTATCAAGTAGACCTTCACGGTTTGGATCTTCACCCAATAATTCCAATAATTGGTAAATAGTTTGTTCGATTTGTTCTTGTTTTGACATAATACATCCTAAATCATTTGATTCTTTATTATACCCTAAATTAGATTTTCAGAAAAGACCTTACATCTTCTCAATTTCAAGACTGTACCCAATCAGAAAACCTCCCAAAGATTTCTCTCAATTCTCCTTTGTGGTATAATGGAATCATTCATTTACAAGGAGCCCTCTATGACTAAGAAATCAGTCCAATTAGCGACAATTTGTTACATTGATAATGGCAAGGAATTTCTCCTCCTTCATCGAAATAAGAAAGAAAATGACGTCCATGAAGGGAAGTGGATTGGGGTGGGTGGCAAACTTGAACCAGGCGAAACCCCTCAAGCCTGCGCCATTCGTGAAGTCTTTGAGGAGACAGGCCTAACTGTCACAAAGCATGCCTTAAAAGGAATTATCACCTTTCCAGATTTCACCCCTAATTGTGATTGGTACACCTATGTTTTTAAAATTACTGGCTTTGAAGGAACAATTATTGAGTGTAATGAAGGCGATTTGGAATGGGTTCCCTACGATCAGGTTTTAACAAAGCCGACTTGGGAAGGCGACCGTCATTTTCAACAGTGGCTTCTGGAAAATCGCCCCTTCTTCTCTGCAAGTTTTCAATATGATGGAGACACACTCGTCGACTATAGTGTCGATTTTTATGGTGAGTAGGCTATCCCATTTTTCTATTTCAAAATAGAAAAAACCTTGGTACACACAAACCAAGGTTTTCTGTATTATAAGAATTTCTTCTTAGGCATTTGTTTGTTTAATACAACATCCAGCGGACCCGCTGCTAAAACTGTATCTACCAAACGCTTATCTGTAATTTTCTTATCAAGAAGGACTTGATATTCTAAAACAAGTGCTTCTTTTTTCTTTTTGTATTTAAGGGATAATAAATCAGACTGCTTACAAGACTTACCAAATTGATTTTCAAAAAACTGATCATAATTGAAATCCATAGGGACTGTCACTAAGAGATGACGACGATTTTGATTGACTTGAGCAAAATTGATATTTTCAAAAATTAAGATACAAGCTGATAAGATGACTGTTGTAAATACGGCTAAACCAAGGAAGCCCATTCCTGTTGCAAGACCAATTGCCATCGCCAGCAAAACTGCAAGCATTTCTTTTGATGAACCTGCTGCCGAGCGGAATTTAATTAGACTAAAGGTCCCCGCTACCGCAACTCCTGCACCTAGGTTCCCATTAACTAATGCAATGATTACAGCAATCAAGGCCGGCATGAGACTTAGAGTGATAACGAATTCCTTTGTATAATTCGATTTATATTTGTAAACAGCCGCTAAGAGTACCCCCATGGATAGACTGACTCCGAATACCAGAACCATCTGGACTAGGGTGATACTACTATTGGCTGTTGAAAAGATACTATTAAACAGCTGCATGATGAATGACTTCCTCTTCTACGATGTCGTGGGCTAGCCTATAAGCATTGCCATATTTTGAAAACGATTGTTTTTCGATATTGTATTTTTCCAACAAGGCAACCAACCAATCTGGACGTTCCTCTGGAACTTTGATTTCCATGATAACCTTTTTAGGATCTAGCAAGGCCTTACCAAATTTCCCTACCATTACATTGACATTATAGTCACGATATAAAAGGTTTTTATCAATGGTTAAGCGAACTTTTTTGTCCTCAATACCCTTATATGATACGCGATCATAATAAATATACATTTTAGGTTTGATGATACCATAACGTTTTCTCAACTGTTCCAGTTCTGATGTTACTTTTTCATCTTTGATAGTTGCATCAATAATACCATTTTCAATGTAATTTGTAACAGATACTGGATTAGATGTTAGACGGTATTTATAGCCAATTTTATTTTCTTTTTTCTTGATTTCCAAAAAGGCTTGACTCGTTTCTGATGGAATTTCATCATACACACGCATACGAATTTTTTCACGTCCATTTTTCTTAGCAAGAGAATCTTGAATCATATCAAAATCTTCATTGTCAAAGTAAATATTCGTAATCGTTGATGTCGCAAATTCATCTTCGGTCATGTGTTGACGAAGTTCTTTCTCAAACTCTGCAAATACATCCATATCAACAATATATTTGGTTTCTTTACGTTTAAATTGCTTTTGTACGATTCTTGTTTTCATTGCTATGCCTCTTCTATCCTAAATGTTGAATCTTGACAGGTTCTTGTCTTGTTTACAAGATATAGTTTACCGACCAAGCTTTAAACAAAACTGAAAATAGCATTAAACAAAACTTAAACTGAAGGAAGGTCAAATTCTTTTGTCACATGAAAAGCTGTGCTACAATAGTCCTATCAATAGTAAGGCAAGGAGAAACCCATGTACGAATTTGTCCTAGAATACGGCTCTTTCCCCGTAAAACTCATCGACGGTTTTGTCAACAATCGCTCAGAAATTCCTGATTTTCTCAAAGAAGACGAAGAAATGATTGCCCGCTTGAATGAGATTAACGAACTCTTCCACCAACTTTTCTTAACCATCGAATGCAAGTTTGACTACATTGGCAAGCAATTCCCTGACAAGATTGAACAACTACGAGCACTCTATCATCCCCTGGCAGACGATTTACTAGCCAAGTATGGCAACCAGATAGAGTTGAAGATTGAACCTTTTATTTTGTAATACTCAATGAAAATCAAAAGTAGCCTAGGAAACGAAGGCGAAGATAGAACTAGTGTTCATCAAGGCAAGTTGACAACGGATAATTTTGATTTTCGAAGAGTATAAGACAAAAGAGATGACCTCAATCATCTCTCTTTTCTTCTATTCTGTATTCCAAACCATACTGATCACGCGATAAGTAGCCATAGTCTACCAAGTAGCGTCTTAAAATTGCATAGTCATCATAAAACTCAGCTAGAAAGGCATTAACCTCTTTTTCAGTGAATGTTGAGCCTTTCTTAGCCAATTCTTCCTGTAAATAGGCAAACAAGACCTGCTTACTCTTTAATTTTTTAGGAATAACGATAAGCCTGCCTTCTCGGAAAAATTTTTCTTGAATATCTTGAGTACCCATATCACCCTCCCAAAAATCCCAGCCCGCAGACTAGGATTTAGTAGTATAGTCTTACAGTTTGCTTTTAGTACTAGCTCCAAAGGTTTAGGAAACCTTTGGAGGTGAGAAATAGAGCGACGCATCAAAAGCTGCAGGTAGCTTGCACAGACCAACCGTCTGTGCAAGGCTGGAAATACTACTTGCGATAGCAAGTCACAGCTGATTAGTACGACAGAGCGAGTTCAAATAATTTCAGATTAATTGAAGTTGGAGATAAGGAAACGGAGTTTCCTCATACGTCGAAGTAATAAAAGATAAAATGGAAGACTAAAATTTAACGAATCTCAGCACCAAGCTCAACCAAAGCCTTACTGATTTTCTCCATGTACTTAGCCACTTCCTCATCCGTCAGGCTATCCGCAGGATTTTGGAAGGTCAGGTTATAAGCCATAGACTTCTTACCAGCCTCAATATTGCTACCCGCGTAAACGTCAAAGAGGGTCACCTTAGTCAAGCGTTTGACACCAGCACCGGCAATAGCATCCAGGACATCCTGATGCTTGACATCACTGCTCAAAAGTAGGGCAATATCACGGCTAACCGCTGGGAATTTGGAGATTTCCGTAAATGGCTGAGCAGGCTGGAGGGCTTCTTCAATCGCATCCAGATTGATTTCAGCCACGTAAGTCTCAGGAATACCGTAATCCTTAGCCGTTTGAGGGTGTACCTGACCGACAAAGCCGATTACCGCCCCATTCAAATGAATTTCAGCTGTCCGACCTGGGTGCAGGGTAGCAATCTCACTAGTCGCCACAAAGTCAACTGCCAACTTGTAGTGGCCAAAGATAGCTTCCAAGATACCTTTGGCATGGAAGAAATCAACTGGTACAGCAGGTGTCTGGAAGTCTTTCTCAGCTACCAAGCCAGTCAAGACAAGGGCGAACTTGTTGATTTCTTGTGGCAGGTCTTCTTTTGGATTGCCAGACTGTTCAAAGATTTTACCGATTTCGTAGAGGGCCAAGTTCTTGTTCTTACGAGCCACGTTGTAGGCAACTGTGTCAAGCATACCAGACACCATGTTCTGACGAAGGGCAGAACGGTCAACAGTCATCGGCCACATGAGTTCGGTGACTGTGATAGGACGAGCCGCAAACTCCACTGCCTTTTCAGGTGTTGTCAGGGCATAGGAAATGATTTCTGTCAGTCCTGCACCTTCTGCCAGGCTACGCACTTGGCGACGGATGTTCTGGGTCAGGGTCAACTCACCTGCTGTTCCATCCTCTTTGGGAAGAGTGGTCGGCAGATTATTATAGCCATAAATACGTGCGATTTCCTCTACCAAGTCCGCTGGGATGCGAATGTCCCAACGACGACGCGGTACTGCTACTGTAAACTGACTTACATCGCCAGTTGTTTCCATACCTAAACGACGGAAAATGTCTGCGATTTGGGCATAGTCCAGATTGGTCCCGAGCGAGCGGTTAACGTAATCAATGGTCGCTGTGACTGGGACATCCGAAGTGTCCACGCTACCCTCAGAAACGATACCAGACAAGACCTGACCGCCAGCCAGTTCTGCAATCATAGCAGCTGCTGTGTCCATAGCCTCCGTCAAAGTTGCTACGTTGATGCCTTTTTCAAAGCGAGAAGAGGACTCAGAGCGAAGGTTGAGGCGACCTGAGGTCTTGCGGATAGACTTGCCGTCAAAGAGAGCCGCTTCCAGCACAACCGTCTTAGAGTTGTTGTCAATCTCTGTGTTGGCACCACCCATGACACCACCAAGGGCAACTGCCTTGTCCCCAACGGAAATGACAATGTCATCAGCAATCAAGTCACGCTCTTCGCCGTCAAGTGTTACCAAGTTTTCACCCTCTTTTGCCTGACGAGCCACGATTTTCTTGCCGTCAAACTTGTCAAAGTCAAAGGCATGCATTGGCTGACCGAAGTAGAGCAAGATGTAGTTAGTGATGTCCACCACGTTGTTGAGCGGGCGGATACCTGCGTTCATGAGCAGGTTTTGCAACCACTGTGGGCTCGGTGCAATAGTCACATTTTCAATGACACGAGCCGTGTAGGCAGTCACCTTGTCTGACTCAATGGCCACTTCAATCACATCGCTGGCCTTCTTGTCGCTTTCCTCCAAGGTCACAGGCTTGAAGTTGACCTTGCTGTCATAGATAGCGGCCACTTCATGAGCCACGCCACGCATAGAAAGGGCATCAGCACGGTTTGGTGTGATAGACAGCTCGATAATCTCGTCGTCGAGGTCCAGGTATGAAAAGATTGGCTCACCTACGACTGCATCTTCAGGCAGGTGGTAGATTCCGTCCGCATAGACTTTTGGCACCACTGAGTCGGACACACCGATTTCGCTCAATGAGCAGAGCATCCCCAAGGACTCAACTCCGCGGATTTTGCCTTTCTTGATCTTGTAGTTGCCAGCGATACGCGCACCTGGTAGAGCGACAATCACCTTGATACCTGGTTTGACATTTGGAGCACCGCAAACGATTTGCGTGACTTCCTCACCGACATTGACCTGACAGATATTGAGGTGGGTATCTGGAATGGACTCAGCAGACACAACCTGACCAACAACCAACTTAGACAGTCCAGCACTCTTTTGCTCAACCCCTTCTACCTCAATCCCTGTTGTTGACATTTTTTCAGACAAGTCATGGCTTGTCGCATCAAAGTCAACGAGTTCTTTTAACCATTTGTAACTTACTAACATATTATCCTTTCTGGTGCAAAGGCCGTTTTAGTAGCCAATCCACATCTATCTTATCACCGACCGCAAATTCATGCTGGCCAAATTTTTCAAATCCGTATTTGGAATAGAATTTCTGAGCTTTGTAATTATGTTCCCAAACTCCCAGCCAGACCCAATCACAGCTTGACTGCTCTGCTTTTTCCAAAGCAAACTCAAAAAGTTTCTTACCCAACCCCTGACCTTGATAGGCCTTTAAGAGATAGATACGCTGGATTTCAAAGGCATTTTCCAGCTCCTGTTCTGTCTGAGCAGGACCCTGGTTAAGCTTGAGATAACCAGCTATCTGATGATCTACTCTTAGAAAATAGTGCTGGCAGTTGGAATCCGATAACTCACTAGTCAAGACCTCCAAGGAATAAGCTTCCTCGAAGAATGCCTCCAGTTCATTTGGGTCATTATCGTGAGCAAAGGTCTCTGCAAAAGTCTGTTTAGCCAGCTCCTGCAAAGCGGAAACCTCTTCTAAACGTATAGGATCAATCTGCATCTCATTGCCTCTCATTTCTAACTGGGCTAGGAAAGTCGCCTAATGGCGATTCCCTTCTACTTACTCCTACGGAGTTACGACGGATTTCAAGCAAAACGATATTTTTTGCTTGAAATCCTAGTAAGGTAGCTAGGAAAATCACAGAATAGCGATTTCTGTCTACTCACTCCTGCGGAGTTACGACGGTTCAAGGTTGAAAACGATACTTTTTAAACCTTAGAACTAGTGAGGGGAGTAGGTAGACCGCTAGAGCAGCTACCGCTTCTCTCAATCAACGATCTACTAACTTTATCGGATTACGACGGATTTCAAGCAAAACGATATTTTTTGCTTGAAATCCTAGTAAGGTAGCTAGGGAAGTCGCAGAATAGCGATTCCCGTCTACTTAAGAGCTGACTTTGTCAGCCTTAAGTAGTGCTACGTTAAAACTGCTCCGAGAATCGTACATCGCCTTGATAGAATCCACGAATATCGTTGATACCGTAACGGAGCATGGCAATGCGTTCCTGACCAAGACCAAAGGCAAAGCCAGAGTACTTGGTTGAATCAATGCCACTCATTTCCAATACTTGTGGGTGGACCATACCTGCACCGAGGATTTCAATCCAGCCTGTTTTCTTACATACGTTACAGCCGTCACCACCGCATTTGAAACAGGAAACATCCACCTCAACAGAAGGCTCAGTGAACGGGAAGTAAGATGGACGCAGACGAATTTGACGTTCTTCACCAAACATTTTCTTGATAATCATTTCAAGCGTACCTTTGAGATCCCCCATAGATACATTTTCACCGACTACCAAGCCTTCAATCTGGTGGAACTGGTGGCTGTGGGTCGCATCGTCCGTATCACGACGGAAAACACGTCCTGGCGAGATCATCTTCAAGGCACCTTTTGAGAAATCATGTTGGTCCATTGTACGCGCCTGAACAGGCGACGTATGGGTCCGCATAAGGATTTCTTCTGTGATGTAGAAGGTATCCTGCATATCACGTGCTGGGTGATCTTTTGGCAAATTCATGCGCTCAAAATTGTAGTAATCTTTTTCCACTTCAAATCCGTCAACGATTTGGAATCCCATACCCAAGAAAATATCTTCGATTTCTTCAGAAGTTTGAGTCAAGACATGGCGTTTTCCGACCTTAACCTGACGACCTGGCAAGGTTACATCAATGGTTTCTGAAGCTAATTGCTGTTGAATTTTTGCGGCTGCAACCTTCTGAGCGGTCTCTTCAAAGGCAGCCGTCAGCACATCACGCACTTCATTGACTTGCTTACCAACGATTGGTTTCATTTCGTTAGACAGGTCTTTCAAACCTTTCAACAAGTCAGTCAAGGACCCTTTTTTACCCAAAACCGCGACACGCAGGTCTTGAAGTTCTTTTTCTCCTTGGTGCTGGATTTCTTTTAACTTTTCAAGTGTAGTTTGGCTTAATTCAGCCAACTGTTGTTCAATGTTTGACATAATTCCTCCAATAAAAAAAACGCATGACACCACTCGTATCGGAGCGTTGTCACGCGGTACCATCCGTTTTCATCTGCTAGGCAGACCTTGCTTCTAAGAACCAGTCTTCACAAGTGAAGTACTTATATTAGTGAATAAAGGTTCTAAGTCCTTGTGTGAGTGAATTCGACCAACTTTCACTGATTGAGCTTGCAGTCACGGCTCAACTCCCTGGACAGTTTCCATAGGTGTACTAGTCTCACAGACTTCTATTCAATTAAAAATATTTTATCAAAAATAAGAGTTTTTGGCAATTGATTTCTTTACTCATTCCACGCCGTACGCATGAAGAAAATGCATGTAACTGTTTTCTAGCTACATGCATTTTTTTAAAAATATTTTCACGATATTTACATAATTGCTTTGATTTATCCTCGTTTTCACCTACATTATATCAAAATTTCATGATGAAAATATAACTTTTTTATGAAAAAACGTTATCTGAAAACGATTTTTTCTTCATGCGTTTGTCGTGTTACTCATTCACCGTAATTTCCCCACTACGATAGTTGATACTGAGACCGCTCTGAACATTTGGAACGAACACATTGAACTCTAGGCTACCATCTGCTGCTTTTGACTCTAGATGGCTTCCGACAGGAACAAGGTCTTCACTCTCAGCATACACCAAAGTCACACGATAGCGGACACGCTTATTTTTATCCAAGGCCCGCCGAATCTGACTTTCAAAATAATTCTGCCCAGTTGAAGTTTGATCGTTGGCTTGGTTGGACCAAGCTGTTTGAACTGCAATATTCTTAGGATTGCTGGTTGAAGCATCAAAGCCAGACAATCCACCAATCAAAGCATAACCTAGGAGGTGACCACGGTCCACTGCATGGTCATATTCTCCAGTTAAATCATGGACCTGATGCCAACCCGCAGGTGTCCAAGAAGTCCGACCATTTCCTGTTTCTTCACGGTCCTTATACTGACGTGTAGATTTGGCTAAAAGCGCATTGGCTACTGTTGGAACCGTTTCTCCCTGGACTGTTTTTGTCTTATTATCACCATAAGGAACACTGGCAACCGATGCATCTAAATCCGTCTGATTCCCGTTAATAATAAATGCTCCAGCGCCATTCCATTCAATCGAATTCCCCAGTTGCTTTTTTACATCTTCTGTCAATACCGAACTAGCCAGTTCCTGACTAGGTGTGCCTTCACTTGCCTTAGACTGATTGACATAATAGGAATAATCAGCAAGGTTACTGCTCTTGTTATCGCTTAAAAGATAGCCGCCTGCTGCTACAACAACCGTAGCCAGTAAGCTGAGCAGACTCATTGCTTGTTTTTTTACATTTTTCTTCGCCATAAAATCCCCATTAAAAAAGTAGGGCTAGCCTACTTTCCAGTAAATTTAGAAATGAATTCCTGCCATTTTTCTACTGATAAAATTGAAAACATATTGTCCCCATCACCTATGACACCGTATCCAATCATCAGTCCAAAGGCAAATATTATTAGTGCTAGCAGCAAAATAATCACTACTAAGAGTAAATTTTTACCTACATAGCCAAGATTTTCCTTATCCATTTTCACCTTCTCCACTGACACGTTCAATCGTTGCACCTAAAGCAGCTAATTTCTCATGAAAACGATAGTAACCTCGATCTAAGTGCGTTAGTTTTCCTACAATTGTTTCCCCTTCCGCAACTAATCCAGCTAAAATCAAGGCTGCACTAGCCCGTAAATCTGTCGACATTACCTGAGCTCCTTGCAAGGGTTGTCCCCCAGAAATGATAGCCGTATCACGTAAAATTTCCGAATGCAAATCCATCCGACGTAATTCTTCAAGGTGTTGGAACCGATTTTCAAACACCGTTTCAATCATGGTTGACTCACCTTTTGCAACTGCCATTAATGCTGTAAACTGGGCCTGCATGTCGGTCGGAAAGCCAGGGTGTGGTAGGGTTTTTACTGTTACAGGTTTGAGTTTGTCCACTTGTGAACGCACTCGAATCCCTTCTGCTTCTTCCGTTACTTCAACTCCCATTTCTACCATTTTAGAAATAAGTGGACGATTGTGCTCCCAGACAGCATCCTTAATCAAAACATCTCCACCAGTCATAGCAGCAGCCACCATAAATGTACCTGCTTCGATACGGTCTTGAACAACTTGATGCTCTGCTCCTACCAATTCTTCTACACCCGTAATGGTAATTGTCTCAGTACCTGCTCCCTTAACATTCGCACCCATCTTATTTAGAAAAATAGCCAAATCAACGATTTCAGGTTCGCGCGCAGCATTTTCAAGTATAGTCGTACCATGAGCAAGCGTTGCAGCCATCATTAAATTTTGTGTCGCACCGACACTTGGAAAATCAAGATAAATATGAGCACCCTGCAAGGCCTCCGCACTAGCTTCAATGTAACCAGCCCGTTGCTTAATTCTTGCGCCCATCGCTTGTAGACCTTTCAAATGAAGATCAATTGGACGACTTCCGATTGTACAACCACCCGGCATAGATACTTTCGCATAGCCATTACGAGCTAAAATTGGACCAAGAATGACAATGGATGCACGCATTTGACTAACATATTTATAGGGAGTTTCACTACCTAATTTTCCAGTCGCATCAACATCAATTGTCTTCGTTTCCTCGTCAAATTTTACACGAACACCCAAACCACGAACAACATTGTTCATTGTGAACACATCAGATAAAATCGGTACTTGTGTCAGCTGAGTCTGACCCTTACTTGCCAAAACTGTCGCTGCTAACAAGGGTAGAACTGCATTTTTTGCACCCTCAATCTCAACTTGACCCTTTAATCCATCCTGACTTCCTTTAACAATGATTGTTTCCATTCACTTCCCTCTTCTTAACCTATTAAGACATAGTTGCAAAAGAACGTCCAATTAGTAACAACTCTAAAAAGAAAGTTGAGACTAAATAACCTAATGCAATAGCAATAAATAATATCAGCATGTTGATTTTTGGCTGATTATCTCCCGTTACCTTTAACCATCGTGCCCAATCTACTGTCGTTATCAATAGATGATAACTTATATAGATAAAGAGTAGATGACTAATAAATTGTAAAATTGATTGTATCATATCTCCATTATACCATGAAATTGAAAAAAGGAACTGAACCAAGTTCAATCCCAATTTTATCAATGTTTACCAACACGAATACGGTTGATTGCCCGCTGAAGTGCAACTGCAGCACGTTTTTCCATATCAATATTCCGAGCGTTCTGAGCTTCTTCTAATTCACGCTCCGCTCTCAATTTAGCCCGTTCTGCTCGACTAATATCAATGTCTCGTTCCCTCTCAGCAGAATCAGAGACAATTGTTATCAAATCTTTGTTGATTTCGATGATACCACCATTGACAGCAATCCAATCCACGTGGTTTTCATCATCAACACGACGTACTTTCATCTCATCAATTTCTAAAACAGCAATCAATTCTAAGTGACCTGGATAAATCCCCAATTCCCCCTCTTTGGTTTTAACCAAAACAAAGGCTGCATGGTGATCATATTTTATTCCATCTGGTGTCACTACTTGAACAGTCATATGTGCCATATGCCACCTCTAGTATTTCATTTTAGCAGCTTTAGCGACTACATCCTCAATTGAACCAACATTTCGGAAAGCATCTTCAGGTAAATGATCGTGTTTACCATCTAAAATTTCCTTAAAGCCTTTAACGGTTTCTGCAACAGGAACGTAGGAACCTGGCATACCTGTAAATTGTTCAGCAACGTTAAAGTTTTGAGACAAGAAAAATTGAATTCGACGTGCGCGACCAACTAAAGTCTTTTCCTCATCAGACAATTCATCCATACCGAGAATGGCAATAATATCTTGCAATTCTTGGTAACGTTGAAGAACACGTTTTACTTCCATCGCTACAGCATAGTGCTCCTCACCTACAACTTCAGGAGCCAAGGCACGAGAAGATGATGCTAATGGATCAACCGCTGGATAAATACCTAATTGAGTCAACTTACGCTCCAAGTTGGTTGTAGAATCCAAATGGGCAAACGCTGTTGCTGGAGCAGGGTCAGTATAGTCATCCGCAGGAACGTAAATCGCCTGAATAGAAGTTACAGACCCCTTCTTAGTTGAAGTAATCCGTTCTTGCAATTGTCCCATCTCAGTAGCAAGGGTTGGCTGATAACCAACGGCTGAAGGCATACGACCCAAGAGGGCTGACACTTCTGAACCTGCTTGAGTGAAACGGAAAATATTGTCAATAAATAAGAGAACGTCTTGACCTTCAACATCACGGAAATATTCAGCTATCGTCAAACCAGTAAGGGCAACACGCATACGTGCACCTGGTGGCTCATTCATCTGACCAAAGACCATGGCTGTTTTTTCAATAACACCAGACTCTTTCATTTCCCAGTAAAGGTCGTTCCCTTCACGAGTACGCTCACCAACACCAGTAAATACAGAAATACCACCATGTTCTTGAGCGATGTTATGAATCAATTCTTGGATAAGAACTGTCTTACCAACACCGGCACCACCGAAAAGTCCAACTTTACCACCTTTAAGATAAGGAGCTAAAAGGTCAATAACTTTAATACCGGTTTCCAAAATTTCATTTGAAGTCGATAATTCATCAAAAGAAGGAGCCTTTTTGTGAATCGGTTCACGCTCAAAATCTGACGGAAACGGTTCCTCAAGGTCAATTGTATCCCCTAAAACGTTAAAGACACGACCCAGCGTCTCTTTACCAACTGGTACTGAAATCGGACGACCTGTGTCAAGCACTTCCATTCCACGAGTCAAACCGTCAGTTGATTCCATAGCAATTGTCCGAATAACACCGTCACCAAGCTCCAGTGCAACTTCTAGCACAACTTTTTGTTTAGAATCATCATTTTTATATACAACAAGTGCATTGTTAATCTCAGGAAGTTTATCTTCTGCTGCAAACGCGACGTCTACAACAGGACCAACAACCTGAGTAATTTTACCTGAACTCATTCTATTTCCTCTTTTTCTAACCTACTCAAGAGCTGATGCGCCGGCAACAATCTCAGTGATTTCCTGAGTAATAGCAGCCTGACGCGCCCTATTGTATTGAATTGTTAAATCCGAAATAACATTCTTCGCATTATCTGTCGCAGTCTGCATCGCAGTCATACCAGCAGCATTTTCAGCAGTCTTAGCATCCAAAAGTGCCCCGTAAATGGTTGATTCTGCATATTGAGTCAACAATTGGTCCAATATCATTTCACGATTTGGTTCCAATTCAAATGTCGCCGTATAGCCATCTACTTCATTGTGGTCTAAATCTTCAACAGGAAGCATTTGCTGTACACGTACCTGGCTAGTCAAACTATTTACATGATGATTGTAACAAACATAAAGTTCATCAAACAGCTCATTTTTATACATTTCTACAGATTTAGAAATGATTTTTTGGACTTCTTCAAAGCTAGGGTTATCAGCAATTCCACGTAATTCAAACACAGGGTTGATACCACGTGCACGGAAAAAATCAGCACCCATCCCCCCAATAGCAATAATCTCAAACTCTTCATTTGACTGATGGTCCTGATCAATCATTTCCATAACAGCTTTTAAAATACTAGAATTATAAGAACCTTTTAAACCGCTATCTGAGGTGATGACAATATAACCCACTTTTTGAATCGGACGCCGAATGAGCATCGGATTGCTAGTATCTGATGTCATTAGTTCACCACGTAACAAATCCGTCGTAATCGCCCGAACTTTACTAGCATAAATCTGAAATGATTTCGCCAACTGCTCTGATTTCGCCAACTTTGATGCAGAAACCATCTGCATGGCACCTGTGATTTGACTGGTTTTCTTGGTTGATGCTATTCTTGATTTAATTTCATTAAGAGAACCTGCCATCCTAGACTCCTTTATTTAAAGATTGATTGGTCTTTGAATGTTTGAATAGCAGTATTCAACTCATCCGTATCTGGAAGATCTTTCGTTGTACGAATGACATCCAAAAGATTATCATAGTGCAAATCAAAGTATGCATACAACTCTTCTTCAAATGCTAAAATATCATCAATCGGAACTGAATCCAAATATCCATTTGTCAAAGCATACAAAATCAAAACCTGTTTTTCAACTGGAAGTGGTTTGTGCAATGGTTGTTTCAAAACTTCCACTGTACGACGACCACGATTGAGTTTTGCTTGTGTTGCTGCATCCAAATCAGAACCAAATTGCGTAAATGCTTCCAATTCACGATAAGAAGCCAAATCGATACGAAGGGTACCAGCAACCTTTTTCATGGCTTTAATTTGGGCGGAACCACCAACACGTGATACAGAAGATCCGGCATCAATCGCTGGACGAATACCAGAGTTAAACAAATCATCTTTTAAGAAAATTTGTCCATCTGTAATGGAAATCACGTTGGTTGCGATATAAGCAGAGATATCACCAGCTTGTGTTTCAATAAATGGCAAGGCTGTAATGGAACCTCCACCCAATTCATCAGAAACTTTTGCAGAACGTTCCAATAAACGACTGTGCAAGTAGAATACATCCCCTGGATATGCTTCACGACCTGGAGGACGACGAAGCAAGAGAGACAATTCACGATATGCTACCGCTTGTTTTGATAAATCATCATAGACAATCAAAACATGTTTGCCTTCATACATAAATTCTTCCGCCATTGCTACCCCAGCATAAGGTGCCAAGAAAAGTAATGGAGATGGTTGTGAAGCAGATGCTGTCACAACAATAGTATAATCTAACGCGCCATATTGACGAAGTGTTTCTACTTGAGTACGAACTGTAGATTCTTTTTGACCGATTGCTACATAGATACAAATCATATCTTGACCTTTTTGGTTCAAGATAGCATCAATAGCTACAGAAGTTTTACCTGTTTGACGGTCACCGATAATCAATTCACGTTGTCCACGACCAATTGGTACCAGGGCATCAATCGCTTTTAGACCAGTTTGAAGGGGTTCATTTACTGATTTACGTTGCATAACACCTGGTGCAGGGTATTCAATCGGACGAGTTTTGCTTGTACGAATTTCGCCCAATCCATCGACTGGTTGCCCCAAAGGATTAATGACACGACCAATCAATCCAGATCCAACTGGTACTTCCATGATTTTTCCTGTACGACGAACAACAGAACCCTCACGAATATCTGTAAATCCGCCAAGAATAATGATACCGACGTCATTTGTCTCCAAGTTCTGAGCCATACCAATGGTGCCATTTTCAAAGATTAATAGCTCTCCACTCATGGCATTATCAAGACCTTGCGCACGTGCAATACCATCACCAATGTAGGTAACTACACCAGTCTCTGTATAATCAAAGTCAGGTTGAAACTCTTCGATTTGTTGTTTTAGTAAAGCGCTAATTTCTTGTGCATTTATCAAAAGAACACCACTTTCTATAGTTTTTTTCTAACATCCTTTAATTGTGTACGAACACTTGCGTCAATTACTTTATGGTTAATTGTCAAAACAAAACCACCTAATAATGAAGCATCCAGTTCTTCAACAATATTACGGACACGCAAACCAAACCGTTCCTCGACTAATTGACGTAAACGAGATTTTTGTTGTTCCGTTAATGGATAAACTGATGCAATATGTGCATCAAACTCATTTTTTAATTTACTGATTTGAAGTTGAGCGCGTTCAAGAGTTTCCAGAAGTAAATCTGCATGTCCATCTCGAATCACATCTTCAATTAAATCATTGATTTGCCAATAACTAGATTGACGAACAGTGCGTACAAAAGCTGCTTTTTCTTCTCTTGAAACTGTAGCCGACAATAAGAGACGGTTCAATTTACTATCATGAATGATAGTTATCAACTCAGAAATCTGATCATACATGTTCCAAATTTCTGAACTGTCACTGACTTTTTCAACAAATGATAGAGCATATTTTTGCACGAGGGCATTTTCTCTAGCGTTCATCTACTTGTCTCCTAATTTGTCCAAATACCGATCAATCAAATTGCTGTGTGCCTGTTGATCCAAATCTTCAAAAATAATTTTTCCTGCAATATCAACCGCCAAATTAGCAACTTGAACACGAAGTGTTTCTTGAACCTCACGTTTTTCAGCTTCAATTTCCATTTGTGCTTTTGTTTTCAAGCCTTGCACTTCAACTTCAGCCTGTTCAAGAATTCGCTTTTTCTCCAATTTAGCACGTTCTACCGCGTCTTGAATGATTTTTTGTCCTTCAATACGGCCCTGCACTAATTCATCTTCGCGTTGTTTCACAAGGTCAGCTGCAACTGCTAATTTTTCTTCAGCCGCATCAATATCACCTGCAATCTTCTTTTCACGTTCTTCAAAAATTCCAGTAATTTTATTCCAAGCGAATACACGAATTAAAATAATTAAAACTGCAAAAGATGCTGTAACGAGGATAAAATTTCCTAGTACAGTACTTGCCTGCATTGTAATTTGTGTCGTCATTATTTATCCCTCTCTTACTCACTCTCTCCATTGATTTTCTTGTTCAGATACATAGATACCAACATAACAAATACATAACTCTGTAAGCATGAAATAAATACAGAGAAACCTGTCCAAACAATGTTTAGAACAAAGGCTATTGGGTATGCAAATGCACTTTGTTGAGATAATTGTAGAAGAAGAGAAACAAGCACTTCACCGGCATAAATATTACCATATAAACGAAGAGCAAGCGACACAAGATTGGTCACTTCTTCCAAAATATTCATTGGAGCCATCGCCCAAGGTGTCACAAAAGATTTAAGGTATTCTTTAAAGCCACGGCGGCGAATCCCTTCAAAATGACAAAAAAGTATTGCTATACCAGCAAGACCAAAGTCGTATGCCATATTAGCCGTTGGAGAAGTCCACAAATTTTGTCCCTCTGGTGTTTCCAACTTCGTCATTAATCCCAAATTATTGGCAAGCAAAAGAAAAGTGAAAACTGTAAAGAAAAACAAAGAATAGCGCTTTGCTTCCTCATCACCAAGGTTTCCTTTTGTAAAGTTGACGGTTAGTTCGTAAACATATTCCAAAACATTTTGTTTTCCTTTTGGCTTAAGTTCCATCCGACGACTAGCCCAAAACACAAGTAAGAAAATAACCGAAATGGTAATGACTGAAACCAATACCATGGTCAGGTCAAAGGTTACGGGACCAAGGGTAAGGGTTGGACTTAAAGTTTCTTCCAATTGAGGTTCCCCCCTTTTCTATTTCTCTATTTTCTACTATTTCAAGACAAACGTCATAGCCAAAGTGACGAAGAAAGTTCCCTCGATAAAGGCAACACCCAAGAAAACACCAGACATCAATTTACTTTGCATTTCTGGTTGACGTGCAGACGAACTAAGATAAGAAGCTACCAAAAGTCCCTCACCGATACTTACACCAAGACAGGCCAAACCAAGGGCCAATGCGCCTAAATTCATAACGAATTCTCCTTTTAAAATTTAATACCATGTAAGGATACTCCTAAAACACCCATTTGTCAAGAAAATATCGCTATTGGAAGCGTTTAATTCGTATTTCTAAAAAAAAAGAAAAGACTTTTCATCTTTTCTTCCTATTTAATAGTTTCATCCATATGATCAGATTCTTCAATAAATCGTTTAGCCATTTTTTCTCGATTGATTTGATCCATATCGAGTGTGATGGCATCATCGGATACAAGGTCTGTGTCTGCAAAGAATTCAATATGATTTGCTAAATTCTCCAGTTCAACTGGCGCATCTCCTCCAAACTCACCATCTAAATTAATTAACAGACGATTTTCAGGGTTAAGGTTTTCAATCGTTAAACTCTTCGTTTTTATATACTCCACCAAGTCACTATCAATATGTTTCCCACCATCTAAAACCTGACGAATCAAATGCAAAATTTCAAATAAGTTGCCTGTTTTAACCATCAATAGTGTAAAATTGCCATCATCTAATTTTGCATCTGGAACAATTTGTTCAAAACCTCCAATTGAGTTGGTAAGGGCTACAAAAATTAAGGATACAGATCCTTCAAACACCCCTTGATCATGCTTCACTCGAACTGGTGTAAATTGAACTCTTGGTAACAACTCGGCCCCTTTTACCACATATGCCAAATAGCCAAACATCGTCTTAAGCTGACTTGGAACGCTATAAGTAAGCTCAGTCAAGGTTCCAGCAGCTGCAATATTTATAAAATAATGCTCTTGTTGAGTACCATTTTTTTTATTTTTTGCTAAGCCAATATCCATTAAAATGGTCTGCCTCTTGGCAATTATCTTTGCTGCCTCGACTGGATTTCCTCTTGGAATTTTCAATGCACGCGCGTAGTCGTTTGTTGTTCCAGTAGGAATAATAGCCATTTTAGGCCTTTTTTCAAGTGGAGCAATGCCATTGACCACTTCATTAATAGTACCATCACCACCTGCAGCAATGATTAAATCAAATCCATCAAGTGCGGCTCTTTTTGCTTCATTTTTTGCAGAATCTGGCTCAGGACTAGTTTGAAAAGCAGATGTATCATATCCATAACCTTCAAAAATGTGCAATACTTCTGCTACATTTTTTTTCATAATTTCCTGACCCGAAGTCGGATTATAAATCAATCGCGCACGTTTTCTTTTTTTCATCGTTCATTCCTTTTAAAGGTTTTCTAGCCAAGCCTCATCTTTTATTTCAATCCCAAGTTCTTGTGCCTTGACCAATTTACTACCAGCATCCGTTCCTGCGACAACAAGATTTGTTTTCTTAGAAACTGAGCCAGCTACATTCGCTCCTAAGGATTCTAATTTAGCCTTAGCCTCATTGCGTTTCATTCTTTCCAATTTCCCCGTTAATACAACTGTCATACCGGATAAGGCAGCATTTTCATCTGCTACCTGTCCAAGATAAGCTAAGTTTACCCCAACTTCCTTAAGTTCATCTAAAAGTTGTTGAGCTCCTTGGCTAGCAAAATAAGTTGTAATTGACTTTGCAATGACTTGTCCTAATCCTTCTAATGAGGCAATAGTATCTTGATCAGCTTTTGCTAACGATTCTAAATCACCAAATTTTTCCAATAATATTTTACTTGCTTTGTTTCCAACATGACGAATTCCCAAACCAAACAAAAGACGCTCCGCTGAATTTGTTTTGGAACTTTGAATTGCTTGATATAATTTTTCAGCTGATTTTTCCTTAAAACCATCTACATTGAGTAAATCGGTGACCGTTAATTGATAAATATCTGCAACATCATGAACTAATTGTGACAGGAACAATTTTTCAACGATAGACGTTCCCAATCCTGCAATATTCATGGCATCACGACTAGCAAAATGTTCCAACTTACTCATCAACTGACTAGGACACAAAGGATTGATACAGCGCAGGGCAACTTCATCTTCATAATGTTGTAGGATACCAGCACAACTTGGACAGATCGTTGGGATAGGCATCGGTTCTTGAATGGTACGATACTTGTCCACCACTTTCAGCACTGCTGGAATAATGTCTCCTGCTTTATATACAATAACTGTATCACCAATACGAATATCTTTTTCAGCGATATAGTCTACGTTGTGCAAGGTCGCTCGACTGACCGTCGTCCCCGCTAATTGAACAGGACTTAGGTTTGCAGTTGGAGTTACGACACCCGTACGACCAACAGTCCAATCAACCGACAAGATTTCAGCTTCCTTTTCCTCGGCTGGGAATTTATAGGCAACAGCCCATCGTGGTGCCTTGACCGTAAAACCCAACTCTTCTTGTGCAGCTAAATCATTTACTTTAATGACTATGCCATCAATCTCATAGGGGAGATCATCTCGGCGCTCTGCCATTTTTTCAATAAACTCCCACACATCATCAATGGTATTTGCCAAATGATAATCGTGATTTGTCGTAAAACCAAGGGTATCTAGCTTATGAAGAACCTCTGATTGACTGACTACATCAGATGGACTCGCCTCTTGGTAAAGGAAGGTAGCAAGTCCACGTTGAGCAACGACAGCTGTATCTAATTGACGGAGGGTTCCTGCAGCGGCATTTCTAGGGTTAGCAAACTCAGCTTCTCCAGCCTCTTCACGTTGTTTGTTAACACGAGCAAAAGAAGCTTTGGGCATATAACATTCCCCTCGAACGGTAATATCAATCGCCTCGGGCAAGGTCAAAGGAATATCAGCTACACGTTTTAAATTCTCAGTAATATTTTCACCAATACTACCATCCCCGCGTGTAGCTCCAACAACAAGTTTTCCAGTTTCATAGGTAAGGGAGATGGAAAGGCCATCAATCTTCAGCTCACAAATATAACTTGCCTGTGGAAATTCCTTGCGTACACGCTGATCAAACGTTTCTAATTCTGCACGCGAAAATGCATCCTGCAGACTAAAAAGAGGATAAACATGGCTATATTTCTCAAAACCATCTAATACTTTCCCACCCACTCGATGGGTTGGGCTATCTGGTAAAATCAGTTCTGGATGTGCTGTCTCGAGCTCAACTAACTCACGATAGAGCTGGTCATATTCGGCATCCGATACACTTGGTCGATCCAATTGATAATATTCTTTAGCATACTGATTCAGCAAGCTAACTAATTCTGTTATTCTTGTTTCCATAAGAGTATTATAACATGATTTGAAGTTGCTAAGTATATTTTGGACTTCAAATCAATCAGATTCTTTTAGATATTTTTGGGTAAAAAAGGTATAATGAGCATATATTATTTTTGGAGGTGCCCCATGGCTGTAACATATAAACGACAAGATGATTTAGAAAAAATGCTCGAAGAATTTGCTTCATTTGAAAATCTAGAAGAAATTGAGTATCCAGATCCAAAATCAAAAATAAATTCCGGAAAAAACAACTTGAAGCAGGATGATAAATAGTATGTTTGATTTCAATCAACTTCCTACCTCCGTTCTACAAGCGGGGGCTATTTTCCTGTCTATTATCATTGAAGCCTTACCCTTTGTATTGATTGGAGCATTGATTTCTGGTTTTATCGATGTGTTTATCACCCCTGAGAAAGTACATAAACTCCTTCCCCAAAACAGGGTTCTCGCCATTCTTTTTGGCACCTTTATTGGTTTTATTTTTCCTTCCTGCGAATGTGGGATTGTTCCAATTGTCAATCGATTATTGGAGAAAAAAGTTCCCCAATATACAGCTATCCCATTCTTAGTTACTGCTCCTGTAATCAATCCCATTGTACTATTTGCAACGTATACTGCATTTGGTAATTCTATGCTTTTTGCCACGTATCGTGCCTTAGGAGCAATCCTTGTTTCAGTCGTACTGGGGATCATTCTAGGTTTCTTTGTAAAAAATCCGATACTGAAAGAAAATAAGTTAAGCCATCACCAACATGATTATTCCAATAAGACAAGCTGGCAAAAAGTCGGTTTTGCACTTATTCATGCTATTGATGAATTTTTTGATACGGGTCGCTATCTGGTCTTCGGTTGCCTTTTTGCTAGTTTGGTTCAGGTTTATATTCCAACTGCAGTACTCACGACCATTGGCCACAATCCATTATCTGCCATTCTGCTGATGATGTTACTGGCGTTTCTTCTTTCCCTTTGCTCAGAGGCAGATGCCTTCATCGCTGCATCTCTTTTATCAAGTTTTGGCTTTGCTCCGGTAATGGCCTTCTTGGTCATCGGACCAATGATTGATATAAAAAATTTACTCATGATGAAACATTACTTTACTGGTAAATTTATAGTTGAATTTATCTCGGTTATAACTCTAGTCATTCTAGGGTATAGTCTCCTACTTGGAGGTATGGCATGATTCGATTTTTAATTCTTGCAGGCTATTTTGAGATGACCATGTATCTTTATGTCTCTGGAAAATTAGACCAATATATTAACTTACACTATAGTTACTTGGCATTTCTATCTATGGTCTTGTCCTTTATATTAGCTATTGTACAATTGTATATTTGGGTCAAAGAGATAGATACATACAGCCATTTGTCAAAGAAATCAGCCAAGTTTGCCAGTGTAGCCCTCTTATTGATTCCACTTCTAGTTGCCTGGCTCTTCCCTACCGTCAGCTTGGATTCAACTACTGTCGCAGCAAAGGGCTACCATTTCCCGTTAGCTGCGGAGAATGATGCGACGACTCAAACGCAAGAAGGAACGACAGTTCAGTATCTCAAACCAGACAGTTCTATTTATTTTACAAAATCTGCCTATCAGAGTCAGATGCGTGAAATTGCCAATCACTACCTCGCTGAAGATCAGATTATTGTCACTAGTGAAAATTACATGGAGGTAATGGAGGCAATCTATGACTATCCTACGGAATTTTCAGGAAAAACTGTTGAGATGGTTGGTTTTGTCTATAATGATCCTGACAATGCCCATCAACAATTCATCTTCCGCTTCGGAATTATACATTGCATTGCAGACTCAGGGGTATATGGCCTGCTCTCTACTGGTTCTGATACCCCATTTTCAAATAACACCTGGGTTAAAGCCAAAGGCACAATCAGGGTTTCTTACCATACCTCATTGAAACAAAATCTTCCAACTTTAGAATTGCAATCTATTGTACAGATTGAACAACCGGACTCTCCATATGTTTACCGTGTTTTCTAATAATTTCGACTTAAAAGTGAATTTTCTGACAATTTATGCTATAATAGTTTTTATACTCAACAGATAGGAATGAAATTATGTCATCACATGTATTGTTTACTATTTTTGGTGCTAGTGGCGACCTTGCCAAACGCAAACTCTATCCATCATTATTCCGTCTCTACAAGGCTGGACATATCAGAGAGAACTTTGCCGTTATTGGTACAGCTCGAAGACCTTGGACCAAAGAATTTTTTGAACAAACTGTTATTGAATCACTTGGAGACTTACCAGATACTCCACGCCAAGCCCATGAATTTGCCAGCCATTTCTACTATCAAAGCCATGATGTTAATGATACAGAGCATTATGTAGCATTACGTAAATTGCAGGACGACTTGTGTGAAAAATACGATACCCAGCACAACAAGGTCTTCTTCCTCTCTATGGCACCTGAATTTTTCGGAACCATTGCCAAACACCTCAAATCTGAACAAATCGTTGACGGACAAGGTTTTGAACGCTTGATTATTGAAAAACCTTTCGGAACCAGTCTTGCCACTGCTGAGAAGCTCAATGACGAGTTGGCTGCTGCATTTAATGAAGACCAAATCTATCGTATCGACCATTACTTAGGGAAAGAAATGGTGCAAAATATCTTTGCAGTTCGGTTTGCCAATATTATTTTTGAGCATATCTGGAACCGTGATTATATCGATAATGTCCAAATTACTTTCGCTGAATCAATTGGGGTTGAAGACCGTGGTGGCTACTATGATCATTCTGGTGCACTAAAAGATATGGTACAAAATCATGCACTTCAAGTTTTGTCACTTTTAGCAATGGATAAACCAGCTAGTTTCAAAGAAGAAGATGTTCGTGCTGAGAAAATTAAGGTTTTCCAACACCTTCGCCATCAAACTGATGAAGAATTGAAACAAAACTTTATTCGTGGCCAATATGCTGCAGGTTCAATTGATGGGAAAGATTATGTCAGCTACCTAGATGAACCAAATATTGCCGATGATTCACAGACTGAAACATTTGCTAGCGGTGTCTTTTTTGTCGACACAGACCGTTTCCGCGATGTACCATTCTTCTTCCGTACAGGTAAACGACTAACCGAGAAAGGGACTCGTGTCACAATTACCTTTAAACATGCTGAAGATATTTTTGGTCAGCCTTCTGAAGCAAATGTATTGACGATCTATATTCAGCCTACTGAAGGCTTTATGTTGTCCATAAATGGAAAAGAAGTTGGTTCGCACTTTGCCCTTACTCCTGCCAAACTCAACTTCCGTCACAATGCTACTGCTCTTGGCAATTCACCTGAAGCCTATGAAAAACTCTTTTTCGATGTCTTAAATGGCGATTCCACTAATTTTAGCCATTGGGAAGAAGTAAAAGCAAGTTGGAGTTTGATTGACCGGGTCATCGATATTTGGTCAAGTAATCAAGTTCCATTGCATACCTATCCTGCTGGTACAATGGGGCCACAGGCCGCCTTTGATTTACTAGATCACTACGGATGCAAGTGGGTCTGGACACCTGATGTGTGGTATCATGAGCGTGGACTCCTATAATAAATCATGTACAAAACTGGAGTAATCCAGTTTTTTTCGGAGAAATATTCTAATGACTGAAATAAACACAATTCTGAGCCAACTCGAGGAAGCCAGCCATGCTGGAACTCTCAAACGCTATGATAAAATTGGTGAGACAAAGCCATATTATGGTGTACCAATGGGAGCCCTCTCAAAAATCGCAAAGACTTACATAAATCAATCCGATCTCTTTGTACCGCTTTGGCAAACCGGCATTCTTGAAGCTCAATATCTAGCCATTCAAATTGTCAAAAACAAGCCAGACCAACTTGTAGCTTCTGACCTAAAAAGTAGTATTAGTGAACAAGTCTCCCACAATGTTCTTGATAAATTTGCCTCCCTTATTCTTAGCAAACGCAAGGATAGCAAAGACTGGGAAGAATACTTACTCACCCAAGACCAAGCTATTTTTCAACGACTTGGCTGGTTCCTTCGGGCCAAATATTTTGCTGGAAAAACCGCTACAGACCAAGAAATTGAACAAACACTTACTTATATCAATGAACATTTACAAACTGCGGATCCACTGATCCAGTGGACCATGAACCAGTGCTTGGTAGAAATCGCAGTTACATATCCTGACTATCTGGAAAAAGGGCGGGCAATCGGACAGAAATTAGGAGTATATTCTGAAATGAAAGTTGCCAAAGGTTGTACTTCAGCCTATGCACCTGACTGGATAGAAGCTTTATTGCGGAAAAAATGAAAACACAAAAGTAGCTAACTGTCTCAGTTAACTACTTTTTTCGGCTCTATATCAATCCTTCCAAGAGCCCACGCATGAACTCTTCAGATTTGAACTCACCGATATCATCGATTTTCTCACCGAAACCAATCAGTTTAACAGGAATATCCAGTTCCTGACGGATGGCAAGGACTACACCACCCTTGGCTGTACCGTCCAGTTTGGTCAAGACCAAGCCTGTCAATGGGGTAATTTTTGCAAATTCCTTAGCTTGACTGAGAGCGTTTTGACCTGTGGAAGCATCCAAGGCTAAGAGGGTTTCATGTGGTGCATCAGGAAGAGTCCGTTTGATGATGCGACCAATTTTTTCCAGCTCTGCCATGAGGTTATCTTTATTCTGCAGGCGACCAGCTGTATCAATCATGAGAATATCTACGCCTTCTGCCACGGCATGTTGGACACCGTCAAAGACCACACTAGCTGGATCTGATTTTTCAGGTCCTGTGACTACAGGCACATCGACACGGCGCCCCCACTCGACCAGCTGGGCTACCGCACCTGCACGGAAGGTATCCGCTGCGACCAACATGACCTTCTTGCCAGCCTGCTTGTATTTGTAAGCCAACTTACCGATAGACGTCGTCTTCCCAACACCATTGACACCAACAAAGAGCATGACTGTCAAATCGTCTTGGAAATTGATCTGCTCACTAAACTGACCATCCTTTTCATAAATATCCACCAATTTTTCAATGATGACACGACGGAGTTCCTCTGTCTTTTTAGCATTTTGCAATTTAGCCTCATAGCGGAGCTCCTCAGTCAGAGTCGAAGCTACTTGCACACCAACGTCTGACAAAATCAACAATTCTTCTAACTCCTCGAAAAATTCCTCATCTACTGAACGGAAATTGGCAAAGAATTCATTGAGTCTTGCACCAAATCCAGTTCTTGTTTTCTTCAAAGTCCGCTGGTACTTGTCTTGCTCACTCTCCTGTACTTCTTGTACAATTTCTTGAACAGGTTCTTCTTTTGGTTTTGTCTGAATAGCAGGATCAAAACCTTTTTCTTGCGCCTCTTTCACGCGGGCAGCAGCTGCTTCTTTGGCCGCATAATACTGGGCCATCATATCAAGTGTCCGTTGTTTTTGCGCTTCTTGTTCAGCAGTCAAGGTTACAGCTTCTCCGCCTTCAGATGAACTGTCATCAGAATCGGTTGCAACCACAGCCACTTGTTCATTTTCAGCAGTCTGGTGCGTTCCAACTTCTTCACCAACTTCAACTTGTTTTTCTTCCTGCGATTCTTGTCCAAATAATCGATCAAATAATCCCATACTTAGTCCTCATTTAATACATACTGTTGAATAGCCCAGGCAATGCCATCTTCATCGTTTGTTTTTGGTAAAACAAGGTTTGCAGCAGACTTAATTTCGTCTGTTGCATTAGCCATTGCAACACCTAAACCAGCCCATTCGATCATCGAAAGATCGTTACCTTCATCACCACAGGCCATCACTTCTGATTGATCAATTCCCAAATGCCCAATCAATTTTGCCAATCCATTTGCCTTATGGACTCCTTTTGGACTCCATTCTAACAGCATGTCACGCGACTTGAAAATTTCAAAACGATCGTACAATTCTCTAGGAATTTTTGGAATTTGTCCATCCAGAAAATCAGCTGCTACAGCTGTCACCGCCTTATTATAGACAAAATCTTCTGGCATCTCCTCATCTGTCACATCAATTTTATTCAACAAAGGATTGGCTGTTAGATACAGAGATTCATTGACTGCGGGTAATGAGTAAACATCTCCACCATACAAGACATCCAGAGGTAGGTCCAATTGATTGGTTACTTGTCGAATTGCACGAACATCATCAATGCTGAAGCCAGTTTTATCTAAAATGCGCCCTGTATTTTCTTGTACCAATCCACCATTAAAGGTAATGGAATATTGATTTTCACCTAAGAGGTCTAATTCTTCCAAAAAAGCACCGATAGCTTGTAAAGGCCGTCCTGTTGTTAAGACAACATAAGCACCTTGTTGCCGAGCTGCTAACAAGGCCTGCTTATTGGCTTCTGAAATTCGTTTATCCGACGTCAGAAGGGTTCCATCCAAATCTAGTGCAATCAATTTAATTGCCATATACTTCCTCCTCTAAATAAGCCAGTACAGCTCCATCATTGCAATGACCAATAATCTGATCAGCTAGAGCCTTCACTTCTTCTCTTGCATTTTCTGTTGCAATGGCAAGACCTGCAAAGTCCAACATATCCAAATCATTTTGATTATCCCCAAAGGCAACTACATCTCGTCCTGTAATTCCAAAATGACTGCACAAATGACTCAAACCAACTGATTTATTTGAACCATTAGGAATAATATCAATATTATCAAACCCTGTTGTCATGGCTGTCACACCTTCAAAGGTCTGATTGAGCCACAATCTTGCTTGGTCCATCTCATCTGGGGCGAATTTGGCATTAATCTTTATTATTTTTTCCTGGACATCTTCAAACGAGTCCACCAATTGAAAATGAGCATAATAATTTGTCATTGCTCCTAAAAACTGAGGCTCAGCATTTTTTAACAAGTAAAAGTTTTCGAGTCCAGACAATACCATGGAACGACTACTACCATAAGGACCGGCATCAATTCCAGCAATAATAGGCAAGTAAACTTCTGGACGAATCGGTTCATCCAGAAAAATCATCTGACCTTGATACTCAACAATAGAACCATTTTCAGCAACAAACCCGATTTCATCTACATAATCTTCGAAGATTAGCTTAAGACTCTGGAGGGAACGTCCACTTGCCGCAACAAACAAGTAACCCATTTCCTTAAACTGATCCAGAACCCTTCGGAAACTTTTTTTATCAAAGCTATGATCCTCACGTAAAAACGTACCATCCATATCACTGGCATAAATCTTTTTTATCATAATTTCTCCACATCCTTCAATTTGACAGATACAATCTTTGATACGCCAGATTCCTGCATGGTTACCCCATAAATGGCATCCGCTGCTGCCATTGTGCCCTTTCGGTGTGTCACGACAATAAACTGACTCTCCTTATCAAAGCGATTGAGATAGTCTCCGAAGCGTTTGACATTGGCCTCATCCAAGGCAGCCTCTACCTCGTCAAGTATCACAAATGGGATGGTCTTCACTCGGATAATGGAAAATAGCAGAGCGAGGGCCGAAAGAGCCTTTTCGCCACCGGACATGAGGTTGAGCGATTGGATTTTCTTACCCGGAGGCTGAACAGATATTTCAACACCTGCAGTCAAAATATCATTCTCTGTCAAAATTAAATCAGCTGAACCACCGCCAAACATTTGTTTGAAAGTTTGCTTGAAACTTTCACGAATAGCTTCAAATGTGACTTTAAAACGTTCTTTCACCTCATCATCCATCTCATGAATGGTATCCAGAAGAAGATCACGCGCTGACAAAATATCCATCCGTTGCTCATTGAGGAAGGTTAGACGATTATTGACTTCGTCAAATTGCGCAATCGCATCCAAATTGACTGGGCCCAAAGATCGAATGACTCTTTCCAAGTTCTTAAGATTTTGTTCGGCACTAGCGAGGTTTTCAACTGCCTTGGCCTGAGACTGGGCGGCTTCAAAACTTAATTTAAAATGCTCGGTCAAATTACCAAGTAAAGTCCGTAATGTATCGCCCGCTTGCTCACAATCCGCCTCTAACTTAGCCTGCTTACGAATCAAATCATCATTCTTTGTCCGAGCTTGTTGCAATCTTTCTTCCAAGTCTTCAAACTGCCCATCAATATCTTCCAATTCAAACTTTAAGCGAATTAGTATCTGATTGGTCTGGTTTTGCTTATCAGATGCCGCCTGCAACTGCTCTTCCAGTATCTCTATAGTCGTATCTTCTAAAGCCACTACTTTCTGATTGATCAAATCTTCAAGGATAGCAATATCCTTTTCGGTAGTTGCTTTTTCTTCTTGCAAACGTCTCAGATCTGTCTGTTCAAAACGAAGTTGACTGGTCGCTTCAGCCTGTACCAAAGTTAGTTGCCCCTTCTGAGTCTGTAGTTTCTGCAAGCTTTCTTGAATACTATCGCGATTATCACGAACTTGATTGATTTGTTGATCCAAGGCTTGTTTTTTCTCATTCAAGGCTTGGACGTTCGCTTCTTCCTTAGTAGCTTCTTCTTCTAGCTCAGTCAAAATGGTCGGACTAACCTGACTCATTTGCAGGTCATATTGGGCTGATAGCTGAGCCAGTCTATTTTCTGCCTGTTCCTGATGAATCCTTGCGCTCTGCTGGTTCAATCTAGCTTCTTCACCCTCAGCCTTAATCGTTTCCAAGACTTCTCTGGTCTGGTCTAAGCTAGTTTTCTTAGCTGCAACCAAGCTTTCTTGCTCCTGCAACTGGCTAGACAGCTCTGCTATTTCTCCTAAAAGAGCATCCAGTTCGGGTTTGATAAAGGTCGTGCTGTTATTTCGATTGCTACCACCAGCAAAGGCTCCACCAGGACGGATTTCCGCTCCATCCATGGTCACCATACGTACTTGAAACTTGGTTGCTCGCGCTGCCTGATTGGCATGGTCAATGGTATCAAAAATCGCGATAGTGCCTAGCAAATTTTGGAAAATCGCATCTAAATTTGGCTGATAAGTCACCAAATCACTCGCTAAACCCAAAAATCCATCGGAAGATTCTAGTAAAGAGATTTGCTGTCCAGAAAGCTGTCGTGGCTTGATCGTTGTCAGAGGTAAGAAGGTTGCCCGTCCTTGCCGTTTTTCTTTCAAAAATGTGATAGCACGTTTAGCAGTCGTTTCATCTTCAACAATGACGTTTTGACTAGCACCACCAAGAGCAATTTCCAAAGCCGTTTGGTAACGAGTATCAAAGGTCAATTGTTCACTGACTGCTCCAATAATTCCTCCTAAGCTAGGTGCCTCCTGTAAGACAGCCTTAACCCCCGCGTAAAAATTGGAATGATTTTTCAAAATAGCTTCCAAACTAGACTGGCGAGCCTGTTTGCCTTTCAACAGATCCAACAAATCAAACAAACGACCTTGTTCAAACTGATAAGTAGTCTGAACTTGATCTAATTCTGTTTTTTTGGTCTGATAGCGCTCAAGTAACTGGCGTAAAACGTGATCAGCTTCTTCTAAACTTTTCCGACTCTTATCAAGTTCTTCTTGAGCTGTTTGTTTTTCCGTCTGCAAGCGTGCCAAGTCTTCAGATTTACTCTCAGAAAGACTGATTTGATTGGCAATATCCTGCTGAATCTTGGTCAGACGGTTTGAAGCTTCTGCCTCTTCCTGCATCAGAGCAACATACTGTTCCCGCAGATGATCTAAAACCTGATCAGGATCTTCTGAAAAGTAGGAAATTTCTTTGTCTACCGCAGCAATATCTTCTTTCAAGCTAGACAAGGAACTATCTAATTGCGCAAGTGTTTCTTGCTTTTGCTCAATCTGTTCTGCCAACTGCTCTCGTCTAGTCAACAAGTTTTCCAAACGCGCCTGCGCTTCTTGACGACTTGATTCGTTTTGACTAGATTCCAGTTTATGGACCTCAATTTTTCGCTCCAAATCACTGATTAACTTGGTCAAATCCAACAAAACTGCCTGTTCACGCTCCAATTGTTCTGACAGGCGGTGGCGCTTCTCTTTCAAGTTCTGATTTTCTTGCTCCAGCTCAGAACGCTGTTTGTAGTAGCTAGTCAATTCAGTTTTGACAGATTCTAGTTCGGCTTCTTTTTCCGATAACTTTTCCTTACCAAGCGACAACTGAGCCACCAACACGTCTAAGTATAATTCCTTGCGCTGTCCATCTAATTCTAAAAACTTCTTAGCAGTTTGTGCCTGTTTCTCCAATGGCTTGACCTGATTATCCAATTCGTAGATAATATCGTCCAAGCGATCCAAATTTCCTTGGGCTTGAGCCAGCTTACTTTCTGTTTCCTTTTTACGAGTTTTATATTTTAAAACACCTGCAGCCTCTTCAAAAATTGCACGGCGTTCCTCAGGTTTGGAATTGAAAATTGCTTCAACCCGCCCTTGTGAAATGATAGAAAATGAATCTCTTCCTAAGCCCGTATCCATGAAAAGATCATGAATATCTCGCAGACGAACCTTTTGCCCATCAATCAAGTACTCACTATCACCAGAACGATAAATATGACGCTCGACTTTAATTTCCTTGTTTTTATTTGCAATAAAGCCTGAGCTATTATCTAGGGTTACCACGACAGAAGCAAAATTGAGTGGCTTACGATTTTCCGTTCCTGCAAAGATAACATCAGGCATCTTGCCTCCACGTAGGCTTTTAGCAGACGACTCGCCCAAGGCCCAACGCAGACTTTCAGTGATATTGGACTTTCCAGAACCATTTGGTCCTACAACAGCCGTCACTCCACGGTCAAAGACGACTTTGGTCTTATCCGCAAAGGACTTAAAGCCCTGCATTTCAATCGATTTAAGATACATACTTATCCTCTAGCCTCCACAGCATTTTTTGCGGCGGCTTGTTCAGCTAATTTCTTAGAGCGACCACGACCATGGCCAATCACACGCTGATCCGCAGACACTTCCACTTCAAAAGTCTTATCGTGTGCTGGACCAGTTTCCGCTACAACCTGGTAAGAAATGACAATTTCCCCATTAACCTGTAAGATTTCCTGTAAGGCTGTTTTATAGTCCGTCACCCTTTCAAAGTTCCCCTCTTCCAGACGAGGAATCATGACTTGATGGATGAACTCCTCTACGGTCTTTTCTCCCTTGTCCAATAGCAGAGCTCCTAAAAAAGCCTCGAAAGCATCCCCTAAAATGGTATCACGATTCCGTCCTCCGGACTTTTCTTCTCCTTTCCCAAGGCGAAGAAACCGATCAAAGCCACAGGCTCGAGAAAAACCAGCCAATGACTCCTCACGAACAAAGGTAGAACGCAATTTAGACATTTCTCCTTCAGGCTTATTGGGATACTTCTGGTAGAGGTATTTGGAAATCATCAACTGGAGTACAGCGTCTCCTAAAAATTCCAAGCGCTCATTATGTGAAATTTTTAGAAGGCGATGCTCGTTAGCGTAGGAAGTATGGGTAAAAGCCGTTTCTAATAAATTCAAATCTGAAAAATTAATCCCAAAATCAGTCGATAATTTTGCATGTAAATCTTTCATCTATTTGCTCCTTTCTATACAAACTCAAAGCAATTAATAAACAGGAGATTTTTTCACACTCCGTCCCAATATTATACCATATTTTCGACCACTCTTCCCATCTCAGCCTCAATTCCTACTAAGCTATAGACCAGCTATAGATATTTGAATTAGCTTAGATACAACGTCACGCTTCATACGTACGGCGTGTTTTACTCAGACTTTTTCTTGACAAGATTAGCACAGTTTGTTATAGTATTGTTCGGGCACCTCTTTTAAGAGGTCGGAGAAAAAGCTCCCTAGTTTTAGGGAGCTATTTTTTGTTTTTCCCAGAGATTAATACACATTTGGAGGACTTATTGGATGAAGAAAATCGCATTTGATTCAAATAAATATTTGAATTTACAACGTGATCATATTTTAGAGCGCATTGCTCAGTTTGAAGGCAAATTGTATATGGAATTTGGTGGGAAAATGTTGGAAGATTTCCATGCAGCCCGCGTACTTCCTGGCTATGAACCTGATAATAAAATCAAACTTCTCCAAGAGTTAAAAGATCAAGTAGAAATCGTCATTGCCATCAATGCTAGCAATATCGAACACTCTAAGGCACGTGGCGACTTGGGTATTTCTTATGACCAAGAAGTCTTCCGCTTGATTGATACATTTAATGATATTGATATTTATGTTGGTTCTGTCGTCATTACCCAATACCGTAACCAACCAGCTGCGGATGCCTTCCGTAAGCAGTTGGAAAAACATGGTATCAAGTCCTATCTCCATTACCCAATCAAGGGCTATCCTTCTGATATTGACCACATCATCTCACCAGAAGGTATGGGCAAAAATGACTACATCGAAACTAGTCGCAATCTCGTCGTTGTCACCGCACCTGGACCTGGTTCAGGTAAATTGGCGACTTGTATCTCCCAACTTTACCACGACCAACTGCATGGCGTAACATCTGGCTATGCTAAGTTTGAAACCTTCCCAGTATGGAACTTACCACTTCACCATCCGGTAAACTTAGCCTATGAAGCAGCAACTGCCGACCTGGACGACCTCAACATGATTGACCCCTTCCACCTGCAAACCTACGGCAAAACTGCAGTCAACTACAACCGTGACATCGAGGTCTTCCCTGTCCTCAACCGTACCTTTGAGCGTATTTTGAGTAAATCACCATACGCATCTCCGACAGATATGGGTGTCAACATGGTAGGATATTCCATCATCAATGAAGAAGCTGCAATCGAAGCATCCAAGCAAGAAATCATCCGCCGCTACTACCAGACCTTGGTGGATTTCAAGGCAGAGCGGGTTAGCGAGCAGGCTGTGAAGAAAATCGAACTCCTCATGAATGAAGTCGGTGTGACACCAGCGGATCGTAAAGTTGTTATCGCTGCGCGCGAAAAAGCAGAGCTGACAACTAGCCCAGCCCTTGCTATTCAGTTGCCAACTGGAGAGATTGTAACAGGTAAAACATCCGACCTCCTTAAACCAACTGCATCTGTCCTCTTAAACGCCATCAAACAAATTGCGGCAATCGAAGATGAAACCCTCTTAATCGAACCAACCTACATCCGCCCAATCCAGCAATTGAAAACAGATTACCTCGATAAAACCAATACAAGACTGGATGCCAGCGAAATACTCAACGCATTGGCGATTACCGCACAAGATAGCCCAATTGCAGCGAGTGCCATGAAAGAACTAGGGCAATTAAATGGTAGCGAAGCTCACTCAACCGTTATCCTTTCAGATGAAGACAAAAGTGTCCTTCGTAAGCTTGGAATCAATTTAACATTTGATCCAATTTACCAACACAATAAATTTTATCAAGCAAAATAATCGAGAAAAGGAAGTATCCAATAATTGGAAACTTCCTTTTCTTATTGTATATCAAACACAACAGATTTTACCTTGGTCATGGCTTCAATACTATATTTAATCCCTTGAACTCCAGCACCAGAGCCTTTGATCCCTAGGAATGGGAAGTTATCAGGCCCACGTTGCGTTTTAGCATTAATATGCACAGTACCCACCTCCAATTTTGAAGCAAATTCAAAGGCTAATGGGTAGTTTTTCGTAAATATAGATGACTGCAAACCATATTCTGATTGATTACATAACTCAAGTGCTTCTTCAATAGACGATACGCGAATAATTGGAAGCACAGGACCGAACGGCTCTTCCCAAGCAATGTCCATCTCAGGAGTGACCCGGTCTAACAAGGTTGGCCAAATTAGATTTTTTTCACGTTTGTACGGAGTTAACTCCACTGCCCCTTTTGCTTGTGCATCCTGTACCAAACCTTCGATAAAGACAGCAGACTGTTCATCAATGACAGGCGTAATATCCTTATTTTCAAATGGATCCCCTACCGTCAATTTTTCAACTTCAGCCTGAAGCTTCTCAGCCAATTTGTCTGCAACTTCATTTACAACTAATACTCGCTTAATAGCAGTACAACGTTGACCAGAATAACTAAATGCCCCACTGACGATTTCCTTCGCTGCATGATCCAAATCCGCATCGCTTAAAACAACAGCTGCATCCTTACCACCCAACTCAAGCATAATTGGACGAATACCAGCTAATTTCCCAACTTTTTGACCAATCGGTGTCGAACCTGTGAAATTGATAAAATTCACTTCAGGATGTTCAATAATATAGTCACCAATTTCTGATCCACGACCAGTTATTGTATTGAAAACACCAGCTGGAATTCCTGAATCAGCAAAAGCTTTAGCCAAAAGCAAGCCCGAAATCGATCCTTGTGTTGGTGGTTTAAACATCACTACGTTCCCACCGATAAGCGCTGGAGCAATTTTAGAGGCTGACAAGTTGACAGGGTAATTATATGGTGCAATAGCTAAAACAACACCAACAGGCTCACGACGAATCAAGGATATTTTTGATTTTGCAGCAGGTTCATACGTTCCCCCTTCTAAAGAGGCCCCATAAACACGTAGTCCCTCTTCAGCAGCATAGCGGATCAAATGAGCTGACCTATCTACTTCTCCAATCGATGCTTTTATCCCTTTCGCAACTTCTTTTGCTAATATCTCACCAATGCTTTCTTTGCGTTCTTCTAAAATATCCGCAGCTCGGTGCAAATATTGGGCACGTTCGTATGCAGATAAAGCACGCCAAGCTGGCAAAGCCTTTCTTGCTGCTTCCATAGCTTTGTCGACTTCTTCCTGAGACATGGCAGGAACATTCCCCAATTCTTCTTGATTAATGGGCGAATAAATGGTTATTTTCTTTTCGGAATCAACCCATTTCCCATCAATATAATTCTGATACTGCTTCATTCCTTCCCTCCTTTTGGATAATGTGAACATTTTAACATAGTCAGAAATTATTTACAAGAATTTTTTGAAAATTTCCAATATTCTTTCGGATTTTGGTGCAAAAACATAGAAAAAAAGAGCCAATAACCATCTGACAACTCCAACAATGTCAGATGATTATTTACTCTTTTAATGATTATTCGAAATCAACATACTCTTTTTGAAGTTCAAGAACTTCTTCTGCCGTTGCACATTCTGTCAAGGCACGGTGAGCATATTCTTCCATCTTAGCTGTGTCAAGCTTCTTCATAAGGCTACGTGTACGAAGTACAGAAGTTGCGCTCATAGAGAATTCATCCAAGCCCATACCTACAAGAAGCGGAACAGCTTGTTGGTCACCAGCCATCTCACCACACATACCAGCCCATTTACCTTCTGCATGAGCAGCTTTGATAACATTATTAATCAAACGAAGGATTGAAGGGTTATATGGTTGATAGAGGTATGAAACTTGCTCGTTCATACGGTCTGCAGCCATTGTGTATTGGATCAAGTCATTTGTACCAATTGAGAAGAAGTCAACTTCTTTGGCAAATTGATCTGCAAGCATTGCTGCAGCAGGGATTTCAATCATGATACCCACTTGGATATCATCTGCAACTGCTACACCTTCTGCCAACAAGTTTGCTTTTTCTTCTTCAAGAATTGCTTTTGCTGCACGGAATTCTGTTAACAAAGCAACCATCGGGAACATGATACGAAGTTTACCATGTACTGATGAACGAAGAAGGGCACGCAACTGAGTACGGAACATTTGGTTACCAGTCTCAGAGATTGAGATACGAAGAGCACGGAAACCAAGGAATGGGTTCATTTCATGTGGAAGGTCGAAGTAAGGAAGTTCCTTATCACCACCAATATCCATTGTGCGAACCACAACTGGCTTACCATTCATACCTTCAAGTACTGCTTTGTAAGCTTCGTATTGCTCATCTTCAGTTGGGAAGTCTTGAGAATCCATGTACAAGAATTCTGTACGGTAAAGACCAACTGCCTCAGCACCATTATCGTTTACACCTTCTACATCTTTTGGTGTACCGATGTTAGCAGCCAACTCGAAGTGTTTACCATCTGCTGTCACTGTTTGAGCATCTTTTAATAAAGCCCATTCAGCTTTTTGCTTAGCATACGCTTCACCAGCTGCTTTGAATTCTGCAATGACATCTTCTGTAGGGTTGATAACAACATCGCCTGTGATACCGTTAACAGCGAGGACATCGCCATCTTTAACAATTTCTGTAATGTTGTTAGTACCTAATACAGCAGCAATTTCAAGTGTACGAGCCATGATAGCTGAGTGACTTGTACGACCACCAATGTTTGTTACAAAGGCTTTTACAAATTGTTTGTTCAATTGTGCTGTATCTGAAGGTGTCAAGTCATGTGCAATCACAATCGATTCTTCATCAATCGCTGCAGGGTTAGGTAAACGAACACCAAGCAAATGCGCCAAGACACGTTTTGCTACGTCACGGATATCTGCTGCACGTTCTTGCATGTATGGGTTGTCTTCCATACCTTCAAAAATCGCGATGAACATATCTGTAACTTCTTTCAAACCAGTTTCAGCATTTGTTTTCTTAGCACGAATCGTTTCCTTGATTTGACCAATCATTTCAGGATCAGAAAGAACCATCAAGTGAGCGTCAAATACTGCTGCGGCTTCTTCACCAAGGCTAGCTACTGCATTCTCACGAATAACAGAAAGCTCGTTTTGAGATGCTTCTAGAGCAGCATCCAAACGAGCTTCCTCTGCATTTGTATCTTCAACTGTAACAGTTTCAAAGGACAAATCTGGTTGAACGAGTAGATATGCCTTAGCAACGGCAACACCATCTGATGCTGCAATTCCTTTAAGCATTTCTGTCATGTTTTACGCCAATCCTTCTTTTTCCATTGTTTCAGTGATAGCTGCAATTGCATCGTCAGCATCTGCACCTTCAGCTGAAATAGTTACATCAGCGCCTTGACCAACACCAAGACTCATTACACCCATGATTGATTTAAGGTTTACAGATTTGTCTTTGTAGTTCAAAGTGATGTCTGAAGCGAATTTGCTAGCTGTTTGCACAAGCAAAGTAGCTGGACGTGCGTGGATACCTGTTTCTGCCACAATGTGGAAGTCTTTTGAAGCCATAGTTGGTTTCTCCTTTATTTTTACAATTATTTCGAGTCAATGTGATAACCCTTACAAAGAGCATTATATCATTTTTTGAAATCATTTTCAAGATTTTTTTATCGTTCTTTCAGTTTTTCAAGCCGAAAAACCCACCGAATGGTGAGTTCCTTTCTATTAAATACGAGTGATAAGTGCTTCAGCAAATTGGCTAGTTGACAGGCTTTCAACACCTAATGCACTGGCAAAATCAATCGTCACTTGTTGATGTAAAATAGCCTGTTCTAGAGCGACAATAATTTTCTCAGCAGCTTCATTCCATCCCATATACTCTAACATCATACAAGCAGACAGGAGAACTGAGCTAGGATTTGCCTTATTCTGACCTGCAATGTCTGGAGCAGTTCCATGTGTCGCTTCAAAAATTGCATGACCAGTCTGATAATTGATGTTAGCTCCAGGAGAAATGCCGATCCCTCCAACCTGAGCAGCTAAAGCATCCGATGCATAGTCTCCATTCAGGTTGGTCAAGGCCACAACATCAAATTTTTCAGGAGCCAATAAAATCTGTTGTAAGAAGTTATCCGCAATAATATCATTGATAACCAATGAACCATTTTCTAGTTCATTCGAAAATTCCTCTTGAGCTAATTCATAACCCCATTTTCGGAATCCGCCTTCTGTAAATTTTTGAATATTCCCTTTGTGTACCAAGGTTACTGTTTTTAATTGGTGTTTTAGTGCATATTGAATAGCAGAACGAATGAGGCGTTTACTCCCCTCTTCAGAAATGGGCTTTATACCGATACTTGATGACTCTGGGAAACGGATTTTAGCCACTCCCATCTTCTCCTGAAGAAATGAAATGACAGTTGCAACCTCTTCTGTACCAGCATCCCATTCGATTCCTGCATAGATATCCTCTGTGTTTTCACGGAAAATAGTAATATCGGTTTTTTCTGGATGTTTTAATGGACTTGGAACCCCTTGGAAATACCGAACTGGACGAACACAAGCAAACAAATCTAGTTCCTGACGCAATGCGACGTTCAGTGACCGGTGACCTTTTCCAACAGGTGTACCCAAAGGTCCCTTGATGGCCAACAAATGCTCACGAATCGTTTTCAAAGTCTCATCAGGTAAAGACGTCCCGGTTAAAGCGTGAGCTTTCTCACCCGCCAAAACTTCTTTCCACTGAATAGAACGCTGACCATTGTATGCTTTTTCAATTGCTGCATCAATAACTTTCTGAGCCGCTGGCCAGATATCTTGACCAACTCCATCTCCTTCGATATAAGGAATAATCGGTTGATCAGGAACGATGAGTTGACCATTCTCAAGTGTAATCTTCTCTGCCATACTTACCTCTTTCCAATAGGGATATATTTTAGATTTCTGCTACCAATATAGGAAGAACGCGGACGGATTAACTTATTATTCTTCCGTTGCTCTTGAACATGAGCAATCCAACCTGCCATCCTACTCATTGCAAAAATGAGAGTGAAAATGTCGCTATCAATTCCCAATACATGGTAGACAGTCGCGGAGTAAAAGTCGACATTGGGAATCAACCCTTTTTTGTGTTTAATAAAATTCTCTACTTCCTCTGACAACTGATAAAATGCTTCATCGTCAGTTCCGAGTGTCAAATCACGCGCCATTTCTTTCAAATATTGTTGACGAGGGTCCACAGTTTTATAAACACGGTGACCAAATCCCATGATTTTCTCTTTTGAATCCAACTTTTTCTGCAAGTATCCTTCCGTATCTCCGCTTTCACGAATCGCTAAGAGCATGTCAAATACACGCTCGTTTGCACCACCATGCAAAGACCCTTTTAAAGTCCCAATCGCAGTTGTGACACAAGAATACAAATCCGTTAAAGTTGATGCAGTGACACGCGCAGCAAAGGTTGATGCATTCAATTCATGATCAGCATGCAAAACAAGTGCTTTACTAAATGCTTTCACTTGCAATTCAGAAGGTTCTTCACCATTTAACATATAAAGGAAATTGGCAGCAAATCCCAAGTCTGAACGCGGTTCAATTGGAACCAATCCTCTTCTCAAACGAGCAAATGTTGCAATGATAGTTGGAACCTTTGCCATAATTTGAATAGATTGATCATACAAAGCCTCTAAGGAATTTTCTTCAGCATGTACATTATAAACTCCTAAGAGGGACACAGTTGAACGTAGCACACTCATCGGATGCAAGTGCCGACGAGATTGAATCAAAATACATTGTTCAACAGCGTCAGAAATTGCATACTCCTCACGCAACTTTTTCTCAAAATAATTCAATTCAATTTGAGTTGGTAAATGCAAATTCCACAGTAGATAAATGACCTCTTCAAAGGAAACATTATTATCCATTAACTCTGCGATATCGTATCCTGCATAAGACAGGCGATCATCTTCAATTGCGCTGATTCGCGTATCGCAGGCAATCGCATCTTTTAACCCATTTGTTTCTGTCATACGTTTCCCCCCAGTTTTTTTCTTACCACCATTGGTAAAATACCACCATGGCGGTAATAACGAATATCCGCTTCTGCGTCGAAACGCACAAGAGCTTGAAATTCTTTTGAAGCTTTTTCAGAATTTGCATGGACAGTAACAACTTGTCCAACTTGTACATCTTCTGGTAAATCAATCGTATAGTGTTCATGTCCAGTTAAACCAAGACTTTCCGCTGTTTCACCATCCAAAAATTGAAGAGGTAGAACGCCCATCATGACCAAGTTTGAACGGTGAATTCGCTCAAATGATTCAGCAAGAACAGCTTTCACACCAAGCAAGTTTGAACCTTTCGCTGCCCAGTCACGGCTAGAACCCATACCATAATCTTTACCAGCAATGACGATACTACCGATACCAGCGGCCTTATATTTCATGGCTGCATCATAGATAGGAAGAATTTCTCCCTCATATGTGGTCCATCCACCAATTTTCCCATCTGCGAGTTCATTTTTTATACGAATATTTGCAAACGTACCACGCATCATGACCTCATGGTTACCACGTCGACTTCCGTAAGAGTTGAAATCCACGTAAGAAATTCCATTTTCCTCTAGGTATCGAGCAGCAGGACTTAGACGGGCAATATTCCCAGCTGGCGAAATATGGTCTGTTGTCACTGTATCTCCAAATTTAGCCAAAACAGATAAGTTTTCCAGTGGTTTTATAGATAAATCTTCCTTCATGTTGTCAAAATATGGCGGATTTTGAATGTAGGTAGAAGATGGATTCCAAGCATAATTCTTATCTGTCTTTGTTTCAATTGCATTCCATGCTTGACTATCTGTAAAGACTTGCTGGTATTCTTGTTTAAAGAGATCGCGCGTAACGTATTGGTCAATGTATGCGTCAACTTCTTCACGACTTGGCATAATATCTGCAAGATAGACTGGCTGATCATCCTTATCATATCCAAGTGGGTCTCTTGTCAAATCAACATTCATATTACCCGCAATAGCATAGGCAACAACTAGTGGTGGACTCGCTAAGAAATTGGCTTTCACAAGTGGGTTGATCCGTCCTTCAAAGTTACGGTTCCCAGATAATACTGCTGAAACTAATAAATCTTCATCTTTAATGGCTTCTGCTACTTCAGGTCGTAAATCACCTGAGTTACCAATACAAGTTGTACAGCCATAACCAACCAAATTGAACCCTAAAGCATCCAAATAGGTCTGTAAACCTGAATTTTTCAAATAGCCTGTTACAACTTTTGAACCTGGCGCCAAGGACGTTTTGACAGTCTTCGCAACAGTCAAACCTTTTTCAACTGCATTTTTAGCTAATAAACCAGCCGCCAATAGAACATATGGGTTCGAAGTATTGGTACATGAGGTAATCGCTGCAATCGCAACATGTCCTGTTTGAATCAGTTCGTCGCCGTCTGCATATTTAACCGTGGCTGTCTTATCTAATTCTTCTTTCTCCAAACCAAATCCACGAACACCAACTTCACGTGTTACACTTGCTTGGAACTCATTTTTAGCATTAGACAATTCAATCAAATCTTGTGGTCTTTTCGGACCAGAAATGGATGGAACAATCGTAGACAAATCTAATTCAAGTACCTTAGTATAGGTTGGAATAGCTGTGCTATCATAGAATAAGTGATTTGCTTTTGCATATGCTTCTGTTAATTCAATTTGCTCCTCTGTGCGGTTGGTCAATCGCATGTAATTTAGGGTTTCAGAATCAATTGGGAAATATCCACAGGTTGCACCATATTCAGGAGCCATATTTGAGACTGTTGCACGATCTGCAAGAGCAAGGGAGGATAAGCCAGGTCCAAAAAATTCAACAAATTTTCCAACAACATTTTCTTGACGAAGCAACTGTGTCACTTTCAAAGCCAAGTCCGTTGCAGTAGCTACTTTCGGTAACTGTCCAGTCAAGTGAACTCCAATCACCTCTGGAATTGGAAAATAAGATGCTTCACCCAACATTGCTGCTTCCGCCTCAATACCACCGACACCCCAACCAAGTACACCAATACCATTGATCATAGTTGTGTGGCTGTCAGTACCAAACATAGAGTCTGGATAAAGTAAACCATCCTTATTAATGATAACGTCACTTAGAAATTCAATATTTACCTGATGAATAATCCCTGTTGCAGGCGGTACAGCACGGTAGTTTTCAAATGAATTTTCAGCCCACTTGAGAAACTCATAGCGCTCATTATTTCGTTCAAATTCTAAGGCGATATTTTGCTCAAGCGCCTGATCTGTCCCGAAAAAGTCAACTTGAACAGAATGGTCAATGACCAAATCGACAGGAATTTCTGGATTTATCAAGTCTGGGCTTCCACCAGCCTTGACAACAGCGTCGCGCATGGATGCAAGGTCAACCACTACAGGTACACCAGTGAAGTCTTGTAAAATGACACGACTAGGTTTAAAAGGGACTTCTCCAGATGGTGAAGAAGCCTGATAATGTAATAAATCTAAAATGTGATTTTTAGTAACATCAACTCCGTCTTCCTTACGAAGAAGACTTTCCAATAAAATTCGGATGGTATATGGAAGTGTATGAATATCCACACCATTTTCGGTTGCAACCGAATTCAATGCATAGTAAGAGTATTCTTTCTCATTATGAAGTAAGCGTTTTTTATACGATAGACTCATCGGCTCTGCCCTCTTTCAACATTATTATTTAGTATAGTATAGATTGTAATATTTATTCAATCAATACCTAACCAAACGTGTTACATCATGTGACATATTTCCTACTATTTAATAATCATATCAACCGTATCTGATTCTAATATACTCTTTATTTTTTGTCCTGCACCTACTATTATACATCAAGCGCAACCATTGAAAACCCTACCAAAAATCAATATTAGAAAGAGGTTTTGGCTTGTACACATACTATATTTGGTGTTGTCGATAAATCGATTGCACAATATTTAGTGATTTATTCAGACAAGCTCCTTGACTTTAACTTCAAAATTTTGTATCCTAGATTGGTAACAAAAATGGGATATTTTTATCCTTGAGAGACAAAGGAGAAACTGAATGGTAACTATCTATTCAAAAAATGATTGTGTTCAATGTAAAATGACCAAAAAATTCTTGGACCAACACAAGGTGAAATATAATGAAATCAATCTAGATGAACAACCTGAATTCATCGATCATGTAAAAGGACTCGGTTTCTCAGCAGCACCTGTTATTGAAACGGATAATGATGTCTTTTCTGGTTTCCAACCAGGTAAATTAAAAGCCTTGGTTTAATTCCTAATCTACCCTACTATAATTAAGAAAGAGATTGCGACTATGAGTTTAAAAGAGCTAGGCGATGTGTCCTACTTCCGTTTAAATAACGAAATCAACCGTCCTGTCAATGGGCAAATCCCACTCCACAAGGACCAAGAAGCGGTTAAGGCCTTCTTTAAAGAAAACGTCCTCCCAAATACCAAGCAATTTGATAGTATTTTAGATAAGATTGCTTATCTATTAGAAGAAAACTACCTTGAAAAAGAGTTTTTGGACCAATACAGTCCAGAATTTATCATCAAAATTGATCAATTCCTGAAAGACCAAAATTTCCGCTTCAAGTCTTTCATGGCTGCCTACAAGTTCTACAATCAGTATGCCCTCAAAACAAACGATGGTGCTTATTACTTGGAAAGCATGGAAGATCGCGTTCTCTTTAACGCCTTGTATTTTGCTGAGGGCAACGAAGAATTGGCATTAAACCTAGCCAACGAAATGATTCACCTTCGTTACCAGCCAGCAACACCTTCTTTCCTCAACGCAGGTCGTGCCCGCCGTGGTGAGTTAGTATCTTGTTTCTTGATTCAAGTCACTGACGATATGAACTCGATCGGACGTTCTATCAATTCTGCTCTGCAATTGTCCCGTATCGGTGGTGGTGTTGGTATTTCCCTCAGCAACTTGCGTGAGGCAGGCGCTCCAATCAAGGGCTATGAGGGGGCGGCTTCTGGGGTTGTTCCTGTTATGAAACTCTTCGAAGACAGCTTCTCCTATTCTAACCAGCTTGGGCAACGCCAAGGGGCTGGGGTAGTGTATCTGGATGTTTTCCACCCAGATATTATTTCCTTCCTTTCGACTAAGAAAGAAAATGCCGATGAGAAAGTTCGTGTGAAGACCTTATCACTCGGTATCACCGTTCCTGATAAATTCTACGAATTGGCACGTAAAAACGAAGATATGTACCTCTTCAGCCCATACTCAGTTGAGTTGGAATACGGTGTGCCTTATAGCTACCTGGATATTACTGAAAAATACGATGAATTGGTGGCGAACCCTCGCATTCGTAAGACAAAAATCAAGGCACGTGACTTGGAAACAGAAATTTCCAAACTCCAGCAAGAGTCTGGCTATCCATATGTTATCAACATCGATACAGCTAACCGTAGCAACCCTGTTGACGGCAAGATTATCATGTCCAACCTTTGTTCGGAAATCCTTCAGGTCCAAACACCAAGTGTTCTAAACGATTCTCAAGAATACTTGACCATGGGTACTGACGTTTCATGTAACCTCGGCTCAACTAATATCGTTAACTTAATGAAGTCACCTGATTTTGGACGTTCTGTTCGTACAATGACACGCGCTTTGACTTATGTCACAGATCATTCACACATCTCAGCTGTACCATCTATTGAAGCAGGAAACAGTCAGGCACATTCAATCGGTCTTGGGGCTATGGGACTTCATTCTTACTTGGCTCAGAACTTGATTGATTACGGATCAAAAACAGCCGTAGAATTTACCAACATCTACTTCATGCTCCTCAACTACTGGACCTTGGTAGAATCAAATAACATTGCCCGCGAACGCAAGGCAACCTTCCATAATTTTGACAAATCAAAATACGCAGACGGCACTTATTTCGATAAATACGTGACTGGTGATTACCAACCACAATCTGACCGTGTTAAAGAACTATTTGAAGGCATTTTCATTCCAAGCGGGCAAGACTGGGCTGAACTACGTGAGAAAGTCATGGCAGATGGTCTTTACCACCAAAACCGCCTAGCTGTTGCTCCAAACGGTTCTATCAGCTACATCAACGATGTCTCTGCTTCTATTCACCCAATCACACAACGGATTGAAGAACGCCAAGAGAAGAAAATCGGTAAAATCTACTATCCAGCAGCTGGCTTGGCAACTGAAACCATTCCATTCTACAAGTCTGCCTACGATATGGATATGCGTAAGGTCATTGATGTCTACGCTGCTGCAACAGAGCACGTTGACCAAGGTTTATCCCTCACTCTTTTCCTACGCAGTGAACTACCTAAAGCTCTTTATGAATGGAAGAAAGAGAATAAGCAAACCACACGTGACCTCTCTATCCTTCGTAACTATGCCTTCAACAAAGGTATCAAGTCTATCTACTACATCCGTACCTTTACCGATGACGGAGAAGAAGTCGGCGCAAACCAATGTGAAAGTTGTGTGATCTAACGTAGCAAGATTAGCTGTTGATAAATCAACTAGCTAATCTACGCTAACCGCTATCGGCGGATTAGCTAGCTACCTTACTAACTCCGAAACTGAAGAAATATCGTCTTCAGTTTCTACGTGTCGTAATATGTGAGGGCGTCAAAAGGACACAGCAAAAATAGGAAATTCCACAGAGATGTCTTACATCTCGTAGGGATTTATCTTTTTTGCCAAGTCCTTAGCCCGAACTCGATTTCAAGACACTAACATTCATTGATGCTAAAGCATCTAATGAATGAACGGTACTGACTATTTGGTCAGTACCTAAGTGGCTTACTACCTCGAAAAGTCGTTAAGTTCGAACGACTTTTCTCAGGTCGTAACTTGCAAGGGTTTAGCTGTTGGAAAACCAACTACCTAATCTACGCTAACCGCTATAAGCGGATTAGCTAGCTACCTTACGACAATGTCGTTCATGATGTGAAGCAACTATTGAGCGCTCGATTAAAAATCCCTTGTGGGGGATTTTTTTACAGGCTACTATCTACTTGTGATATACTATTAGAAATACAAGAAAAAGAAAGAGAACATGATGGAAACCTACTACAAAGCCATAAACTGGAACGCCATTGAGGACGTTATCGACAAGTCTACATGGGAGAAATTGACTGAGCAATTCTGGCTCGATACGAGGATTCCCTTGTCAAATGACTTGGATGATTGGCGTAAACTCACAGCGGAAGAAAAAGACTTGGTTGGTAAAGTCTTCGGTGGATTGACCCTTTTGGATACCCTTCAATCTGAAACAGGTGTTCAAGCTCTCCGCAACGATATTCGCACACCGCACGAGGAAGCAGTCTACAATAACATCCAATTCATGGAGTCTGTTCATGCGAAATCCTACTCTTCTATCTTCTCAACCTTGAACACAAAATCTGAGATTGAGGAAATTTTTGAATGGACAGATAGCAACGAATTCTTACAACGTAAGGCAAAAATCATTAACGAAATTTATGAAAATGGTACGGCGCTTGAAAAGAAAGTTGCCAGCGTATTTCTAGAAACTTTCCTATTCTACTCTGGTTTCTTTACACCGCTCTACTATCTTGGTAACAACAAATTGGCCAACGTTGCAGAAATTATCAAACTAATCATTCGTGATGAGTCTGTTCATGGAACCTATATTGGTTACAAATTCCAACTTGGATTCAATGAATTATCCGAGGAAGAACAAGATAAACTTCGCGACTGGATGTATGACCTTCTTTACCAACTTTATGAAAATGAAGAGGGCTATACTCGTTCACTCTATGATGCAGTTGGGTGGACTGAGGAAGTCTTAACCTTCCTTCGTTACAATGCCAATAAAGCCCTCATGAATTTGGGACAAGATCCACTCTTCCCTGATTCAGCAGATGATGTAAACCCAATCATCATGAACGGTATCTCAACTGGTACATCTAACCACGACTTCTTCTCCCAAGTTGGTAACGGCTATCTTCTTGGTGAAGTGGAAGCTATGCAGGACGATGATTATCTTTACGGTTTGTAATCAAAAAAGCAGTTCATCTGAGCTGCTTATTTTTTTATACCAAAAATAGTATCATCAAATAGGAAATCCCATTATTTAACATATGTAGCGCCATTGGATAACGAATATCTCGTCTAATTAGATAAAGCCAACCAAGATTAAGACCCATAGTGAAATAAATCAAAAACTGTGGAATGGTTGCTGGAACATGGACTAAACTAAACAAACATCCTGTTACAATCAGATACAAGCTCACAGTTTTCATATCAGCCATTTTGGGGAAGAAATAGGTTGCCAACAAACCTCTAAAAATCAACTCCTCTAAGATTGGTGCAAAGACTACGACTGCTAAAAACGCAACCAAAGGGTAGGCAGATACAAATTGGATGACCAAAGTTTGATTTTGACTTTCAGATACTGGCACCAAAAGTTGGACGATGAAGAATACAATATAAAGTAAAATTGGCCAATAAATCTTATGAAACCATGATGAAGATACACTATAGTCAATGGTCTGCCGAGAATACACAAATTTCCATAATACAATTGTAAATGCAATTCCGAGTACGATACCAATAATCGCACAAATCCAAATCATATTCTCAATCAATTGAGCTGGAAATTCTGGAATAGCTTGTAATGTCGGTCCTACCATCAAAAATCCAGTAATAATTTGATAAGCAACAAAAAATAAAAACAATAATGCAGTGTGTTTGATAAATTTTAACATGACACCATCCCTTCCTTTTCTTTTAATAAAACTGACATCTGATTTTCTCCCTTGGTATTTTTCTGCAACTTTTCACCTTAACTTGCAACTGCTTCACTTTTTTTCTATCTGACAGGTAGCTCAATAATAAATAAACAAAGGCTATCCACAAAAATACTTCCATCTTTCCTCCTAAATCAAGCCAACGCTTTACTACAGTAGAATCAACAAAAATCCGAAAAAATTGTTGAGGCCATGTAGGATGAGTGCATTGGTATACTTGCCAGAAATTTGATAGGCGAGCCCTAGTACTAGGCCCATACCACTATAAATAATCCAAGATCCGATATTGGTCGGTACATGAATAAGACCAAATAGAAAACTTGATAGCAACAGACCAACAATAGAATCTTTACCAAAAACTTTCCCCATGAGAACCCCTCTGAAAAGCAGCTCCTCCAAAACAGGAGCAAATAATACTGTAAAGATAAATAAAAGTAAGGTCGGCAAACCTGAATGATTGAGGACTTCCTGATTGGCAGTCGTTTGACCATAACCCTCTTCTAGCATTATCAATTGCCCACCAATTATTTTCAGACCAAGCATAACGATAAAAGCAAGTACTATCAAACCAATATTCGCAACTATCCCCCACTTCTGCTCACCTTTCCATAGACCTAATTTGCCCGTTAAGATAAGACCAAGAACAATAGCGACCAACAAGAAGGTTGCTGCAATCAGTAAATTATTCCCATCAAAATTCGGTAAGGCAAACATCGCCATCTGGCTCAATACATTTAGTACAACGACTGCCAATCCCACTAAGAGAAACTTCCAATTTTTAAACACATTCCAGTTTCTCACATTTCCAAGTCTATTCATAGCAATCTCCTTCACATGCACTAAATCAGTTTTCATTACTTTCTTTTTCGATCAACAGCAGAGCTGGCAAGCCCAAAACCAATGGCAAGAGGATATTCAGGGTTGATAAATCAATCTGCCCAGTAGCCAGCCACTCTCCGAAAATATAGCCAACTGCGTATAGACCAAGGCCGATTAATAGGACAATATAAATTTTCTTAAAGACTTTCATGAGCTAACCTCCATTTAAACTATATAAGCTTGATTTTCTTACGGTTGACAATATAGAAACTAAGGAATCCAACAAGAGTCAGCAGTACAACAGTCATGGGAGTAACAAACTGGAAATACTCCGCTGCAGATGTTCCGCTTTCCTGTGGAATATGGAACTGCCAAAGACCAATACTAACTAGCAAACTGTAGACAGCAATCTGTAAGGTTTGAAACAGAGTTCGTTTCATCATTTTCTTCCGAGCCGATTTCTCATCAACCTTTGCAACAAACAATTTATCCAGACCCAACTGTTTGATAATGGCGTCCTGTTTGAATTGAGAATAAACCAATGTCAAGAAGAGGCAAATTCCCATGACATCTTCTCCCAGCGCAAAGCTAACTAGGAAGCCCCCCAGTGTCACTGTCAGAAAGAGCATATACATATTGTTGCCGAAATTCGTCAAGGTCGCATAAGACACCTCGTCTAACTCACCAACAATATCATAGAAATAACGAATTGATTTGATGTGTACATTTTCCTTTTTCATAACTATTACCTAAAAACTTTTCATAACATTCTTATTTAAAGTAACGACGGACCATGCGAACCTGCATGACATTGATGTAAATGTGAAGAAAGGCAACAACTAGAAATGCTGTAATTTGTCGTTCCTGCAATAGCATGCTAAGTACAAATAGGAATAGATACAAACCTGGTAATACAATTTGATTAAGAGTAAAAACAATCTGGAAACTCATTTCGTAGTTGGCTTGCTTCTCACCTTCGTCCATTGCCTCAGCAAAGTCTTTCATCTCTTTTACCGTAGCAAAAGCCGACAACTTATAATCACGAATTTTCTGAGTAAGTTTCACAATAAAAATCTGAGAGATGAGAAGGATAACATAGAAAACTACGTCAAGAATGGACCCATACATAACTGCACTCTCTTCTAAGAAAGTGACTCCGAATCCTAAAACCAAATTTAACAATGTCAATGATACAGCTACATTGAATGAAATGGTCGCGTACTCTAGGTTACGATACATTTTTTTATATAGTTCGTCAACATGTTCTTCATCCTCATCTGAAATGGAATGATAAAGTTTATAATTTTGATTAGCTTTAAGACCAAAGTATACAGTTCCAACGAAAATTACAAAAGTAACGAATCGTAAAAAAATCATAACATTATCAAAGTTTAGAAATGAAGGTAGGCCAAATTTTTCATTTAGCACTCCAAAGAAGCCCACAAAACCACCACAAATGGCTGAAATAAGCAAATAAGAAATATTCCTTATCCATCTTTGTTTTGTTGTAATCTGTTTCCCCTGTTTCATTCTTCTACCTCCACTAATTGAAAGACATTTTCCACATTTTCATTAAAAATCTGTGCTATGCGCATGGCAATGACCACAGAAGGCGTATATTCACCCCGCTCAATCAAGCTAATGGTCTGCCGTGATACTTCTGCTAACTTTGCTAGCTCTGTCTGATTGAGACTATCTCTGGCTCGCAATTCCTTGAGCCGATTTTTTAAGACATATTCCATGACGTTTCCTTTCTAGGCTTGGTAGATGACCATGCTTTTTTCTGTTACAGCTATTTCTACCGCTACTTCTTTGAATTTTGTCGTCAGTAAGTAGGTGTAATAAAAGTCACCAATACATGCTACTGAGTGCATGGTTGCTAGAATCTGATAGGCCCCTTTGTCAAGCCACCCCAACATTGCAAATGCTGTTAAACTCAAAGTAATCAAAACGAAGGGGGCAAGAGCAATGACAATTGTTTGGAAACGATTATAAAGGGAGTTGGGGCTAATTGCATAAGCCATACCTGTTTTCCACTTAACTCCATATTTGACAGGATTTTTGGGACAAAAAATTTTAAAAAACAATCCATGAATCCCTTCATGCATAATAATAAGCAGTATAAAAACAAATAGTGCTTCTATGAATGGCATCTCATTCGTTACACTTTGAAACTCAACTTTAGAAGCTATAAATCCAAATAATCCAAAAAACGGGAACACCAATAATACTGCAATTAAATACAATCTTAACGCCAACTTTTTATCGCTTCTAACATCTACTTCATATAATTTCTTTTTCGCTTCCATGTTTCTTCTCCTTCATTTTCCTACAAGCTAGACTAAACTATTTAGTCCTAGAGCAACTCCAATCAGTAAGCCCATAATACTTGCGCCTGCAATAATAATTGCTGCCAAATCTGCTGAAATGTGTCGTTTCATAAGGTTTCTCCTCGTCTTTACCTAGATTTTGTCACTATTTTTTATTTTTGTTAAATTGCAGAGCTAACACTAATGTCGCCAGCAATGGAGGAAATAGATAACTCCTCTCAGTCAAACTCATCTCAAAGCCTAGCAGAGATAAAATTTTAAACACCAAAATATTTATCAAGAAGAGCACGAGGAACAATAGCACTGCTTTCATACCATTTTTTACTGTCTTGTTCATTTTTCTTCTCCCTTTCTTAGCCGATAGCCAAATCCATAATCAACAAAGTCCTCGTCAATATCAAAAGAAGTATCATACTCTATTCATAACCGAATATGAGATTCCGAACGAAAGAATAGAGTATAGAGAATAAGAAGGCAAACTGGATTCACCCTGCAACACTTGTACCTGTGTTAAGAGTTTTTTCTTATTATTGATATTCATATCTACCCTCCCATACATCATCTAGTTGTTTTGGAATTTTTTCTCTAAATCAAAACCAACCTTTATACAAACTGGAATAATAACTGATCCAACAGCGATAGAAAGGTATCGTTGGAAGTCAACTATATAAGACGGCTCCTTCATCAACCAATAGAAGTCATTCAGTAGGAAGATAAACAACCCAATTACTAATAAACCAAAATAGACACCCTTATAAAATTCTTTCCATTTCTCCATATTACTGTTCTCCTGCTACATTTCTATTTCCTTTGCTCTTTTTTTCAAAAATATCATTTGTCATTACAATAAGACAAATGGCAAGGGTCACTTGAGTATGATCCAGTTGTTGCCATTTAAAAATATCTGATAGCAGGACAAAAACTAGATAAGCAATTGCTGCTATTTGTAGAAATCTTGCGATGTAAAGACTATTTAACTTTTTCATGATTGTATCCTCTTTATTCATCAGTTTTTTTAATGTCGTTTTCGACTTTCTTACCAAATTCTAGTTTAAACCACGGCTCTTTCTCCGTATCTGAATTATCTATATCTAAGAGGTATACAGCGAAAAACGAAGCGTAAGGTGTCAACATAAATGGTTCCAGTATCCCTTTGATATAGGCAAATAGCGTAATCAGGATGTAGAGAATCATCACACCGTAAAAAATATGTTTTCCTGTAATAACCAGTTGCTTTTTTATCATAAATCCCTACTTTCTTTTTTCTTGATTGATGAATTCGTTTCCATCACTTTATCTTGATATCATTGTAACACTTCTTTTTCTTTTTGACAAGTATCTTTGTCAAAAAAATAATAATTTTTGTCAAAAAGTTTATGATGATAGTCATAATGTAACAAAAACTTGTCATCGTTCTATCTAGTTATTCGTAAAAAACAAAAAAAGAGGCTATCTTGCCTCATTCTCCTATATTCGTCAAACGCTCTTTTAATTCTTTATACTGTATCTCTTCAAGATGGACGCCCTCCTGAGAAACGATATAGCTAGAGACAAGATTGGCAAATTTCAAGCCTTGTTTTAGGTTTTTTCCGATTGCCAGTGCAGCCATCAATGCTCCAACATGACTATCACCTGCTCCAATCGTATCTTTTACAGTTGCTGGAAAACTCGCTACTTTATGCCAACCCCCATCAAAAGCAATTGCCCCATTTTTTCCTCTGGTCACAATCACTGCTCGCCCAGTCCGATTAAAAAGCTGTATTGTAGCCTTCTCCACATCTACCTCATGAGTTAAATCAATTGATTCCAGCTCATTTACATGCAAGATTGGAGACAAATCCAGTAACTGTTGCATTCTTTCAGAAGGAATTTTATTTCCCCGCGGTCCAGGCGCAAAGATAATGGGAGTCGGGCAATCTGTCAAACTATCGACCAATAGCTGGCCCGTTTCCTCTTCCAATTCTAATCCACAGACATAGATATATTCATAAGAGGATAAATCAAGTCCTTCCAACCAAGAGGGATCAAAACGATATTCTACTCCATGATGCGATAAAAATGTTCGTTCACCATCTGACTCTACAAAACAATAGCAACAGCCATTTTCTCCATCTAAAGCAATTGACGTTTCAATACCCAGTTTCTTTAATTCATTTTTAACGAATGTTCCATAAAGACCTGAGCCAACTGGTGAAATAAAATCATAATCTACCCCGAGCTGGTGTAGAATAGTAACAACATTGAATGCACAACCACCAAGAGACATAAGTTGTTTTCTTATGTGTGCATCTCCTTGACGACCCGGTAATTGATCCAAATATATCATTACATCACAGACTGTTGATCCTATGACCAAACATTTTCCCATAAATCTCTCCCGTATCTAAAATCATTCATCCAGAATAAAGTCATTTTAACTATATTTATTTACTTCGACGTATGAGGCTGGTTTCAAGACCTGGGCCACTTCTCAGAGTACATGTCAACACCTCAGCACAGTGGGTTGATTGGCTTTAACAGTCAGGGGGAGTGAAACAGTTCAGTGAACTATTTCAGCCTGACGTGCGCCTTGCTATTTCCACTTGTCTAATTCAACAAATTTCTAGGTTTAACCAATTCACATTTAGGAGAGAGTCTCTTCAAACTTACGTGTCAAACTGGACATAAATTTGTAAAGACCAGAGTAACGTCCTAAATAATTTCGCTTCCATGGCTTATCTCGACCAGCAAAATGTAAGAAAACTGTCTGGTCAATCACCCAATTCAAGTCCCACTTTCCCTGACTTTTTGTTTGATAAATCAAACTGTAGCGTGCATCATAGTTGTAAACTTCATCTGGAATCGCGATCACCTTGTCAGCATAAAGACCATTCAGTACATCCTGATCAGGTAAAATCAATCGATTACGATTATTTTTGATAAAGTTTAAAATATCCTCTCGTTTTACATGGGAACGAATAGCTTCTAAGTTCATCAAGAGAACACCTGTATTGAAGTAAGAAGAATCCATTTCAAAATTATTCAGTCGAAACTTATTAACATAATCTAAAAGCTTACCATCTTCATTATGACTAGCCGCCACATAGTACTGCTCCCCCATCTCCATCTCATAAAGCTCCCTAAAACTATTTAGGCAAATCAAATCCGCATCTAAATAAAGGACTTTATCCACTTCTTCTGGTAAAAATTCATGTGCAAGAAGACGGTAATAAATGGTTTGAGGATAACGGTCTGTTGTAGGAGCACTTGCAAAAGCATCCTCTCCGACCACGATTGGATGATAAGTCATTCCCAGATTCTCCACAAAACGCTTGATTTCAGAGTGCTTTTTCAAAAGAACCTGCTGCATTAAGAACACCTGAAACGCCTGTTTTGGCATCTGTTGCACGATGGAGTATAAGACAACTTTTAGCTGTTCAACATAAGCATCATCGATTACAAATAATAAATTCATACCTTTTCCCTTTTGCTGATGGATTTCCTCCATTGTATCACAAGCCATTGAAAAAACCAAACTCCCAATGGAGTTTGGCATAAGACATTATAGGTTTTCTGCTACACTGTTTAAGAGTGTTTGGATTGCAGAAGCATCACTACCACCTGCCATGGCCATGTCTGGCTTACCACCACCACGACCTGCTACGATAGGTGCAAGGACTTTGATAAGATTACCAGCATGTACATTATTTGATTTGCTAGCTACAAGGACATTGACCTTGTCACCGATTGCAGCAACTAGTACCAAGACATCTGAGTAGTCTTTTTGTTTCCAGTTGTCCGCAAAAGTACGGAGAGCACCTGCGTCTGATACTTGGACTTGGCTGGCAATAAAGCGAACTCCGTTAGCTTCCTTCACATCTTTGAATACATCACCAGCTGCCGCTGCGGCTGCTTTTTCTTTCAGAGAAGCATTTTCTTTTTGCAATTCACGAACTTGTTCTTGAAGACTTGCAACCTTGTTTGGTACTTCCTTGATTTGTGGGGATTTGATAGTCACCGCTACTTCTTTCAAAGCATCTTCTTGGTCACGATAGGCAAAGAAGGCTTCACGGCCAGTTACAGCGATGATACGACGAGTACCTGATCCAATACCCTCTTCTTTTAAAATCTTGAAGATACCGATTTCAGACGTATTGCTAACATGAGTACCACCACAAAGTTCGATAGAATAATCACCAATTGTAACAACTCGAACTTCTTTACCATATTTTTCTCCAAAGAGTGCCATAGCTCCCATTTCTTTAGCAGTATCAATATCAGTCTCTACTGTCACAACAGGAATAGCATTCCAGATTTGTTCATTGACTTCTTCTTCAATGCGACGAAGTTCTTCTGCCGTAACTGCTTCAAAGTGAGTGAAATCAAAGCGTAGGAAGTCTTGCTCATTCAAGGAACCAGCCTGTGTTGCGTGTTCTCCAATGATGTTGTGAAGGGCTGCATGGAGCAAGTGAGTTACAGTATGGTTCCTCTCTACACCATTGCGACGATTTGTATCAAGCTCAAGTGTATACACCTGACCAAGTGAAATGCTAGCATGAAGCTCAACCTTATGCAATGGTTGCCCGTTTGGTGCTTTTTGAACATCAAGGACAGTCGCAACAATATCGCCAGTGGCATTTTTAACAACACCATGATCGGCTACCTGACCACCCATCTCTGCATAAAATGGCGTTTGATTGAATACTAATAATGCTTGACCTTCTGAAACTGCTTCTGTACGCTCATTTTCTGCAATGATCACAGATAATGTCGCGTCAAGCTTGGTTTGCCCGTATACAAATGTTGAAGATTCTGTAATACCAGCCAATGTTTCATTTTGCATTCCCATTGAACCACCTTTGACTACTGCTGCACGCGCACGATCTTGTTGCTCTTTCATCGCAGCTTTAAAACCTTCGTGGTCAATTTTATATCCTGCATCTTCAGCCAATTCTTCAGTTAACTCCACTGGGAAACCATAAGTATCATACAGTTTAAAGATATCCTTACCTTCAAGTGTATCCTTCCCTGCCTCTTTTAACTGAGCCAATAATTGATCTAAGTGACCACTACCAGCATCAATGGTACGGGCAAAAGTCTCTTCCTCGCGTTTCACAATCTTTTCAATAAAGTCACGTTTTTCAAGTACTTCAGGATAGTAGCTCTCCATAATGTGACCCACAATTTCAACTAACTTATATAAAAATGGTCCAGAAATCCCCAAACGTTGACCATGCATTGAAGCACGACGGAGAAGACGACGGAGAACGTAACCACGTCCCTCATTACCAGGGAGAGCCCCATCTCCAATGGCAAATGAAAGAGCACGAATATGGTCCGCAATTACTTTGAAACTCATGTTATCACCATCTGGATCATATGTTTTACCAGATAGTTTTTCAACTTCACGAATAATAGGCAAGAAGAGGTCCGTCTCAAAATTTGTTTTAGCTCCTTGGAAAATAGCTGCTAAACGTTCTAAACCTGCACCCGTATCAATATTTTTATTAGGTAATTCTTTATATTCTGAACGAGGAACTGCTGGATCAGCGTTAAATTGTGAAAGGACAATATTCCAAATCTCGATGTAACGGTCGTTTTCAATATCTTCTTCCAAAAGACGAACACCGATATTCTCAGGGTCAAATTCAGTACCACGGTCAAAGAAGATTTCTGTATCTGGACCAGAAGGGCCAGCACCAATTTCCCAGAAATTGTCTTCCAATGGAATCAAGTGACTTGGTTCCACACCAAGAGCAATCCAACGATTATATGAATCTTTATCGTCTGGATAATATGTCATGTACAATTTTTCTTTAGGGAAACCAAACCATTCTGGGCTAGTTAGCAATTCAAAACCCCATTCAATTGCTTCATCACGGAAATAATCTCCAATAGAGAAATTCCCAAGCATTTCAAACATAGTATGATGACGAGCAGTTTTACCAACATTTTCGATATCGTTGGTACGAATTGATTTTTGAGCGTTAGTGATACGTGGGTTATCAGGAATCACAGAACCATCAAAATACTTTTTAAGAGTTGCCACACCAGAGTTAATCCAAAGCAAAGTCGGATCATTCACCGGAACAAGATTTGCAGAAGGCTCAACCGCGTGCCCCTTAGATTTCCAGAAATCCAACCACATTTGACGGATTTGAGCAGAAGATAATTGATGCATAATTAAGATACCAAGCCCGATTTGAAGGCAACTGAAAAATAGGAAACTGGCAGGAAATCCTGAATTCCTAGACAGTTTATCTTTTTTCCAAGCCTTTCGGGCAGGTTCAATTTAACTGACTAGCTAAACTGAACGTTTCCTTTCATTTGTTTTTAGCTTGGCTTTTATTCAAAAATAACCTAACCAAACCATTCCTTTGTTAAAAATTTCAATTTGTTTTCAAAACACACATGGTTCCAAGGAACAGGAACCAACACAAATAGATTACTTGTATTTAGAAAAACTTTCAGTGATAAACTATGAAGAGCTGGATGCAGCTTCCATCATTTCCACGTAGTCAATAGCCACTACCAAAGAAATAACTAAATCAGCATAGTCATCATCTACAACCGTTACAGAATAATGGGAGGTTAAATGAAAAAGTTCTTTGGAAATTTCAGCAACTAGTTGACCATCCGGAGTCCTCAAACGAAAATCAAGGTCCCAAATATTGCCTTCTAAAAGCAAACCCAGGTTTTCTACCGTATATTGATCTCTGAAAAATGTCAATTTCTTTTGTAAATAGAAAGAATGACCATCAGCCATGTCAATAGTAAACTGAGGCAGGAAAGAAAATACTTTTTTCGTAATTTGACAAATTTCAATACCTTGGTCATTGGTGACAGTAAATCGTTTCGGAATTTCTAAAAAACTTCCTTTAACTTGATAGGCCAATTGTCCAAAATTATCTTGGATATCAAATTTTTCACCGCCAAACGTAAACCGTTGTTTCACTAGAAATTGTTTCATAATCACCTCAAAAAAATAACAAGAAATCAAACGAAGGGCGAAGAACCGCGGTACCACCTTCATTCAATGACTTGTCATTCTCATTTAAGAACCAGTTTTCAGTAGTAAAGCATTTCATATGAAAGAAAGATTTTCTAAACTGTGAACCCAGGTTCCACTATTCAATTGTAGTATTAAGTAGCAAAATACTTGGCTTAGATGGCTCGCAACAACCGCCAATTTTCTGAACTAAGGTGTCAAGTATTTATTCTTAATCGGTAAGACGTCAATTACTGACCTGATGAACTTGATTCGGTCGTTGATGATGACGATTCAGTTGAAGATTCTAATGTTGATGATGAGCTTGAAGACTCAGTAGATGAACTACTTGCATCAGTTGAAATGTATTGTGACAACAAGTTTTGGAAGGCTGAATCTTTAACTTTTACATTGGCATTTTGAAGTTCAGTTTTAATGACTCCAGAAATAAATGTCGAATCTGCTTGTTTTTCAGCAAGAATGATTTCTTTCAACTTATCTTTATAATCTTCCCAGTTAGAAGATTTTTCTGTCTTAGATTCTAATTTTACAACGTAATAGCTAGTTGTATAAGTTGTCATGTCAACTACAGATACAACTGAAGCACCAACTTGACCAGCATCTAAGGCAAAGATTGCTGTTTGAACTTCAGTTGGAACAGTGGTTGAAGACGAGTCAAACTTAATTTCACCACCATTATCCTTTGTATCAGTATCAGTAGAATTGTCTTTCGCTAATTGAGCAAAATCTGCGCCCTCTGCTTGTGCTGAAGCTAAAACTTCTTTTGCTTTAGTTTCATCATCTAATTTGATGATTCGTGCAGTCACTTCCGGTGTATAGGACTCATAAGCAGTCTTATAGGCATCGTCCGTTAATTCTTTTTCAGCCGCCTGTTTCACAGCATATTCCACTAATTTGTTTGTCCGGATTTGTTTTTTATAAGTTTCTTCTGTCAACCCAGCTGATGCTAAAGCAGTCGCAAATGAATCCCCATATTGTTCAGCCATCTTATTATAGGCATCGTCTACTTCTTGGGCAGAAACCTTATCGCCATAAGCTTTTTCAAACACATCACTGATAATCATTGAAAGCAATACCTGCTGTGCTTGAGAATTGTTTTTCACCTCATCATAGAATTCTGAAACAGAGATTGTATTACCTTTCATAGTAATAATGTCTTTGTCAGCACTTGATGAACATGCTGCTAATGTTGCAGCAGCAAATAAAGTTACTGCTCCTGCAAGAAATTTTTTAGTTTTCTTCATTGAAAAACTGTCTCCTTTTATTCAATAACCTCTATATTATAACACAAAAGCTTTAAAATTTCTTAAATTTCTTCTATTTCAAGTGTAATATTAGCACTATTCTTACGAATCATCAGTAATCCATCGCTCATTGAAACCAAACTAGCAGTCAAATCTGGATGATTTAAGGTTGCATGAAACAAGCGTTGTAGACCCCTGTAGATGGTTCGTTGTCCTCTACGCACTTCTTTAATGTCCTTTGCGATATCACCACCCTGAAAAATATCATCAAGAATAATCAAACCACCAACTTTTACCTTTTTCAATACTTCCGGTAAAAAGACAATGTATTTAGACTTAGCAGAGTCCATGAAGACAAAGTCATAGGTATCATCAGGGAGAGTTGGTAGCAAATCCATTGCTTCCCCTTCAAGTAAATCAATCTGCTGACGGTGGTCATATTTTGCAAAGTTATCCTTAGCAAAACCAATCATTTCTTCATTTCGATCGATGGTTGTAACGTGTGATTTAGGACTGTTCTCAGCCATTAATAGTGCTGAAAAACCAATAGCTGTCCCAATTTCTAATATTTCTTGAGGCTGCAAGGTTTGCATCAAAATCCGAAAGAAAGCAACTGTTTCATGTGGAATGATTGGAATATTTTCTTTTCGTGCAAAATCTTCCAATTCCTTTAAAAATCCAGTATTTTGCGCCTGGCGTGTTCGCATAAAGTCCACAATTTCTTCCTTAACAACAGGACGGCGCATATTGTGGTTTGCGTTTTTTGAGTAAGATTCAACCATAAAGTCAATTATATCATAGACTAGGTCAATTTTGTTCACAAATCAATCAAAAAGCAGGTTTCCCTGCTTTTATGACAATTGCTTCGCTAAGCTAATTTTGTATCCCACATTGTGAGCTAACTCTTGAATGCGTTCAAATTGTGCTCTTTGATTGAAGAACAAATAATACGAATCCGAATTCATATCCACAGCTCCAAGACAATAACCTTCAATACCATATTTGCGATCAATCACTGCTGCCCATTCTGGAATAGTTGCCGTTGGTACTAGCCCATCAGAATCTAAAGCTAGGGATATACCTGCTGATCGAACATGTTGGAGCCGGTCAAAGTAATGAATAAAATCAGTTAGCTGATCCTTATGATTTCGTACACAAATATACTCTCCATTTTCCAACAAGGTCATCAAAATTAACCAAAGATTTTCTTTTTCCGACTCACCGACCTTAGCAATAAATTGATCAAAGGTTACCGGATGCAAAATGCGTTCCATATCATCGAGGATTTTATTTGGATCAGTCGCAAAAACAACTTCCCTTAATGTAATAAACAGTTCTCGATCTCCATTTGACATCAAATCTGCTAGCTCAAAAACATCCTGTAACTGTTCTTCTGTTAACATAGTACCTCCACTTTATGAATTTGAAAAGTCCCATTTTATATGTGGCGCCACTTGCACTACAAAATGGTATATATCATTAAAATCTGCACCATCAAGCTTATTCAAATTGACGACTGCAAGCAGTTCTCCCTTATTTCCTACAATTCGCAAACGTTTCGATTGATAACCACGATAGACAGGAGAAACAAGGTAGCGAATCTCCGCAATCTCTTCTAACGAATAGCGCTGGCGTTCACTCCAAAAGTGTTCTTGAAATTCTAGGTACTGTTTTGTCAAGATAAAAACAGCCTTTTGCTTTCTCAATATATATATATAAACCAGCAAAGGTTGTAAAAATATCAAATAGACAACACTTCCTACAGATGGTTCAGGCCTAGTCAGACCACCAAGACCGATCAAGATTAAAACAAGACTAATCATACTGTGAATGACAATCGAACGGTTATAGGAAATCATTTTAGAGATGTACCCCTTTTTCAACAAGCTCCTCTAACTCAGTTAGGCGTGCTTCAAAAACTTTGAAAGCATCATTAAGATAGTCTTCCTTGGTCATGTCTACACCAGCTTTTGCAATGACATTGAGTGAGTAGTCTGAGCTACCAGCCTTCAAGTAGTTAAGATAGTTTTCTTTGTCTTCTGGACTACCATTGACAATTTTGTTTGCAAGAGCTGATGCTGCCGCAAAACCTGTCGCATATTGATAGACATAGAAATTGTAATAGAAGTGTGGAATGCGAGCCCACTCAAACTGGATTTCTGGATTTTCTTCTGCAGAAAGTCCGTAGTATTTCTCGTTTGTCTGACCGTACAATTCATTGAGGAAATCAGCCGTCAAGACTTGACCTTCCTGGTCTGCCTTATAGATAGCCTGTTCAAACTCGGCAAATTGGGTCTGGCGGAAGACTGTACCACGGAAACCATCTAGGTAATGGTTGAGAATAGCAAAGCGTTCCTTGTCATCCTCTACTTCTGCCAAGAGTTTTTCTGTCAAAAGATTCTCATTGGTCGTTGAAGCAATTTCAGCCAAAAATAGGGAATAATGTCCATAGACATAAGGTTGAGTCTTACGAGTCAACATAGAATGGAGAGAGTGGCCTGTTTCATGGATAAGTGTGTACATGTTATCCAAGTTATCCTGCCAGTTGAGAAGCATGAAGGCGTTGGTATCATAGGCACCACCAGAGTATGCTCCTGAGCGTTTTCCTTCATTAACATGGACGTCAATCCAGCGATTTTCAAAGGCTTCTTTTACAATAGCCGAATAATCTTCACCGAAGATTTCCAAGGTTTCTTGGCATTTCTTGAGTGCATCTTCATAGGAAATCTTGGTGCTAAAATCTGACAATGGCGTGTACATATCGTACATCTTCAAGTCATCAATACCCAGGAGTTTCTTACGCAAATTGATATAACGGTGTAAGAGCGGGAGGTGCTTGTTGACTGCCTCAACTAATGTATCGTAAACAGATTCTGGAATGAAATTAGCTGCAAGTGATGCGTGACGGGCTGAGTCGTACTTCCGCAAACGAGCTTTCAGGTTATTGACCTTAACATTAGACTGCAGAGTCTTAGCGTAGGTATGCTGGAACTGCTCATAGGTTCCGTACATAGCCTCATATGCTTCTTGACGGACGTCGCGGTTTTTAGACTCCATAAAGTGGATGTAGTTACCGTGAGAAAGTGGTACCAAATGCCCCTCTTCATCCGCAATTTCAGGGAATAGGATACTTGCATTATCCAAAACAGAGAAGGTTTCAGCTGGAGATTCGAAAATCTCACTCGTAGCTGCCAATACTTCTTCAATTTCTTGAGACAAAACGTGGTCCTTAGCTGCTAAGAGTTTTTCAAATTGATGGCTGTACTGCACCAAGGTTGGCTCTTCATCCATGAATGCTTTCAACTGTTCCTCAGTAATAGCCATAAATTCAGGTTCATAGAAGGCAAAAGCCTGTGAAAAGGCCGAATACAAGCCCATGGCTTTAGCCTGAAATTCCTGGTATTTGCCTTCACGAGTATCTTGATCGTTCTTCATAGACGCATAGACATAGAGTTTTTCAATGCGACGCATGAGACCGAGTTGTGTTTCACTAATATCTAAGAGACTTTTAGCCGAATCAAGCAAGTGACCTGCAAAATCTTTTGTTTTTTCTGTTTCAGCTTGTAATGAAGCTAATTCTTCTTCCCAAGCTTCATCGGTTGGAAAAATAGTGGTCAAATCCCACTGGTATTTTTCTTCAATTTCGTAACGTTGTTTAGACATAATAAATCCTCCGTATTCCATATTTTAACATAAAAATGCCACACTTTCCAACGGGAAGTGAGGGCTTTCATAACAGTTAATATACTAAAATTACATAATGCGAAATACACTATTGAAAATGTCGTTCCTGTTTCAAAGGCACAACTGCTAAAGTTTTGCCTAGACTAGCCAATACCTTCAAGACGGTGTCCAATTGTGGACTAGTTTTACCTGCTTCCATTCTTGCAATAACTGGTTGGCTCACCCCGCTTAGCTCCTCTAGTCTTCTCTGACTTACTCCCTGTTCATGCCTTGCTTTTATCAGTTCGCTCATAATTGCCACACGCAAATCACTTTCTATGATTTCCTTCTCACTGAAGAGTTCAGACAGTACCGATTGCCAGTTACTACCAATTGCACTATTTTCCATTGTTAATACCCCTTCCTTTCGACACTGCCAGGGAGTGAGAAAGAACTCGACCGGTCAAAAAGAGTTCGTCTTCTCACCCCCGCACAGTTGATTAGGTCAGATTTGGAGTGTGAAACACGAACAAGTCTGCCAATCAACCACTGCGCTGAGATGTTGGCACGAGCCTGATAGGGGGCTTGAACTTTTGCCCAGTCCCCTTTTCAAGCTCCCTCCGTGGTGTTTTCTGTGACTGTTTCACAAAATGATGCAGTAAAACAAAACTCCTATCATACCATGCGACAAATAAAATCCTATCTCTTAAAGGACGCAATTCCCAAATATTACCTTCCAAGTGCTTCACATATGGTTCACCAATTTGAGTTCCCAGTTGACTTAAAAGTTCAATATAATCATTTATCTTATTCAATTTAATCCTGCTATCTTTCCCCTTTTTAGATGCAAGCTCCCTCAGATATTCTAAAACAGGCTCCTTTCCATCCTTATCCTTATAAAAATAAATAGTGTACATTTCTTCCTCTTTCTATATATTATAACTTAAAAGTTATCATTTGTCATTCTTTTATTCTACTTATTTTCCAATAAACTGCTGGTGGATAAACCGCTTGTATCCGCTTGTCTTTAACCCTAGCATAATAGACATCAAAGTCCTGGTAAACCGAGTTCAAATTTACCTGTATCTGGGCAAAGCCAATGGCAGAGCGGGGTAGTCGGATGTGGGGAAACCAGTCTAATACTGTCTTGGTCAGTAGATTTTCTCCACGTCCATAAGCCTCTGCTTGCAGGGCGAGCCATTTGGGAGATTTGTAATAAAGCTGTTGAGCAATGTAGCGAGGCAAATCCTCATCCATTGGACAAGTCATGCTAGATAGAATTTGCTTGGCAAAGGGCAGACGCAAGATTTCCAATAAATTTCCCTCGCCAAATGGAAAAACCTTTGTCAGACAGTGGACCTTACCTCGTAAGTCTTCATGAATAAGGTAACGGAGCCGCATTTCTTTTTTCTCGTCATCCAATTCCCAGAGGTGAAACCCCATATTCATACTAAAAGAGAGAAATTGCTTGTGCAAATTGGTCAGTCGTTCCTTGAGCCACAAATCCTTGCCAAGCAGCCAAAGAACCAGATAACCAGCCTCTCGATAGGCTTGCGTCCTCAGCTGCAAACGAGAAATGGGTAGACTGGAACACTGCACTTCCAAGACTAAACGGTCATTGACAAATAAGTCCGCTATTTGACCTAACTCTGGCAGGCATTTTTCAAGTTCAACTTGTTCCTCATTGATTAACCACCTGTACAGACAAGACTTGAGTGACAGATGTTGGGTGGACTCATTCTCGGAAAAGTAATGGCAGTCCCGCAGGGTGACGTGGGCAAAGTGCGAACGCAGAACTTTTCCGGATTTGTATCGGACCAGTCCTCCACAACCTGGACAGCAAAAGCGACCTTGCGGCGCAGGATTTTCCAAGACATTAAAAACTTGTCCATCTTCATCAAGTGCAACTAACATAAAACCTCCTTTCTATATTAGTTCGCAAAAAAACACCCAGCTGTGCTGAGTGTTTGAACTTTCTTACCCAATCTGACTGCCGTTTGGCACTGATGGGTCTACTGTTAAGAGTGTTAAGTTGCCGTCGTGTTCGGCTGAGAGGATCATGCCCTGGCTGAGCAAGCCCATCATCTTACGTGGCTTGAGGTTGGCAACGATTTGGACTTTCTTACCGACCAACTCCTGCTCATTTGGATAGTATTTGGCGATACCTGACAGGATTTGGCGGTCCTGACCGTCACCTGCGTCCAGGCGGAACTTGAGTAACTTGTCAGAGCCCTCCACCTTGGCTACTTCTTTGACTTCGGCCACGCGGATTTCCACCTTGTCGAAGTCCTCGAACTTGATTGCCGCTTTCTCGTTTTTCAGTTCCACGTCAGCCGGGTTCCACTCTTTTTCTTCCTCTTGGGAAATAGCAGAGCTGCTACCCATTTGGGCTTGGATATAGGCGATTTCCTCTTCCATATCGAGTCGTGGGAAGATAGGCGTGCCTTTTGCGACCACTGTCAAACCAGCTGGAAGACCTGCAAAGTCAAGGTTTTCAAGGTCAAATGCAGTACCCAAACCAAGCTGTTCCATAATGGCATTAGACGTAGTCATCATAAATGGTTGAATGAGGTGCGCCACCACACGAAGACCTGCTGTCAAATGAGCCATAACCGCTGCCAACTTGTCGCGGTCAGCTTCTTCTTTTGCCAAGACCCACGGAGCTGTTTCATCGATGTACTTATTGGTACGGGAGATGATATTCCAAACAGCTTCCAAGGCGCGTGGATAGTCAACGGCTTCCATATACTTGTGGTAGCTTGCCAAGTTGTCCGCTACTACTGCCGCCAAGTCTGCATCAAAATCAGTCACGTCAGCAACAAAGGTTGGCACCTGACCACCGAAATACTTGTTAATCATAGCAACCGTACGGTTGAGCAAGTTTCCAAGGTCATTAGCCAATTCATAGTTAATACGACCAACATAGTCTTCTGGTGTAAAGGTTCCGTCAGAGCCAACTGGCAGGCTACGCATGAGGTAGTAACGGAGCGGATCCAAGCCGAAACGCTCGACCAACATTTCTGGGTAGACCACATTACCCTTAGACTTGGACATCTTGCCGTCTTTCATGACAAACCAGCCGTGAGCAACCAAGCGATCTGGCAGCTTCATATCCAACATCATAAGCATGATTGGCCAGTAAATGGAGTGGAAGCGAAGAATGTCTTTTCCAACCATGTGGTAAACAGTTCCATTCCAGAACTTATCATAATTGGCTGTCTCTTCCTGACCGTAGCCCAAGGCTGTCGCATAGTTAAGTAGAGCATCTATCCATACGTAAACAACGTGTTTTGGATTAGACGGAACAGGTACACCCCATGTAAAGGATGTGCGAGATACTGCTAAATCTTCCAAGCCTGGCTCGATGAAGTTTTTCATGATTTCATTCATTCGACCATCTGGTTGGATAAAGTCTGGGTGAGCATTGAAGAATTCAACCAATTTATCTTGATATTTGCTGAGGCGGAGGAAGTAGGACTCTTCTGATACCCAAGCAACCTCATGTCCACTTGGAGCAATCCCGCCTGTTACCTTACCATTTTCATCACGGAATACCTCTGCCAATTGACTTTCAGTGAAGAATTCTTCGTCTGATACAGAGTACCAACCGGAATATTCACCCAAGTAAATATCATCTTGCGCTAGCAATTTTTCAAAAACATCTGCCACCACTTGTTCATGGTAATCGTCTGTTGTGCGAATAAACTTATCATATGAAATATCAAGAAGTTTCCAAAGTTCTTTCACTCCGACCGCCATGCCATCTACATAAGCTTGTGGAGTTAATCCAGCCTCTTTTGCCTTCTCCTCAATCTTTTGACCGTGCTCATCAAGACCTGTTAAATAATAGACATCATGCCCCATAAGGCGTTTGTAGCGAGCCAATACATCACAGGCAATGGTCGTGTAAGCTGATCCGATATGAAGTTTTCCAGACGGATAATAAATCGGTGTGGTGATATAAAACGGTGTTTTTGTCATGCTTTTTTTCCTTTCAAATTCAGAGCAAATGAAACCCTGTTATTGACAATACTTCATTTTATCATATTTTCAGCTAAATCACAAAATGGTTCTCATTGTTATTCTTCTTCCATCTATGCTATACTATACTGTAATCCGAATAGAAAGAGGTATGCTATGTTTACTAAGAAAAATTGTCTTATCCACCTTTTCTTCCTTGTTATCGCTGCTGGACTCTATCGTTACGGTATCAAGGCACCTGATTTAACTTGGAATATGTTTTTGGCCTTGGTTTCATTAGATTTTGCTATTCTGACCCATTTTTCTAAAAATGGACTCATCAAATTCATAACCGCTGTCCTTTGGCTTTTCTTTTATCCAAACACATTTTACATGGTAACAGATATTGTTCATATGCACTTTGCCAACACAGTTCTATGGCAACGAGAAAGTATGATTCTCTTTATGCTTTATGTCCCAAGTATTTTCTTTGGGGTCATGAGCGGTGTGGAAAGTTTAAGACTTATCTTCTCCGCCTTTGCCATCAAATCCTATTGGCTTCGCCTAGTCCTAATTGGTGGCCTGTCCTTTCTCTCTAGTTTTGCAATCCATATTGGTCGCTATGCTCGACTAAATTCCTGGGACATTTTTACACGACCAACTGTCGTTGTCAATGAAATGATCGATGTTATTTCTTGGGCAGCTCTGCCATTTATTTTAGGATTTACATTTATCCAAATTATGGTTCTGGTCTTTGCGATTGATGAATAATGAAAAAAACGGAAACAGTTTTGAACAGCTGCTTCCGTTTTACTTTATTCGATATGAAGTTGTGGAAAAATATCTTCCAAATCAGAAATTATTTCTTGATGAAAATCCAAATAATAGGTTTTCTGATCAGAATCTGGAAGCTTTTCAATATCTGATAACATATTTCGATAACGGTTAAGAATCTTTCTACCAGCTTCTTTATCGATTTCACTTATCTGTCTCTGACCTGCCGCAACCTCATCCAAGTCTCCATACCTTGCAAGTATGTCTTCAATCCAATCGCGCTTGTCCTTGTTAAGCTCCACTATTCTTTTTGTTAGCCAGTCTTCATAAGTTTCCTCATCTGTCATTTCCGATTGAACTTTGACAGTTTGATATAACCGACACTTTCTTTTGGGGCTAAAATAATTGCGATAGAACCAGAAAGCAAAGAGAATGAAAATCAAAATATTTACAGGAAATAGAAAACTAACTGTGACCAACAAAACAAGCCACAAGATTAACTTCACATTTCTAGTTACTTTTTCTGCTCTGCAATTCTCATCTTCCCAATTATCTAAGATAGTCTGGGCTTGAGCAGTATATTTTTCAACTAATTTAGCCAAACGAAGCTTTTTTTCTGGGTCATCTTCAAGTTCCATAGCCAAATAGGCCTCGTTCATTCTCGATTTAGCTGCTTCGTATGCTTGGACAGTCCCCAAGTATTCAGCATTTCTATTCATTTGATTTATCAAACGGTTTGTTTGTCCATGAATGAAGGACCGATCACTTGATTTTAAATTTCGATAGCTCATTGAATTGCCTCCAATACACTTTGGGTTTGTCTAGTTTGATAAGATAAAAAAATTTGCCACACCACTCAAAATCATCTGAAGATAATCTGTGAACTTCTTTCTGAACACTTTTCTTACAGAAGATTTTTATAGTCATATTGAGCCATCTTATTATCTAGTAATCTCCTTGAAATCATATATTCTCTGACTTCATCTCGATTCAAATGTTGGATAGCTTGCTTTTGGAATGACATATAGTCTGTCATAAACTCAATAACATCTTCCAATTGAACTGGTTTTCCTTCAAATAAATCTGGCGAAAGATACATTTTAACCAGTCTCTCAATGACTTCTTCATATAATTGATAATGTGCAGTGTGCTCAGCCAATAATTCTTGATGAATATCCCTAGTCATAATATTATCAAAAATCAAATTTGTATACTTAATAACTTGAAGATGTAAAGCCAAGAGTTCTTTATCATTATCCAAAAGTCGAATCAATTGGTGCTTATCAGGATCACGGAACTCAACTTCATGTGAAAAAGAGTCTATCATTTTCTCTAATCGTGCAATCAAATTGAGTCTTTGTAAATCTGAAAAACCTTGGATAATCCCCGAATTAAGGTCTTCTTTTAAAGCCTTCATTTTTGAAATAATTGTATACCCATAATTTAGTCGATCTCTTGAAAGTATCTCATTCGATGAAGAATCATCTAGCATTTCAATCCAACTGGTTGCATTTTCAGCTACCTCATTCAATTCCAAACGGACAGTCTCCAAATTTTTTGCACCGTAAGTAATATGAATTCTATCAATACTTTCCTTGATAAAATCTCTCCTCGTCCCATCTTCATTAAACTCATAGGAATCAGAAAGCATCCCTTTTTTCTCCGGATCTCGCTTTTCAACCTGATATCTAAATTCATCCACGAACAGTATGACACCTATTTGAACATCTAGTATTCCCATTCCTAAATCTTCAAGAGTAATGGCATTAACTTCTGCAGCTAAGTGCTCTAGTTTTTCCAAAATAGCATAGCCCTCATTTAGCTTGTCCCTAGTTTGATAATTGGTATGATAAGGTTCATCAAGACCAATTACCCAATCCCTTGCCAAGGAAATGAGCTGATTACCTTCTGAAATATAGGCTGTCAAACTGCGAATTGGAAAAGATTCCTTTCGGATGACTTTACTAATATTCTCACGGTCTGCTGGAGAGCTAGACTGTGGCTGTTTTGATTTTTCCTTTTCTTTATTATCATCCTGTTGCAGCACTCCAATAATAACCAAAACTGGTAAAGTAATATACCAATATTTAATGAGTAGTATAAAAAAATCAATCATATCCCCTCACAATTTCAAGGAGTTTCTCATAAGAATCAACCACATCGTAAATCCGATCGTCCGCAATCAATCCTTTTTCCTTCAAGGCTTTGAAGTGAGCTTTGGCACATTCAATCTTAGTTGAGTTGACTCCTTTTTATAAATCATATAGCTTAAACCAACGTTTGATTATTCTTCTATACAATTGTTAGTCGTAATTCTGCCAACCTAAAGTTATATGAGAAAATGTGTTGAAAGCTATCTTAATGACAAATAGTCGAATCTGATCACATTATTTCAAGACTAAAATCCAGAAAACTCACATGATATAAATATTTTACGATAACGTAATTATTTTAGCAATAATTTAACAATTAATAATCACTTCTTTGCTGAATTTTCACAATAATTCTATGAATTGTCTTTTCAATCTCAGCTAATTCCACAACAAACCATTCATTTATTGTAACTTTTTTGCCAGTTGGTGAGATAGTTTCCAGTTGAACCCGTTTATCACTAAATGCATCATGTAGATACTTCTCTAACTTACTAGCGGAAACATTCTGGATCTCATAACTAGCTACTAAATGGACCGGAGCAAACAGATAGGTTGGTTCATTTTGGCTATTGGAGAGCCGTTTTTTGATGTCTGTCGCCACCCCAATCTTGTAGAGGTTTTCCAATTCTGTAAATCTACTATCTTTTCCTGCGTATTTGACAATATAAATGTAGCCAGTCGTATGGTATATAGGAGAGTCCTCACCGAGCATAGAAATACTGTCCAGAGGTTCTGTCACCAATCTACCCGAACGCTTTTTATCGTACAGAGAAGAAATCAAACTCAAGAGCCAAACATGGTTCTCCGTGCCATTTTCATAAACGATATACACCTTATACTTACGATCAGTCGACTGGTTCACCTCGACATTTGTTTGAGGATCATAAATTTTGGCAACATATAGCATAACACCATTATCAATATAGAAATTCCCCTGTTTAATAGGATTTTTTCGACTGATACGGTTTCCTTGACTAGTTTCTTCAATAGATTTTATGTGACGTCTACCGCTGGCAATATCCGCATGAACCTGGGTAAATAAGTTCCGATAGACCTCAAATCCCGTCTGAATACGTTTGCGGCTACTAGACCTACTCGAAGCCCTAACAGTTCCCTGATAACGTTTGGTGCTAAATAAGGACTGATCTGTTTCAAAGTTTTCAAATAACTCATCATCATTTAAAATATCATCTAAGTCATCTACCATGTCCCACTCCTAGCAAATCCAACTCATCATAAGCAATAACCAATGCCTTTCTGTCCTCATCCGAACGGATAGCCTTCAAGCGACTGAACAACTGACGTTCCTTAATTTGAGTGCTTCTTTGTGGCTCTCGACCATGTTCCTTAACCCAGTGAATAATTTCCATAAATTTCTCAATCTCTGGGTGTAGTTTTTCTACTTTAACAACGCGAATCCCTTCTACCAGACTATCGAAAGCTTCATCAGCAAAAATATCATCTAAGGTTGCAAAATTTTCTATCATTGATTATCCCTTTCACGACGGAGTTCGTCCAGTTTAGCTAAGGCAAAATAAAGGCGTTCTTCTTCTAAATCTGAAGCATTTCGCCTTGGTGAACGTCCATGCTCAGCTTGGAATGCCTTGATTTGAGGATAGAGCATACGCAGTTCATCAGTCGTAAAGTCTACTTTTTTAGCATCAAACACCCGTGCAATCAAGCTCAAGGTCCGACTGTCCACATCTCTTGATAGAACCTCATAGGCACTTTGGAAAGGATTGACACTATCAATCAAATCAATGCTCAAGTCATCAATGTTGATAAATTTATCCGCCATTTTTAAGAGTTTCTTATTCTCACTATCTTTCTTGGCATTGGATAAGGTCAAATCAGCTACCAAATGCTGACGAACTTCTTCAACCTCTGTCTGTGTCAGGTCTGGATAACGGGTCGCAATCACCCTTGGAATCAACTGTTTATTGATGACCTTGCTCTCTGTATTTGCCAAAATTGCTGCCTGCACCACATCATCTTGCAAGACAGAGGCCTTTAAGTCAGTAATATCTTGCTCGATGATTTTTTTGGTGCGTTCCGTTGATGGCTTGGCCAGACCCTTGATAAAGATTTCCGCTCCCTTAGCTTTCTGATCATTATTTTCTTTTCGCTTAAACTTGAAAGACGGCGAGAGGACGTTCTCCATCAACAGGCTGGCTGTAATGGCTTTCATGATATTATTAACGGAAAATTGGACTTCCTCGTCTTCTGCATCAGGTTCTGCGATTAGATTAGTAAATTGGGCTCTGGTTTTATTTGAACTGTCCCGTGTGACCCGTCCGATAATCTGGACAATCTCTGTCAGCGAAGAACGGTAGCCGATGGTCAGGGCATATTCCGCAAACGGCCAGTCAAAGCCTTCCTTGGCCATCCCTAAAGCGATAATCATATCTAGCTCATCTTCGCTGTCCATTTTTGCCAAATAAGTGCTGACCAAGTCACGACCATCTTCTGTCACCAAGTCCGCAATCTTCAGGATTTTACCTGTCTTAGAACGCAGATGAATAATCCCATGCTCATCTTTATGCAGGTAATCCCCTAGACAGTCTAAAATCTCATCCACTTCTCCATACTTATCCTTTGAAGACTCGCCAGAATTGATATTTGGAATGTGAATGATGGTCTTCTTGTCAATGAACTCTGGCAATAAATCTGGAAAGGCATCCGTGTAGCGACCACGATAAAACTTGTAGTTCATGACGAAGGACTTTAGATATTGATAGCCCTCCAACTGTTCATAGTAGGTATAGGTCACACGCTCAAAACGTGCCTCATCCGCTGGGTCCAAGATAGGCACACTATCTCCACGGAAATAGGAGCCTGTCATGGCAAAGACATGGGCAGTTGATTTTTGCAAGACTTCCCGCAGGGCAGTTCCCAAGACAGAGTTATCATCCTGTGAGACATGGTGAAATTCATCGATTGCAAGTAGGCAACCATCAAAATCGCTGGCATCCAGTTGCTCCGAAGCAAAGCGGAGCGTGGCATGGGTGGCAATCAAGACATCATCTGTTTCATCAGTAGACTGGATAAAGTTGATAAACTTTTCTACCTTGCTTTTAGCGGTGCCTGATGTGGTCAGGTTGTTTTCCTCTTTGACTATCCAATCCCAGTAGTAACCAAAATCGGAAAGCTTGGTCGAACGGAAGGACTTGCCAATGGACTTTTCAGGCACGGCTATGATAGCCTTTTTCAAGCCTTGACGTTTCAGCTTATCCAATGCAACAAACATAAGTGCCCTAGACTTGCCTGATGCTGGCGGTGCCTTGACCAAAAGGTAAGGGCTGGTTCTCTTTTCATAGACACGCGTCTGCATCTCGCGCATGCCCAGTTCATTGGTATTGACGCTGGTTTTCTTCTGACCATAGGTCACTTCAAAAAGCTGACTCATGACTGCTCCTTCATTTCTTTATAACGTTTTAAAAGGTGACTAAGGCGTTCTTCGTCGCTGGTAAATGGTGTTTCCTTGTAGGCCCGTTCAACAATGCCATCTAGTACCTGATGGGCTTCTCTGAGAGCTTGCGGCATGGTATCACGATGATATAGCTCTGCCAAGGTACCACCTAATTCTTCCCGTAAGTCAAGGATTTCAAAAACTTGCTCTTCGATTTGATTTTTTCGCTTAGTGGATAACTCTGGTACAGGGAAGGTGTTGTAGACCAGACCAGCTGAGTAACGATAATCTGTTTTTAACTTCCCACCGATAGCCCGCAACCAGGTCATGTGAAGCCGTGACATGAGAAGACCAAGAGGGTAGACAGGGGCGTTGTAGACAACATAGGCTGAATTTGAAATAATTGTATCCTCAAAGACTAACCCCATCGGCAAATAATCACGATTTTCAGATGAAGTAGCCGGAACCAAGAGCTGAACAAACTCATCTGCACCTGATTGTTTGAAGGTCGAGTAGGCTTCGTCCCACTCACCTTTTTGTACAAATGCGTAAGGTACTTTTGCTGCATCTTGAGTGGACTTTGCAGGACTACTCATCCTAGCCTGAACTACTCCCTCAATCCTTAAATGTAACAATGAGTTATTCTGAACTGTTTGATATTCCTCTTTATTCAGCCAAAACACATATCTTGTTTTATCTTTGATATACTCTTCACTGCCAATATATCTCTTAATAAACGGTTCAAGGTCAGGATTTTCATCTACTATCTTATTCCTTTCATTTAAGTCAGAAATAATCAGATGACCACCATCTCTAGGCATACTACCGAACACCATTTTTGGCAATCTATTAAGCGGATTATTACTACTCTCAACCAAAATATCTTCCCCACTAGCTAAGTAGGGATTGATATGGGCAACCGTTTGACAAACCAATGTTTCATCAAAAATATATTTTTTGGAACCTACATTACCCTTATTTGCCAGTCCAACAATAGCGACAGTTACCCCAGCATTATTTGCAGCACTATTTCCCCACTTGAATGATGTATAAGCAAACTCTATCTCCATTTTAGATAATACAGGTTGCCAAATAAAAGCAACTTGTTCTCCTTGGAAAATTGAGTTTGTTGTTACAAAAGCAAGCTTTGCATTGGCGGTATTGATGAAGTCAATTCCTTTATAGAACCAGCCTGCAATGTAGTCCATTTTCTTATACTTGAATTGTTCACCAATCGTCAGGCGTATATCTTCTTTTTGCTCTTTATTTTGCAATTTTGACCCAATATAAGGCGGATTTCCTATCAGGTAGATTTCATCAGTCGGTGCGTGTGGTACAACACTATCCCAGTCAAGTCTAAGAGCATTTCCTTGGGTGATATTTCCTGCATCACGAAGAGGGAGAAAGGCTTGTTTTATTGAGATTTCTTTTTCCGTTTCCACATTCATTTGGTGCTCTGCTATCCAGAGGGAAAGACGAGCAACCTCATGAGCAAAGTCATCTAGCTCAATTCCATAGAACTGATGAAGTGAGATTTTGGATTTCTCAAATAAGTTAATACTGTGGTCATTTTTTAGATGACGGAGGGTTTTCAAAATCTGAATTTCCAGACGGCGAAGCTCTTTATAGCTGATAATGAGGAAATTCCCTGAGCCACAGGCAGGGTCAAAAAACTTTATATTAGAAAGTCGTTCGTGAAGCGTGGTCAATTCATTTTGATAGGCTGTCCTGTTCTCTCGCTTGGTTCGCTCTGTTGTATCCTTGTCTTCATTTTCATTGATTTTATCCACGATAGTCTGAAAATTGGCTGTTAGTTCATCAAGGAAGAGCGGCTTGATGACCTTCATGATATTTTCAACTGAAGTATAGTGCATACCAGAGCTTGAACGGTGTTCACTACTAGCAACCGTCTGAATCATAGCCCCCAAAATATCAGGATTGATCTCATTCCAGTTGAGGAGCTCGCCTGCTTCCAAGATTAACTTTCTCGTTTTCTTATCAAATTCTAAATTTGTCGAAGCATTTGTAAAAAGTTTTCCATTGACATAAGGAAAATCCTGCAACCAGCTTTCTTGGCTGAAACGATTGGCAATATCAAGACTGGCAAATATCTGATTAAAAAGAACATTCAAATCACTGCCATCTTCTCGCGAGCGTGTTTTGATGGCATTGGTAAAGATACCCTTTTTCATGATTTCTGTATCTTCGGCAAATAAAAGAAATAGCAAGCGAATCAAAAACAGGTTAAACTCTTTTTCCTCTTGACTACGGTCATCAAAGTGATTGATTTTCTTTAATTCATCATACAAACGTGTGAACCGTTCCGCAGCCTTAATATCCGCAGGATTTTCCTTGGCATAATCCACCTTCTCTACACCATTCCAAGCCAAGAAGAAATCGGCATAAGTTGGCAAGTCCTTAAAAGGAAACTGTAAGGTATCGAAAGTCTTTGTATCCTTGGCCGCAAAGTCCACAAAATTGGTCACAATGATGTAGCGGGGTTGTGATTTTTTATCTTTGATTGCCTCTTCAATCTCAGCAACACCAGCCACGACTGACTTTTCAGTAGGAACAGTCTTGAAATAGAGCTTATTCTTAATTTCACCACTTTGATCTTTACGGATACGAGTGATGGTCGCTTTGGGAATATCATAAAAAGACAAGAATTCATAGATAAAAGAAGCTTGGTCAAAGCCATCTTCCAAAAACTGCTGAATCTTGTCTTCGATTTTAATAATATCAAACTTTGCCATAATATCTCCTACTTTTCCTAACACATTTGTATTAGTACAAAAGGAGCGATCGATGAAAAAATAACCCACGTTATTATACTAAACACACCATTCAGTTTCCTAATCTGATTTTGTGATAGGACTGTTGTTGTTAGGGTTTGACTGAAAGTCAAACCCATGGTATACGTAGTATATCATGGGCATATTTATATTAGTTGTCACATTATTTCTGCCATTATCATATTATTAATAATTTGACATCTTATTGGAAGTTCTAGCTCGTTACAAAACCAGCGTTACAAAACCAGAGGTAAATTCTCAAAGTAAGTTCTAGTTCCCGTTCTTCCAGAAGTTACTCTGAGAAAACTGCATAAAATCAACAGAATTTAGTCTCAGACTAAGTTCTGTTTTTTGA
>NZ_JAIMDU010000040.1:0-18252 GCF_019794615.1 Streptococcus suis
TTAGCTTCATAATCAAGCTGAGCTCTTTTGGCGTAGTAGAACTGTTTTTGGTATCCACAGTTCAATCTCTTTTTCGGACAGGCATTACAAACGTAAGGAGCCTTTTTGAGTAGAGGGCAGGTTTCACAATTAGATGTCACAGAATTTTCTTTAACCACTCGATTTCTCCGAACTTCTTTTGAGATTGTGGACGGGTCTTTTCCTAACTTAGCTGCTATAGCCGAGAAAGGTTTAAGTTGTTCGATTCCTATTTGAATATCATTGCGGTCAGAGAGAGTTAAGTGTTTGTTTTTCATTGTCAGTTACCAACTTGTCCCATAGTAAGTTCTACCTTATTTTTTTGTCTCAGTCTAATTTCCAGCTTTTGTGTTAGACTAGAACTTACTTTGAGAAGTTAGGGGCTTATTTTGAGAAGTTAGTTCTTAATTATTTTTATAAAAATTCATTGACATTTTTTGGAGGTATGATATACTAGTCAAGTACGCTGGTTTAGCTCAGTCGGTAGAGCGCATCCATGGTAAGGATGAGGTCGCCGGTTCAATCCCGGCAACTAGCATATCTTTTATAACCTTCGGGTTGTTTTTTTATTTTTATAATCCCTTGACATATATGTTTATTGTGTTAAAATAGTGGATAGAAAGCTGAAAGGAGTAAAACAAATGAACAAGAACCTTGTCGTCAAACAAGCTATTTTTTATCATATACTCCTTTCTAAGCGGGAAAACAGATTTTAGAAATCATTCATGAGTGTGGTCTCAATGAAGAGTAGAGGTTGAACGGTGGTTCAGCTAGATAGGTTTATGGACTTATTGAGTGATTTTTGAAAAACAACGGGTCTATTTTTGTGGACTAAAGCAAACCTAGGAGGAGTAAAATGCTTCCCTGGGCTTTTTTGTGCGCTTAGAAAGGTAATACTCTTCGAAAATCAAAATTATCCGTTGTCAAGAGCCTTGATGAGTGAAAAGCTCCAGTGGAGCTTTTCAGCCTGTTACCTTGAAACAAGAAAGTAACAGAGTTCTATCTTCGACATCGTTTCCTAGGCTACTTTTGATTTTCATTGAGTATAACGTCTATCAATTGTTGCTGATTGAATAAAGTGGCAAATGACAGGCTGGAGATTTGTAAAGGAGAAATATGTTTCGATTAATTTTTGATTATATCAAGCGTCATAAGTGGCTCTATTTATTGGTTGCCGTGACCTTGATTATTTATGATGCCACGCTTTTGGTACCGACGCAAATGATTCAACGGATGGTTGATATACTGACAAAAAATGAATTAACGCAAGCAATTTTAGTTCAGGATATGACGCTCTTGTTGCTCGTGACCTTGCTGAACTATGCTATGGCATTTATTTGGCACCTTAAACTATTTCAGGCTTCCGTTAACTTCAAGTTTGATATGCAACAACGGGCATTCAAAAAGTTGGTCACTATGCGAACACCATTCTATGAGAAATTTCGCTCAGGAGATGTAATGACCCGTTTTTCAACGGATGTAGATGGCTTGATGGAGATGGTCGGTTACGGTCTCATGATTGTCGTCTATGCAGGTGGCATGCTAGCTTTTATCATTCCAACCATGTTCTTCATTGACTGGAAGATTTCTACGGTTGCTTTGCTTCCGATGCTGTTCATGACGTTTTGTATATTTTTTATCGGAAGAAAACAAGATAAGGCGATTGACGCGAATAGGGACGCTGTAGCTCAACTCAATAATGAAGTTTTGGAAGTCATTGAAGGGATTCGAGTGACGAGGGCTTATAGTAAGAAAGCGACTCAAAAAGCTCAATTCCAAGCACGCACCAAACAATTAGCACAAGGTGGTGATCGTATCACCTCACTTCAATCTTTATATAATCCTCTAGCGACTGTCTGTTTAGGTTTATCTACGATTCTAGTACTTGTAATGGGAGCACAGGCCGTGAAGGCAGGGCAATTAACACTCGGACAAGTCATTGCACTGCAACTCTATGTCAGTTCGCTCTTAGAGCCCTTCTGGACACTGGCAGATTTTATCCTTGTTTATCAAACTGGCAAGACATCTTTCGAAAAATTGCAAGAGCTAATAGAGACAGGTGATGATTTGGAGGTGGATGGGTCTAAGGAAATAGCAGAGCTGGCGAGTATTGCTTTCAAGGATTACAGCTTCCGATATCCACAGTCGGAAAGAGCCAGCCTACAGGACATTAATTGGACCCTACTAGCTGGACAGACCGTTGGAATCGTCGGAAAAACAGGTTCTGGAAAGACGACCTTAGTCCGCCAATTCCTGCGTCAATATCCTGTTGGTCAGGGTGATTTCACCATCAATGATCAATCAGTATTGGACTATAAACGTGCTAGCCTTGAAGAAAAAATTGGTTATGTCCCGCAAGAACACATTCTCTTTTCTAAGTCAGTCGGAGAAAATATTGCGCTCGGAAAAGTAGATAGTAGTTCTGAAGAGATTGAACAAGCCATTGTTACGGCTGCATTTGATCAAGATTTAAAACGGATGAGTGATGGTCTAAACACCATGATAGGTGAGCGTGGGGTGTCTATTTCGGGTGGTCAAAAGCAACGAATTTCTATTGCGCGTGCATTCTTACGGAAGCCAGATTTGCTAATCCTAGATGATTCTTTGTCGGCAGTGGATGCTCGGACAGAACGCCAGATTATCCAAAATATTCAAAAAGAACGTGCAGGCAAAACTAATGTCATCGTGACCCATCGCCTATCTGCTGTCAACCATGCTGATTGGGTGTTGGTTCTGGATGAGGGCCGTATCGTTGAAGAAGGGCGTCCCGCTGATTTGCTTGCCCAAAAAGGTTGGTATTATGAACAATACCAGCGACAACAAAGCCAGGAAGGAGGAGAGTAATGACTATTTTGGGATTTTTATTAAAACAAATCAAACGTGTCAAATGGCTATTTATTGTAGCAGTAGCTTTCTATTTACTAGCTTCAACCCTGGTTCGATTGGCTCCTCTGTTGATTCAACAGGCTATCGATGGGCCGATTACAGATTTGAGCAAGGGTTTGCTATTTGATGAAACTGTTTTTTTGACTCAGTCAGCTCAATATATGGGGATGACAGTCCTAGGAGCCATTGGTTTTTACCTGTCCATGCGCTTGCTCATGCATTGTGCCAATCGGATTGCAGAGAATCTGAGAAATCAAGCCTATGATGTGATGCAGCGGTTGCCTATTTCATATTTTGATGATAAACCAGCAGGGAAGATTGCAACTAGAATTGTCAATGATACAGAGACACTGCGAACTCAATTTTATGGTACTTTAGTCTATGCCTTTAACAATATCGTTCGACTGGGATTTACATATGCTGTTCTTTTCTACATGAATCGTAGTTTGGGCTGGCTGATGTTACTGCTGATTCCTCTATATATTGGGATTCAATTTGCTTATAAAAAAATGACTGACAAGCCCATGAAGGACTTCTATGATGCCAGAAGTGATGTGAATACTCAGGTAAATGAAACCATGAACGGTGCTAGTTTGATTCAACTCTTTGGACAAGAAGAAAGAAGTATGCAAGAGTTTGAAGCGACTGCTGACAAGATGCGTCGTGCAGACAACAAGATGATATGGGCTCAGTCTCTTGCAACTTGGAATTTGAGTGGCTTCTTACAAAATTTAGTGATTACAGGGATTTTGACAGTAGTTGGTTATCAATTTCTCAAGGGCCACCCTGGAGTTACAGCCGGGAGACTCTTTGTTTATGTAAACTATATTGAGGGCGTCTTCATCGCATTAGGTGCCTTGGTTCAGCAATTTCCAAATATGCTTCGTTCTTTTGAAACTGGTAAGCGTCTAATGGCTCTTTTAGAAGAAGAGGCTGAACCTGATAGCGAGCATGATTTGGAAGTCAATCAAGGTCAAGTCGTGTTTGAAAATGTGAATTTTAGTTATGACGAAAACAAACCAGTTTTGAGAGATATTTCCATTCGGGCTGAAAAAGGTGAAACAGTTGCTTTGGTGGGACATACGGGTTCTGGAAAGTCATCCATTATGAACCTCCTCTATCGTTTCTATGATCCACAGGCGGGTCGCGTATTGATTGATGGGAAAAATATTCGTGACTATTCTCGTGAAAGCCTGCGCAGTCACATGGGGATTGTTTTACAAGATCCCTATCTCTTTACAGGAACCATTGCAAGTAATGTTTCCATGAATGAGGAAACAGCAGACAAAAAACGAATTTTGCAAGCCTTGGAAAAAGTTGGAGCAGGGCCGATGCTATCTCGTTTAGAGAAAGGGATTGATGAACCTGTAGTTGAGAAGGGAGCGGCCTTTTCAAGTGGAGAGCGCCAGCTGATTGCCTTTGCTCGGACACTCTACTCTGATCCTAAAATTCTAATATTAGATGAAGCAACTTCTCATATTGATACGGAGACGGAAGAAATTATCCAACATGCCATGGAAGTGGTGAAAGAAGGCCGAACAACCTTTATCATTGCGCACCGACTCTCTACCATTCAAAATGCAGATCAAATCCTTGTCTTGGATCAAGGTCGAATCATTGAGCATGGCAAACACGAAGATTTGATTGCGTTTGGTGGCACCTATGCTCAAATGCATGAGATTCAAGCAAGGGTGTAATAAGCAGCAAAAAATTCCAAGCCTTTGGCTGGAATTTTTTGCTATAATTGATACATGAAAGCTTTAATTTTTGATGTAGATGATACCTTATATGATCAAATTCAACCGTTTGAACGTGCACTGAAGCGACATTTGGCAGTATTAGATGAGCAACTCAGCCCACTCTATCTTTCTTTTCGGCAGTATGCGGATGAAGTATTTGAAGCGGCTTCGACAGGAAAAATGAGTTTACAGGAAAGCCATGTCTATCGAATGAAGCATGCTTTAGCAGATTTCGGATATCAGGTATCTGATGCAACTGCACTTGCAATTCAAATCGATTATGACTATTTTCAAGGCCAGATAGAGCTTGGCCCCATTTTCCCAGAAATATTTTCATGGTGTAAAGAACATGGAATTGCAATCGGAATGATTACGAATGGACCATATAGGCATCAGTTAAGAAAAATTCGTACCATGGGCCTATTTGATTGGTTTGAACCGGAAAATATTCTTATTTCTGGACAAATCGGGATAACCAAACCCAACCCCGCTATTTTTCACTTGATGGAAGAGCGGTTGGGAATGTCAGGAGAAGATGTGTATTATCTTGGAGATTCGTTTGAAAATGATGTGGTGGGAGCAAAAGCTGTGAACTGGAAAGCAATTTGGTTCAATCATCGCCACCGGCCACTTGTATCTAGCTCTGTTACAGCAGATTTCATAATCTCTGAATGGGAGGAACTTGTACCCACGATTAAACAATTGTTAAACCAGTAAAAGCTGGTTTTTTATTTGCCAGATTTGAAAAACTTCCAGTATTTGAAAAATAGATCTGTCTGAAACTACTTTCAGGAACTTGTCCATTTGGACAAAAATTGAAATTAGATTCTAAGTGAAGGAAGGATATTGAAAATTAAATATAATATTATATAATAACTTATGTAAGCGCTATCTCGGATCCGGAACAGAAAGGAGTGACATAATGGCTAGCATCAGCAAGGAAGAATTAAAAGAGCAGATAAAAGATGGAATTATTGTCTCTTGCCAAGCCCTACCAGGGGAACCTCTATATACGGAGGAAGGCGGTGTGATGCCTCTGTTAGTAAAAGCAGCCCAGGAGGCTGGTGCTGTCGGTATTCGGGCCAATAGCGTTCGAGATATCAAAGAAATTAAAGAGGTAACAGATTTACCAATTATCGGAATTATCAAGCGAGATTATCCTCCACAAGAGCCATTTATCACTGCTACAATGCGAGAAGTAGACGAGTTGGCAGCTCTTGATATCGAGGTCATCGCTCTCGATTGTACCAAGAGAGAACGCTTTGATGGACTGACGATTGAAGAATTCATTCATCAAATCAAAGAAAAATATCCCAACCAATTGTTCATGGCTGATATTTCAACATTTGAAGAAGGTCTTGTTGCTTATCAAGCTGGGATTGATTTCGTGGGAACAACTTTATCTGGTTATACTTCATACAGTAGACAGGGTGATGGCCCTGACATTGAGTTGGTAGATCAGCTTTGTCAAGCAGGTATGGACGTGATTGCAGAAGGAAAAATTCATTATCCACATGAAGTGAAACAAATACACGATTTAGGTGTTGCGGGTATTGTTGTAGGGGGTGCCATTACTCGTCCAAAAGAAATTGCAGAACGATTTATTAACGTTTTGCGGAAGTAATCAACGGTTATCAAATGATCCCTATGGGGAATAAGAAAAGGAGAAGAATGATGAAAAAAATCATCCATTCATTGTTGGCAGGTGCTGCAGTTCTATCACTTGCAGCTTGTAGTTCAAATACCAGCGATTCGACCGCAAGTTCTTCCGACTCTGGATATTCTGCTGGAAAAACGGAGATTACATGGTGGGCCTTTCCAGTATTTACGCAAGAAAATACTGATGATGGCGTGGGGACTTATGAACAAAAAATTATCGATGCTTTCCAAGACGCGAACCCAGACATTACTGTTAAGTTAGAAACCATCGATTTTACATCAGGTCCTGAAAAGATCACTACAGCTATTGAAGCTGGTACAGCTCCAGATGTGCTCTTCGATGCTCCAGGTCGAATTATTACCTATGGAAAACATGGAAAACTTGCAGACTTGAATGACCTCTTTACAGATGATTTTGTCAAAGATGTCAATAATGATAATATTATTCAAGCATCTAAGGCAGGAGATACAGCCTATATGTATCCAATCAGTTCTGCGCCATTCTATATGGCATTAAACAAAGCAATGCTTGAAGATGCGGGTGTGCTCGATCTTGTGAAGGACGGCTGGACCACTGATGATACTGTTCAAAAAACAAAAACTAACATATAATAGATTTATGAAACTTACTATCGAACAAACGAACGAATTAAAATCTTATTTGAAAGATAAAACCTATTCTCCATTTCATAGACGACTTCAAGTTATCCTGTTCAGAGCAGAAGGTCTCAGTTATAGGGAAATCACTAACCTTATCGGCTATTCAAAGTATACAATCTGGTCCTTACAACGCAAGTATGAGCTTGATGGAATTTCAGCGCTCGTAAAAGAAACTCGAGGTGGACGGAACCGTCAATATTTAACCCTTCAAGAAGAGGAAACGTTTCTAAAAGAACAGTTAACAGCCTCACTAAATGGTGAATTTGTGACGATAAACTCTCTCTATGAAGCTTATCAGAAACGGGTTGGACACCCTACGACCAAGGAAGGATTCTATGCTCTTCTGAAACGCCATGGGTGGCGCAAAGTGACGCCAAGACCAGAACACCCTAAAAAAGCAGACGCCGAAACGATTCTAGCGTCTAAAAATAAAATCTTCATTCACGAAAACAGGAAAGCGCTTCAAGAATAGTCGTCGCTATCATAAAGTCAGGCTAATGTATCAAGATGAGGCGGGTTTCGGTCGGATTAGTAAAATTGGGAAGGCCTGGGCACCAAAAGGGGTGAGACCGCATGTACATAGTCACTATATTCGTGAGTATCGCTATTGCTATGGTGCTGTTGATGCCCATACAGGAGAGTCCTTCTTCATTATCGCTGGGGGTTGCAATACAGAATGGATGAATGTTTTTCTCAAACAACTATCTGAAGCTTATCCTGACGATTATATTTTATTAGTGATGGATAATGCCGTTTGGCATAAATCAAGTACCTTAGAGAAACCACATAATATTGGTTTTGAGTTTATTCCTCCTTATACTCCTGAAATGAATCCAATTGAACAAGTTTGGGCTGAGATTCGAAAGAGAGGGTTTAAGAATAAAGCTTTTAAAACACTAGACGATGTGATAAACAAGCTTCAAGAAGTAATACGAGAGTTAGATTGGTCTATTTTAAAACCAGTGGTTGTCCAGATTAAATTATTTTTATCCGTAATCGCATCACATACCACTCCAAGTCTCATAAAGCGAGATTTGATTTCCATTGCAACCAAACCTGAACTACCGATTCCATAGAAGTAGACTCGTTTACTGCTATCAATCAAAGTGGCGATTTCTTCTAATTTTTCTTCATTTACCAGGTTATTTGTGGCTGTTAAGATTTGGTCATAGTCAATCAACACTTTTTTAGTTAGGCTACGCTGAATATGGTCGAAGTGTTTTAACAAATGCTGGTGATCTTTTTGATAGGTGAAAACAAATTCTCTATAACCTGAGAATCCGCATTTTTTAGCGAATCGTGTGAGTGCAGATGGTGAAACGTGAAGAGTGGCTGTAGTGAACTCCAATGTTAAATCTGCATCAACAGGATCCAATTGCGTGAAATAGTGGGCAATTTCTTGTTCCAATTCAGTCATTTCGTCCATATTGGATTCAATAATGGCAATGATATTTTTTCCTGTTGCTATCATAGTGACTTACCCTTTTGTACGACGGTTTGTAATCATTATACCATAAAAATCCGCTTTCTTCCCTTTTGTGGTATAATGGACTTGTATAGAAGGAATGTAATAAGATGTATATTGAAATGGTAGATGAAACAGGAAAAGTTCCTGTGAAAATGCAAGAACAAATCATAGAATTGCTCCAATTTGCAGCTAAAAAAATCGGTAAACAAAATAAAGAAATGGCTGTGACATTTGTAGATAATGCCCGTGTGCATGAAGTAAATTTGGAATATCGAGGCATTGATCGCCCCACAGATGTGGTTAGTTTAGAGTACAAACCCGAATCAGAAATTGTCTTTGATGAAGAAGATTTGGTGGACAATCCTGAATTGGCTGAAATGATGGAAGATTTTGATGCCTATATTGGTGAATTGTATATTTCAATTGATAAGGCGCGTGAACAGGCTGAGGATTATGGACATAGCTTTGAGCGTGAAATGGGATTTTTATCCGTACATGGCTTCTTACACATCAATGGTTACGATCATTATACGCCAGAAGAAGAAGCTGAGATGTTTGGTTTACAAGAAGAAATTTTAACTGCTTATGGACTTACACGAGAATAATTCAAAAAATCGGTGGAAAAACCGAGAACTGATGGCGAGTCTGGATTTTGCTGTATCTGGACTCTTAACCGCTTTTAAAGAAGAGCGCAATATGCGTAAGCATGCTGTATCGGCTATATTAGTCATTTTGGCAGGCTTGGTTTTCCAAGTATCGGTGACAGAGTGGCTATTTCTTTTGTTGAGTATCAGCTTAGTTATCGCATTTGAGATTGTTAATTCTGCCATTGAAAATGTGGTGGACTTAGCTTCTGATTATCATTTTTCCATGCTGGCCAAAAATGCAAAAGATATGGCGGCAGGGGCAGTCTTATTTGTATCAGGATTTGCATTACTAACAGGGCTCATTATTTTTGTGCCTAAAATTTGGAATTTTATATTTTAAGAATGAAGGAGAATTCATGACATTTAAGTCAGGATTTGTGGCGATTTTAGGTCGTCCAAATGTAGGAAAATCCACTTTCCTCAACTATGTAATGGGGCAAAAAATTGCCATCATGAGCGACAAGGCTCAAACCACCCGTAATAAGATTATGGGGATTTATACCACGGATGAAGAACAAATTGTTTTTATTGATACGCCAGGTATTCATAAACCAAAGACAGCCCTGGGTGATTTTATGGTGGAATCAGCCTATAGTACTCTTCGAGAGGTGGATACAGTTCTGTTTATGGTACCCGCGGATGAAAAGCGTGGCAAGGGTGATGATATGATAATGGAACGGCTGAAACAGGCAAATGTTCCAGTTATCTTAGTGGTTAATAAGATTGACAAAGTTCATCCAGACCAACTATTAGAGCAGATTGACGATTTCCGCCATCAAATGGACTTCAAAGAAATTGTACCAATTTCGGCTACCCAAGGGAACAATGTCAACCGACTTATGGAAATTCTCAAGGAAAACCTGGATGAAGGTTTCCAATATTTCCCTGCGGACCAAATCACTGACCATCCAGAACGTTTCTTGGTGTCTGAGATGATTCGTGAGAAAGTCTTGCATCTGACCCGTGAGGAAATTCCTCACTCAGTTGCCGTTGTCATTGAGTCCATGAAACGCGATGAATTTACCGATAAGGTCCACATTCGCGCGACGATTATGGTAGAGCGTGATAGCCAAAAAGGCATCATCATTGGCAAGCAAGGAGCCATGCTCAAGAAAATTGGCTCCATGGCCCGTCGTGACATTGAATTAATGCTTGGTGACAAAGTCTTCCTCGAAACCTGGGTCAAAGTCAAGAAAAACTGGCGAGACAAAAAACTCGACCTCGCCGACTTTGGCTATAATGAGAAAGAGTATTAACAATGTCCAGTGGACATTGTTAACCCGAGCCTAGAAATTGGAGAGCGAGGAAGGTTGGGGGAGTGAAACAGTCTGGGAATAGACTGTTTCAGCTGGTCACCTAGAAATGCGAAAGTGACCATGTGAAAACCCGAGCCTAGAAATTGGAGAGCGAGGAAGGTCCGGGGGAGTGAAATAGTCTGGGAATAGACTGTTTCAGCTGGTCACCTAAAAATGCGAAAGTGACCGTGTGAAAACCCGAGCCTAGAGAAATTTGATAACTTGTCCATTCTCCCTTATACTCTGCTTTCAAATTTATTAATGAAAAGATAAAAACACCACTTTTGTGGTGTTTTCCGTCGTTAGGATTTGTTCACTATATTTAGAAAGGAAAGCCGATTAGGTGTTGGAATTGAACCCGCCTACGACTCTTTGAAAAAAGACACCCGTGACCTAGGTGCCGAAGCACCGTCGGTCAGGTTTCTATTTGCTTTGTAATTTTGTTAGAAAGGACGAGTGTTAGCGTACTTGAACCCGAGCTAAAAGCTCGGAAAATAGATAGAGCTCTTTGTGTGCAAGTCACACAGCATCGCTCTCCTTTTATCTTGTTATCTTAATTTAGAAAGGAAAGCCGATTAGGTGTTGGAATTGAACCCACCTACGACTCTTTGAAAAAAGACAACCGTGACCTAGGTGCCGAAGCACCGTCGGTCAGGTTTCTATTTTTCTTTGAGTCGCTTAACGGCTTAGTATCTTAGTATGCCCGAATTGCCTGAGGTGGAGACGGTTCGTCGTGGTTTGAATCGGTTGGTTAAGGGGAAGGTCATCACCAAGGTGGAGGTGACCTATGCTCCGATGGTTAAGACTGGTGTTGACGTATTCTGTCAGGATTTGATTGGTCAAGAAATCCAGCATGTGGAACGTCGTGGCAAGTATCTGTTGATCTATCTGACAGATTTTGTGTTGATTTCTCATTTGCGTATGGAAGGAAAATACAACTATTTTTCAGAAAATGTTCCGAAAAATAAGCATTTTCATGCTTTTTTTACATTTTCAGATGGGTCGACACTGGTTTATCAAGATGTTCGCAAGTTTGGGACCATGGAATTGCTTGGGAAAGCGGATGTTGAGGCCTATTTTCTCAATCGAAATCTTGGTCCTGAACCGACAGAGGAAGATTTTGACTTGGAGGTATTCAAGACCAAACTGGCACGTTCCAAAAAACCTATTAAAGCCCATCTCTTGGATCAGACTTTAGTGGCTGGTTTGGGCAATATCTATGTAGACGAGGTTTTGTTTAGAGCTAAGATTCATCCAGCTCAAGCTAGTTGTCGACTTACGGTGAAACAGGCAGAAGACCTGCGTCAAGCTGTAATCGCAGTGTTGCAATTAGGGATTGAAAAAGGTGGTTCTACGATTCGGACATACAAGAATGCCTTGGGGATGGATGGAACCATGCAAGAATATTTACAAGTTTATGGAAAGACAGGACAGGCTTGTCCTCGCTGCCAGACAGAGATTGTGAAAATCCAGTTAGGCGGTCGTGGGACACATTTCTGTCCCAAGTGTCAGGTGAACAATGACTAAGGTAATTGGATTAACAGGTGGAATTGCGTCAGGAAAATCAACTGTAACGGATTTCCTACGCCGACAGGGCTATCCGGTCATTGATGCGGATCAAGTGGTTCATGAATTGCAAGCAAAGGGTGGTAAACTCTATCAGGTTCTTGTCGCAGAGTTTGGTAATGCAATTCTAACGGCAGAAGGGGATTTGGATCGGAAAAAATTAGGTCAAGCAGTTTTTGAGAATGCTGGACTGAGAGCACATTTGTCGCTTTTGCAGGATCAGATTATCAGGGAGGAATTGCTGGCCAGGAGGGATGCTCTCAAGCAGACTGAGCCAGTGGTTTTCATGGATATCCCTTTGCTGTACGAGGCGGATTATAGCGGGGAAGTGGATGAAGTCTGGCTTGTTTATGTCGATAAGGCGCAGCAGTTGGAACGGCTAATCAAGCGCAATGGTTTTTCTGTTCAAGATGCTGAAAATCGACTGAAGGCGCAGCTTTCTTTAGAAGAAAAACGAGCGAAGGCTCAGGTATTAATTGATAATAGTGGTGCGGTCGAGGAGACGTTTGCAAGGGTCGCACTACTTTTGGAGGATTTGAAGGATGGACGACAGTAGTAGTTATTGGAAACAGAATTTGAAGGTGGCGTGGTTGGGGAATTTCTTGACGGGAACGAGTTTTACCTTGGTCATGCCGTTTATATCAGTGTTCGTGGAAGAATTGGGTGTAGGGCCTGGTTTGGTGGAATATTATGCGGGGCTTGCTGTGTCAACGAATGCTCTTGCAGCGGCCTTGATGGCACCGATTTGGGGGAGTTTGGCTGACCGCTACGGGCGCAAGCCTATGATGGTTCGGGCGGCTTTTGCTATGATTTTTACCATGGGCGGGATGGCTTTTGTTCCGAATGTTTTCTGGCTAATCGTTTTGCGTGTTTTAAATGGTGTTTTCACTGGGTATATTCCAAATGCAACGGCTCTGATTGCTAGCCAAGTTCCGAAAGATAAAACAGGTTATGCTCTAGGTACCTTGTCAACTGGGGCTGTGGCAGGAAACTTGATTGGGCCGACATTGGGTGGTGTTTTAGCCGAAATGTTCGGTGTCCATACTGTATTCTTGTTGGTTGGGCTTCTTTATGCTATAGTAGTGTTGCTGACTGTGTTCTACATCCGTGAAGATTTTGTTCCTATCAAGAAGAGTGAGGCGCTTCCAGTTAAGGAAGTGTTTGCTCAGGTAAAAGATCGTCAAATGTTGTTTGGGCTTTTTGTGACCTCCATGATTATCATTGCTGCAGCTCAAGCTGTTGTGCCAATACTGACCCTCTATGTACGACATTTGGGGCAAAAGGAGAACTTACTCTTTGTTGCTGGTTTTATCATTTCTTTACCTGGGATGGCGTCCTTGGTGACTTCTGGTTATCTTGGGAAAATTGGCGACCGAATTGGCAACCATCGCTTGTTGTTGATGGCCCTTACCTATAGTCTCCTCATCAATGTTTTTTGTGTCTTTGCGGAAAATCCATTTCAATTGGGTTTGCTTCGATTTCTCTATGGTTTTGGGACAGGAGCTCTCTTGCCTTCTGTCAATTCATTACTGACCAAGTTGACGCCGAAAGAAGGGATTTCAAGAATATTTTCTTATAATCAGCTCTTTAATAATTTGGGAACAGTAGTTGGACCGATGATGGGTTCAGCAGTTGCTGTCCATATGGGCTATGATTGGGTGTTTTACCTATCGAGTGGACTGGTCCTCTTTAATCTAATCTGGTCCTTAACCAATTTTAGAAATTACTTGAAAGTAAGGGATATTTAGTGAGAGTTAAAATCAATTTACAATGTTCAGAGTGTGGTAGTAAAAACTATCTGACAAGTAAAAATGCCAAGACCCATCCTGATAAGATTGAGGTCCTAAAATACTGCCCAAAAGAGAGAAAAGTTACACTCCATCTTGAAACCAAATAAATTTTATGCTATAATGAATGGAGTTATTGTAGAAAGAGAAAAAATTATGTATCAAGCATTATTAACCATTCTGTTGATTTTATCTGTTATTCTTATAGCCGTGATTTTTATCCAACCAGCAAAAAACCAATCAAGTAACGTTTTTGATGCTTCAAGCGGAGCCCTCTTTGAGCGTACAAAAGCGCGTGGTTTTGAAGCCGTTATGCAGCGTATTACAGCCCTCCTTATCTTTTTGTGGTTGTTAGATGCTGTCGCGCTAGTAATCATTTCTAGTAAGTAGATAGACAGACTGGGACTTGTTCTTGGTCTATTTTTTTAGTAAAGGTAAAATGAAAAACGAAATTATTAACTATATTAAAGAAGTTGGTCCTGTAACCATGGACCAGTTGGCAGATCAGTTTGGGGCAGGTTCTGCTAAAAGCTTTACCGATTTGGTCAAGCTGGTTTCTAGCATGGAAGGACAGCGGAAACTGGTTTTCGACCAAGATGGAAGAATTGCTCTTCCAGCGCCCAAGGTTACCAGAAATAGAGTAACCTTGCAGGGCATTTTCCGTGCCCACAAGTCTGGTTTTGGATTTGTGACCATTGATGAGGAGGAAGATGATCTCTTTGTCAGTCGTGACGATGTCAACTTTGCTATTGAGGGTGACAGAGTTGAGATTGCAATTAAAAAGGTTGCAGATCGTCTCAAGGGAACTGCCGCAGAAGCGGAAGTCATTGATATTTTAGAACATAGCCTGAAAACTGCGGTTGGCTTGATTGTTTTTGACGAAGATAAGCCAGAATATGCAGGCTACATCAAGTCAAAAAATCAGAAAATCGCTCAGAAAATCTACATCAAGAAGTCACCTTTGGTATTGACCGGAACGGAAATTCTCAAAGTTGACATTGAAGCCTATCCAAACAAGAAACGGGACCACTTTGTTGCGACCATTCGGGACGTGGTGGGCCACAAGGACGATGTGGGGATTGATGTCTTGGAAGTTTTGGAATCCATGGACATCGTGTCGGAGTTTCCGGATGAAGTCTTGGCAGAGGCCAATCGAGTACCAGAAAGTCCATCTGAGAAGGACTTTGAAGGCCGCTTGGATCTGCGAGATGAAATCATCTTCACTATCGACGGTGCTGATGCCAAAGACTTGGACGATGCGGTCCATATCAAGCAACTCAAGAACGGCAATCTTGAGCTGGGTGTCCATATCGCTGATGTCAGCTACTATGTGACGGAAGGCTCAGCCTTGGATCAAGAGGCCATCAAGCGTGGGACTTCTGTCTATGTGACCGACCGTGTGGTGCCAATGCTACCAGAACGGTTGTCAAATGGTATTTGTTCCCTTAATCCAAATGTGGATCGCCTGACCCAGTCGGCTATTATGGAAATTGACCGTAAGGGCAAGGTGGTCAAGCACTGGATTGGTCAGACGGTCATCAAAACGACCTTCCGCATGACCTATTCCGATGTCAATGACATGATTGCGGGCAATCAGGAAAAGCTGGCTACATACAAGGCGATCGTGCCAAGTGTAGAGCTCATGGTCAAACTCCATGAGACGCTGGAAGCTATGCGCTACAAGCGTGGGGCTCTGAACTTTGATACAGCTGAAGCCAAAATCATCGTCAACAAAGATGGTCTGCCAGTCGATATCCAATTGCGTCAGCGGGGTATTGCTGAGCGGATGATTGAGTCCTTCATGTTGGCGGCCAATGAGTGCGTTGCTGAGCATTTTGCTAAGTTGGACCTGCCTTTTATCTATCGGATCCACGAAGAGCCTAAATCAGACAAGTTGCAGAAGTTCATCGACTATGCGATTAGCTTTGGTCTGACGGTATATGGTACAGCCAGCTCTATCAGTCAGGACGCCCTTCAGGATCTCATCGAGCGGGTCAAGGATGAACCCTATGCCGATGTCCTCAACATGATGCTGCTGCGTTCCATGCAGCAGGCACGCTACTCGGAGCACAACCACGGTCACTACGGACTGGGTGCGGAGTTCTACACCCACTTCACCAGTCCTATCCGCCGCTATCCCGACCTGCTGGTTCACCGTATGGTACGGGAATATGGTCACAATCCTGCGGAAAAAGCAGAGCATTTTGAGCAGGTTATTCCTGAGCTTGCCAAGTCTTCGTCCAGTTTAGAACGCCGTGCCATTGAGGCAGAGCGGGAAGTCGAAGCCATGAAGAAGGCAGAATTCATGCAAGAATTTGTTGGGCAAGAGTTTGATGGTGTCGTGTCTAGCGTGGTCAAGTTTGGTCTTTTTGTCGAGTTACCAAACACGGTTGAAGGTCTGATCCATATCACCAACCTCAACGAATACTACCAGTTCCACGAGCGAACGCTGACCTTGCAGGGTGAGAAATCCGGTCGGGTCTTCCGTGTTGGTCAGCCAATTCGTATCAAGCTAACGCGGGCGGACAAGATGACAGGGGAAATTGATTTTGCCCACGTGCCGTCCGAGCTGGATCTTGTCGAGAAGAATCTAAAGGCGAAACGGAAAACAGTGAGTCATTCAAACCGCGATCGTGATGATCGGTCAGGGCGAGGACGGGGCAAGCACCACAAACAAGAAGCTGCTGGTCGCGACAGCGGACGTCACAAGTCTGGAAAAGACCGCAAATCTATGTCTGGAGCAACTGACAAGAAAAAGAAACCATTTTATAAAGAAGTGGCGAAAAAGAACAAGAAGAAAAGGAGATAGGTATGGCCAAGGGTGAGGGCAATGTGATTGCGCAGAATAAAAAAGCCCGTCACGACTATACCATTGTGGATACAGTGGAGGCGGGGATTGTCCTGACGGGGACAGAGATTAAGTCCATTCGTGCAGGGCGGATTAACCTTAAAGATGGTTTTGCCCAAATAAAGAATGGTGAAGCTTGGTTGGTTAATGTTCATATCGCTCCCTATGATGAGGGCAATATCTGGAACCAGGAGCCAACACGAACTCGCAAGCTTCTCTTACGAAAGAAGCAGATTGCAGATTTGGGGAATGAAGTCAAGGGAACTGGGATGACCCTTGTTCCTCTCAAGGTCTATATCAAGGACGGCTTTGCCAAGGTCTTGATTGGGCTTGCTAAAGGGAAACATGACTACGACAAGCGGGAGTCCATCAAACGCCGTGAGCAGGATCGCGATATCAAACGGACCATGAAGGCGATTAATAATCGATAAGAACTGGGAGAAATCCTGGTTTTTTTCTGCGAATGAACCCTCATACTCTTCGAAAATCAAAGTCAGACGTTGTTGACTTGATTAGATGAGTGTCAAGCTCCAGTGGAGCTTGAGAGCCTGTTCCCTTGAAATATAAAAGGGACAGAGTTCTATTTGCGTCAAAGCGAAACGAACTACGTTCGCCTATTTCAAACCTCTAAAGGTTTCCCGAACTTTAGAGCAAGTCAGATTTTGATTTCCATTGAGTATCGGTCATAAATTTTAGATGAATTCTGATTCTTTATAGTTGAACACGTGTAATACGTATGATATAATAATTTTGTCAGGAGGTAAAAGCGCTATGCCTATGACACAAAAAGAAATGGTTAAGCTACTTACCGCCCATGGTTGGACAAAAACCAAAGGCGGTAAGGGGTCACACGTGAAACTTGAAAAAGCAGGCGAGCGACCCATAACCATTCCCCACGGTGAAATAAACAAATACACCGAAAGGGGTATCAAAAAGCAAGCAGGGCTGTTATAACAACAGCCTACCGCTTGTTTTCATTTGGAGGTAAACTATGCTTGTCACTTATCCAGCTTTATTTTATTTTGATGATACAGACGGAGCTAATGCGCCGTACTTTGTAACATTCCCTGATTTTGAGCATTCAGCAACTCAAGGCGAGGATATGGCGGACGCTATGGCAATGGCTAGCGATTGGTTAGGCATGAACTTAGCTGATTATATCGAGAATGGACGAGACATTCCTACCCCGTCTTCTATAAATACTTTGTCATTAGTAGATAATAACCCTTTCCGTGATGAGGATTTTGAGATGGTTTACGATTCTAGCAAGTCTTTTATCTCCATGGTGATGGTGGATGTTGCAAAGTATTTGGGCAGTCAAGAGCCAGTAAAGAAAACACTCACTATCCCACGCTGGGCAGACACACTAGGACGTGAACTAGGATTGAATTTCTCACAGACCCTCACAGATGCAATTGCAGATAAAAAAATTCATGCTTAACACTTGATTCTGTTATTGCAAGTGTTGAAACTGGACCTTTCAACTCCCATTGAGTATTAGTAGTTCTAATGAGTGGGATGGTTCCGTTTTTATCTTTCTACTAATTATACGAAAGCCCCCAAAGTTTATGTTGAACTGCTCCCTGTCAAGTGGACAATGAAATAATAAAAGATTAGGCGACGGCCTTGTTCCTCATTTCAAGAGGGGCAAGGCCGTTGTTGCGTTCTTGAAAACGTTG
>NZ_JAIMDU010000041.1:0-2531 GCF_019794615.1 Streptococcus suis
GCTTTGCCCTTGTCATCCACCCAAAAGACTTCTCCAGATTGATTGTAAATCACATCCGTATCAAGGTATTGCCTGGTTTCATCTTCTTTCCACTTATGAGGATGATCGATGATAGGAAGAATTGTGGCTTCTTCTATGAGATTCTGAAGAGGAATTCCACTATAACCACGGTCTGCCATCAAATATTCTGCTCTCTCCGTGGTCGTTTGACGCATGTTTCGAATCAGCCTTTTGGCAACAGTAGGTGCCCCTTCTGAGGCCGTCGTCACTTCCCAAGCAACAGGCAGTTCATAAGTCGCATCAACCACAAGATGACAACGATAACCATAGTGTTTCTCCATAGAGACCGTTCCATTTTTATGATGACGTTTTTTTATAGCCATATCGGCATCACAGTCAGAGCGTCTATCCTTTCTTTGTTTCTTACCATATGGTGTTGCATAACTATCAATGAACTTGCCATCTAGGGCTAAGTCAACACCAAATTCCGGAAGAAGGTTGTATAGTTCAGATATGCCAGATAAAACCCACTCGTCAATGTCTGGACAGACCTCTTCCAAGTCCTGAATAAAACGAGAATAAGCAGACTTAGAGGGAGCATGAACAAGTTTAATAGTACCATTTTTGAGCTTAACACCATGAGTTTCAAAGCCACAGATTTGACGGAGCTGGCTATTCATATTAAACTGACGAATCAACTGTTGATCGGTTTCCAACTGAAGAACTATTTTAGCAATATAGGCAATGAAGTAAGATTGAACAGAATAATCCTTACGCCCGTGTTTGCGTTTGGCTTCTAACTTATCAAAGAGACCCGTTTCTGGAAGACCATCTAATACCATCAAAATTTTTTCTAAATCACCTAGTTCGTGATCCTCAAAAAGGTTAAGCTGTGTTATAATTTTCATAGTGAGACCTCGTTAATAGAGATTTTTGACTTAAAACTATTATAACGCTTTGACGTTTCATTGAGGCTCACAAAAGTGAAAAATCGCTACTTAACGTGGCGATTTTTCTTTTTATAGCGTGCTAATCTGGTGATAGGACGGGAATAAATAACTACGGGAATGATTCAGAAAACACTCGGATAAACCGAGTGCCCTCTGAATGGAATCATCTTGGTATCTCAATTAAATCTGACCTTTTTCCAAAATCCAATCCTTCGGAATAAAAATCATATGGGTCAGTAACCAGTCAATGTCAAGAGTAAATTTTGAAAAGGCAAAACCAATCTGCTCTATTCCAGACTCATCCTCATCTAACCCTAAAATAGTCAATGCATGTCCATAATCCGCATGGCTATCATCAAATAATCGCCATATCAAAGCACGGTAGATTAATTTTTTAGCATCATAGAGACTGTATTGTTCTCGGTATTCCGAAAATGACTGACAATCTTTCCCTTTCGGCTCCACACCTGTCGTTTTTGCAATTGCAATTAGACTGTCATAATTATGAGAGCGCAAGGTACTATTCAAAGATTGAGCTAAGCGAACGGCATAATCCAATGCTAAATCACTGACCTCAACAGCCACAGTTCCTAATTCTTTACGTAGGGGATTCAAGAGAGACGCAGCATATTGAGCCAATTCTTCTCTGATTTCCTTGTCTACATTTTCAATATCTGGCAAGATGATATTTCGATCTTCTTCATTTCCTTTATAAATATTAAGCAGTAATCCCTGTTCACCAATTCTTTCCAGTTCAGCATCGAAACCGGATTTTCCATCTTTGGCATATTCTAGAAGTTTTTCATAATACCCTTCTGGCAATACTATCTTGTCTGATATTTCTTGAAGTCTAGCTGTCCCCATGGTATCCTCCCACTTGTTTATTTACAATGTTATTGTAACAAGTTTACATATTTTTGTAAACATTTTCAACTCAAAAATCTACCTGCTTATTTCACATAAAAAAACAATTGCCAGGTGCTATCAATATAAGATATGTTAACTTGAATCTCGTAAAAAAGTTATCGAAGCTCTCCCCTAGCAGTTTCTAGGCTGTGTAAAGGACTTTAACAACCAAAAATGAAAACAGCCGACTGTGTCGACTGCTTTCGTGGAGATTATATGAAAAAGAATAAATATATTGTATCTTCCAATGCTTAAACAAACCTTAACGTAAAAATACTTCTAAAAGACGCACGATTATTATCCTGTAATTTTTATTTGACTCAATGCACCTTACCAAAATAATCTCGTTCCATGTATTTGATTGATAGGTAATGCTTCTAATAAAGTTGGAACATTTTCTGTGGTTAATCCACCGCCAACAAGAATTTCAATTTTTCCATCCGCATAGGCTTGAATGTCTCGTAACCAATCGATATTCTGCAAAGCTGAACCTGTCAGACTTCCACGCGTCGGGAATTTGACAGTTTGAATGACACAAAAGTGCTCTAATCGTTGATATAGCGCTATTTTTTTTGTCAAATTTTTGTATATATTTCTTGCGTACTTTCTCGTACTGTGGTATAATAGAGTGAGGTGCGAATCTATGAGAGTAAAAAAATCAGTATCTAAAAACAC
>NZ_JAIMDU010000041.1:2541-17351 GCF_019794615.1 Streptococcus suis
AAAATCCGTGTTACTCCGCGACTTGCCAACCAATCAATTGCTTCAAATTGACGACTACGAGGAATCTGATCAAATGCCATATGAAAGACAACTTGGTGACCTGTTGAAACAGCCAACAATTGTTCTAAAGCTACCTCATCCAACCAATTTTCCTCAGTTAAAACACCATATACCAAACCATCTGACCCCAGCTCTATGGCGATTCTGCAATCCTCAACCATCATCTCAATTTCAGTTTGGTCATAACAAAAATTCCCTCCACGTGGACGAATCATGGTCATGACTGTGGCGTTCTGTTCATGAGCTAGTTGACAAACATGTTTGATCACTGCATAACTAGGGGTCGTTCCTCCAACCGCTAAATTATCACACAGTTCAACTCTTTGAGCACCCAGAGAAAGAGCTTTCACCACAGCTACATGATTTTCGGAACAAAATTCTTTAATCATCTTTATTCCTTTCAAGTCTTTTTCCTTTAGTATAACAAAAAAGAGTATATTAACCAATACTCTTTCTACTAATCATTAAATCTTTCAAGGAAATCAAAAGAACTGCGAGTAAAATCATCAACATCCCAACAAAGTCAATAGTATAAAATTGTTCATTGACCAACCATACCGCAAAAAAGACTGATGCAATCGGCTCAATCGAAGCCAATAGACTCCCGTTTACCGGACCAACTAAACTGACCCCCTTCAAAAAGGCTGTATAGGCGAAAATAGTTCCCACACCAACAATCCCTAGCAAACCAAATGCAGTTCCAGTATCCAAAGGCAGACTCTGTTTCCACGTCTGTACTCCAAGTGTTACTACTATACCACCCATCAACATCCCTAGGCCAATAACTACCATACTACCGTATAGTCGGATTAACTTTCCGGGTAAAATAATATACAAGGCGTAGGTAAAGGCAGAAAAAATTCCCCAAAAAAGTCCAATAGGTGTAATCGATAGCTCATTTAGCTGACCATGTGTCGCAATTAAAAATGTTCCCACAATCGCTAAAAGAATAGAAATGATTTCTGTACCCGTTGGCACTTGTCTATCCTTCAAACAGGTGTATGCCAAAACCAAAATAGGACAGAGATATTGTAGAACAGTAGCCGTTCCCGCGTTGGTATGATAGATGGCTTGTAAATAGGCTGTCTGATTAAGAACTAAGCCAAGCATGGCAAAGATAAAAATTCCTAGCAAAGCATTTTTATCTTTCAAAACTGCCAAGAGCTGTTCTTTCGCTGTAGCATAAGCCAGGCCAACGAGAAAGAATCCTGATACCAACAAACGCAGGGAGGTAATCATATCCACTGAAACACCACGAGACATCAAGTACTGTCCACTCACTCCAGACAAGCCCCAGGCTATACCTGCTATTAATGTAATCAGTGTTCCCAATCTCTTTTCCGCCATCATATCTCCTTCTCACACTGTGATTACTTCCATTATACCAAAAGAGCGGGAAGGGAGGCAAAAAGACAAGTCCACCCTCACTAAGTTTGCGTCAACATCTCAGCGCAGTGGTTGATTGGCAGAGTTGTTCGCGTTTCACGCTCCAAATCTGACCTAATCAACTGTGCGGGGGTGGGAGTGAAACAGTCTGGGAATAGACTGTTTCAGCTCAACAACTAGAAATAAAGACTTGTTGACGAACTCTCTAGATTGGTCGAGTTCTGTCCCACTCCCACTCTTTCTTGCAATTATGTTGCTAAACCTACAAATTCTACGAATCGCAGAAAGGCTGACTGTCCTTCTGGAGTACGTTTGTAGACCCCTGCATCTTCCAATACACGCGCAAAAATTTGTCCCACTGACTCACGAACAACTTGATTAACAGTTTCTTCCGTCACATCTGGGTGAGCTGTTTTCAGGCTTTCCGCCCAAGGCTGATGATAAGCCGCCACTTGACTATCTTGACCCAGTAAGAATTTTTCTACTTCAGCCAATTCTGCCTTTAAACGTGGGGGTAAAATCGCCAAGCCCATTACCTCAATCAAGCCGATATTTTCTTTCTTGATATGTTGCACATCTGGATGTGGATGATAGATGCCATCTGGAAACTCTTCTGAAGTCTGATTGTCGCGAAGAACCAAATCCAGCTCGTACAAATCTCCTCGTTTCCGAGCAATCGGGGTGATGGTATGATGGGGAGTTCCATCCGTCTCAGCCTTTATCTGAACACTATCATCTGAGTAGCTCCGCCATTTTTCCAAAATCTTAGTCGCTAAGCCAAGAAGCGATGGCTTGTCTACTGAACTCAAGCGAATCACTGACATGGGCCATTTGACAATGCCAGCTGAAACGGACTCAAAGCCGTCGAAGACTAGCTGGCCTTCTATCGGTGCCTTTTCCATGGCAAAACTGTGCCGCCCACCCTGATAGTGATTGTGGGTCAAGATGGAGCCACCCGAGATTGGTAGATCAGAGTTGGAACCGACAAAATAGCCTGGCAACAAATCCAACAAGTCCAAGAGTTGCTCAAATGTTCGCGGACTAATGACCATCGGCACATGTTCCTGATTTAGGAAAATAGCATGTTCATTGTAGTAAGCATAGGGCGAATACTGGAAGCCCCACTTTTCCTGTCCAAGCTCCAAGCGAATAATGCGGTGGTTAGCGCGTGCTGGATGGTTAATCCGACCCTGATAGCCCTCATTTTCCATACAGAGTAGGCATTTGGGATAATTGCTTGCTTCAGCTTTCGTAGCAGCTGCAATAGACTTTGGATCCTTCTCAGGTTTAGACAGATTGATTGTGATTTCCAAATCCCCATACTCTGTCGAAACTGGATAATAGATATTTTTCGCAATTGCAGCCATCTTGATATAGTCATTGCGCTTGCTCAATTCATAGAAGTCGCCAATCGCTTGTTCTGGACTGTCCTGATAGGTCTGCCAAAAATCACGATTGACCTGACTCGGACTCGGTGTCATCAAATCCATCAAACAAGCCCCAACCATGTCCTGCTCTTCCAGCAATTCACCCACAAAACCAGTTCGAACCCCATGAGCCAATAGTTCATCTTTTAATTCAATCAAGTCCTCTAACTCTGTTTGAACAGTCAGAACCTGGTCTCCCACCAAAGCCAAGACCCGATTGCGCAGGTAAAGAGCATCCATTTCTTCAAAACCACTGTTGGCAATGACCTGCTCAACAAAACGATCCACCAATCCTGTCATCATTTCTCCAATCTATTATTTACAATAGTCTTTCAGTTTACTTTTTTGTACAAGCTCCAACTGTCTGGGGGATAGTTGGAGCTTGGAAATCACACTTACGATAGCAAGTTATAGTCATCAAGTACGGCAAAGCGAGTTCTCTAATGATGACATTATTTGAAGCGGGAAATCCAGAAACGAAGTTTCCTCGTTAGCCGAAGTAACAAAAGACAAAATGAAAGACTATAAGACGCGAGAGCCTCCAGCAATCTCAGCTACATAGAAGCTTGGTTCATAGCCAACAACCTCAGTATAGGTCTTACCAACATTTTCAGTAAAGGCGTCAACCTTATCCTTATGAACAATAGCAATACCACAACCGCCGAAACCTGCACCTGTCATCCGAGCGCCAAGAACCCCTTCTTGCTCCCAAGCTGTATGGGCCAAGGTATCCAATTCCAAACCTGTCACTTCATAATCATGCTCCAAAGAAACATGAGAAGCATTGACCAAGCGACCAAAGGTTGCCAAATCTCCTTCTTCCAAGGCCTTACGAGCCTGCAAGGTCCGTTGGTTTTCAAGAACAGCATGGCGGGCACGCTTGATGCGGTTTTCATCCTTAATCAAGTAGCTATATTGATCAAAAGTCCACTCATCCAATTCTCCCAGAGTTTGAATGTTCAGAACGGCATTCAATTCTTCGACAGCTTTTTCACATTCCGCACGACGCTCATTGTACTTAGAATCTGCCAATTCACGACGTTTATTGGTATTCATGATCACAATAACATGGTCCCCTAAATCCAGCGGTACCAAGTCATATTCCAAGGTATTGGTATCAAGGTAAATCGCCCGATTATCTGCTCCCATACCGATAGCAAACTGGTCCATGATACCAGAATTGACACCGATAAAGTGATTTTCCGTTTGTTTCCCAATTTTTACCAAATCAAGGCGAGTCAATTCTAGACCATACAATTCTTCTGCGATGATGCCAATCAAGAGTTCTAGAGAAGCTGATGATGACAAGCCTGAACCATTTGGAATGTTCCCATAGACAAAGACTTCCATACCTGTATCAATGCTGTGTCCTGCTTCTTGCAGGAACTTAAGTACACCTTTGGCATAGTTGGTCCAGTTGTCCGCCTTATCAAAGACTAGATGATTCAAATCAACCTCAATAATACCTATCTCCTCGAAGTTAGCAGAATAGAAACGCAAAAGTTGATCTTCACGTTTGCGAGCAGCCCCGTATGTTCCCAAGGTAATGGCCGCAGGAAAAACATGTCCACCATTGTAATCCGTGTGCTCACCAATCAAATTAATGCGCCCTGGTGAGAAAAAAGTTGCATCAGCCTCTTGTCCAAAAACATCGAGAAAGGCTTGGTTAAGTTGTTCTGAATTCATGAGAACCTCCAATTTTCTGTAATCGTTTTCTTTCATTGTACAACTCTCTAAATAAAAAGTCAATATATTTACTAAAAATTTACTAATCTTATTTTTTATGCTATACTAGATACAAACAGACGAGGAGAAATAATATGGTTACCATTAAAGATATCGCAAAACAAGCTAACCTATCCCCCGCAACCATTTCAAGAGTTTTAAATGGCGATTCTAGTCTATCCGTTAGCCAAGAAACACGGCAAAGAATCTTGAACTTAGCACAAGAATTAGGCTATACAAAACACCTTAAAAAACAGTCTCCTCAACAAAAAGGCACCATCGGAATTGTCCAGTGGTACACTGAAAGTGAAGAACTGGCCGACCTCTACTACTACTCTATCCGAGCTAGTATCGAGCAAACCGCCAGCCTTCTCGGCTATCAAATCGTTCGCTCCTTCAACAACTTGACCAATCCCCTCCTTCAAGAAGTTGATGGTATCATAGCAGTCGGTAAGTTTTCTTCTGGGCAAATAGCAGAGCTGGCAGCCTTATCCTCCCAGCTAATCTTTGTGGATTCTGATACCCTAACCGAGGGCTTCTCCTGTGTCACAACCGATTTCGTTCATTCTGTACAGACTGTCATCGACCACTTCCGTTTTCAAGGCCTGACAGACATTGGCCTCTTAGTTGGACAGGAAAAAACCACAGATGGTCACCAACTGCCAACAGACCCGCGCCTAACCGCCTTTCGATCCTATCTAGACACCTTGGGTATACTTCGAGAAGACTTCATCTACCAAGGAACATTCTCCACCCAGTCTGGTTATGAGCTGATGAGTCAAGCCATCGAAGACCTGGGCGATCAATTGCCCCCAGCCTTCTTCATGGCAAACGATACCCTAGCTGTCGGCGCCCTTCGAGCACTTCAAGAGCGTCAAATAGCAGTTCCCGAACGTGTCCAACTCATCACCTTTAACGATACTGCCATCACACGCCAAGTCTATCCAGCCCTATCATCCATTAGTGTTTACACTGAAGAAATGGGGCAAGAAGCCATGCAACTTCTGGATCGTATCATGACAAGTCCGACTCCCCATCACCCCCGTAAAATCAAACTGAGCACCCAACTGGTTATACGGGAGAGTTCGTATTAATTCGCCATAATAAAAACCGAGAGTTCTCACGAATTCTCGGTTTTTTATATACTTTCACCACACAATAACCAATCGTTAAAACAGAACATCCTACTTTAATCAAGCATCATTACAATTCTCCATTCAAAATATATTATTTTTATCGCAAATTGATGGATGTCACTTTTGATTTTATTCCCGATTATCCCATAATAGATTGTGCAGTTTTATTTAATTGATGCACCTGATTTAAAAAATCCACACGCATTCGATTCCACTTACCACCACCTTCAAGTTCATCCAGAGCTCCAAGTAAATTCAGAACTTTTTGAGCTTTCTTAACTCCTGTAACATCATTTTGACGCAACCTATTATAAACATCCTGAATATCAATATAGATAAAAGCTTCTATTAAGGTTGGCCCCTTACTTTGTCTTGAACTATTTAATTCATCAATAATTTTTTGCGCTCTTGTGTAGTATCCGTTTATGGATAAAAAACGAATACAATAGGCCAAAAGATTAACGGAATCAAAAAGATCATCTACGTTAGTTGACTTATTAAATAAGAATAACAGAAAATCCTTGAAATTTTCAAAGTATTGATAAGGTAATGCTTCAATATAGTGTGCAAAAAAATTAGTTTCATTATCATTAAAAAACTCGATTGATGCATAGGTTGAGCTATTGAAAATTCTTTTTTTCAATTCCTCACTTCTTGTATCATCTGGCTTCATCAAGGCACGACTTTCTAGACTGATAATGAACATCTCCTTTTGTAGAGGATTGTCGTTTAAGTATAACTTTGATTCTTCAATGATAGCCTTAACATCCTTTATAGTTGGCATTCCGTTTGTGATTTTTTGCAATACTAGATTATTCAACTTATTAATACGATCTCCGTCATAATAGACCAAAAAATCTTCCCAATCAATACCAATCGAAATTAATAATCTACTAAAATTTTCAACTGAAATATTTTTCTCACCTTTTTCAAACTGGCGTAAAAACTGCGGTGAAACAATTTCGCCTGCCGCATCTTTTACTGACACTGAACGCATTTGCCGTAATTTCTTGAAAGTTTCCCCAAATGGATGAACAGATGACATATTATTCTCCTTTACTAAATTATGTATTTTATAATTTAGTACGATTATAAGCTATATAGCTATAGAAAACAATGACTAGCGCAACTATAGTTTCCAAAAAAGAAAATAAGCCTTAATAATAGACAAATAATTGTCTCGTTGGAAACAATAGTTTCCAACCCACTTTTATTTTAATAAAATGCTGTTAGACTATGTCTATAATAATTACTAAAGGAGGAAGGAAAGGATGATTTGTCAACTGCCTGTTTATACGTAGCAAGGTTCACACTCCAAAGGGACAATATGGAAAAGTACTACTTTCTCGAACTCCTCTATAAATGAAGTCAATAAATCAAAAAGTTTATTTGCTGTACATGAAATGGAAGAAGTGAAAAGTACCATATTAAAAACTATTCAAGATAAGCTTATTGGAAAAAGAAAGGTAAAAATATGAAAAAGAAATTATTTGTTGGTTTTTTTAGCTTGATTCTAATTATTCTGTCAGGGTGCTCAGGACAAGCATTAGACGGAACATGGCAATATATCGAAAATGACGATAGTCACAAAATTACTTTAGTCATTGAAGAGAATACGGCAACAGTTTCAATTCAAGCTTCTGAAGAAATTCCAGGCTTGTTTGGTACATCAAATATGACAATTTCAGGAAATCTTTTAGTAGGAGAAATTGATACAAAAGAAAAAGTAATAAAAGTGACCGAAGATCCAAAAATTGAAGTAGATGGAATGGATGGGTATGCTAGCCAGATTGAACAAGAAGTTGCTTGGCCAATAACAAAAGGTGATACTATCCCCTATTCTCTTTCGGATGATAGAAAAACTTTGACACTCGATATTGGTGGCGAAGGAGAGTTTGTTAAGGAAGAGTAGGAGAAATACTTATGAAAAAACTAATTATAATCTTGATTCCCTTACTATTGTTTGGTTGTGGCGCCCAAAAAGAGAACCTAAGCACATCCTCCTCTACATCATCCACATCTTCTACATCGGAAAGCAAAACGACTTCTACCTCTGAAGAAGAGACAACATCGGAGACTTCTTCAGATGACACATTGAAAACTACAGAAGAAAAAGTTGATCTCGACACTGCAGATCTTACCGATAGCTCGACTGGACTAAAATATCAAAAACCTGAAAATATTACCCAATTAGTTGGTTCTTATAGTTTTTCAAACCCAGAGAATTTGCTTGATTTAACCATTCCATCTCCCGCAATTATTCAGTTACAAATCAATGAGGATGGTACCTATCGTAAACTTGTTATAGAGGCCGCTTATGATATGAGCGAACCTTATCTAAACAATCTAAACCCAATGGCTTATTTTGATAGTTCTAATACACTGAAATTTTTAGATAATGGGGCAATGTCTATTGAAAATTTCAATTACTTATGGATAAATAAGGTAACTTATTCAAGGGGTATCTTGGTTTCAAAATTCGACAAAACTTATTTAGTGCCACTAGAAACGAATTTGGTGGAATCATCAACACCTATATTAAATGAAGATGGAAGTTTAGATGCAACAAAATCAGTCATTGATCAATCAATCGGTACCTGGACTTTAAGTACATATAACTCAAACTTCAATACCTTTATTGTACCTGAGACCGAAAATGAAATCGATGATTTCTATAACCAATACATTGTGAATAATCAAACAAGTTATATGCTAAACGATACGAATCTAGAAGATTATAGTTCAATTAACTCTTCAAACGAGTTTTCAGATACAAAGACCACACTTGATACTGCAAAGACGGAAGAAGTTTATGATGTTGTTAAATACCCACTTGGGGATTTATTGACAACTGATTACTTTAAAAATTATATTACAACAGTGAATGATATCTTTCAGACTGCTATCGGCCCTTTTATTAGCCAAGGGGATACTTACGCACCAATTAGTAGCGATATAATTGATAAAATTTACCTTGAAAGTGGTGAAAAAGCTGATGGAGTTCAATTGGGGTTTGATTACAATCAGGCAAGTGCCTCAAATACAGGGTTGAATACAATAACAATCTATAGAAATGGAAGAATTCTAAGAAATATCGGTGCCCAAGACGGAGTTTACGTCATACCAGGAAATTAAAATATTTATAAGGAGATACAAATGTTTAAGATTATTAAAATTGAAAATGATATTATTTATGTTGGCAAAGGAAGTGATGGCCAATTTACAGAAATTCCAAGATCAAGTTTTGGTTTTGAGCCTTCTGTTGGTGACTTTGTCGAATTCTATCAGAACGATGGAAACTATATTGTTTCAAAAGTAGAAAATATTGCGCATTTTGTTGGTGGAATACAGGCGGGTCAACAGGGAAGCAAATCAAAACTTGTAGCTGGCTTATTAGCACTCTTATTAGGCGGAATAGGAGCATATGAATTTTATATCGGGAGTACTGGAAAAGGATTTCTTCGATTAGGTCTATCCTTATTAGGTTTTATTCCCTTCTTATTTCCAGTAGTTGTTATTGGTAATTTGATTGCAAATATTATCATTGGTATATCCGTTTTATCTTCTAAGCCAGGTTCAAAATACCACAAAGATGCTAATGATTTAGAACTAGTGGATTAATATTACAATAACATTCCCTAAATAACGGTAGTTACAGAAAACCGAGAATTCAATACGAACTCTCGGTTTTCTTATGTTTATCCAATTCTTAATGAAAATCAAACTCAAACTAGCTCCAAAGGTTCGGGGATAGAGCGAACGTCTTCGGTTCTCCCTGAGCAGATAGAACCCTATCTCTTTCTTATTTGAGGGAGATAGGCTGAGGCTGGGCAAAAAGCCCAGGACCACTACTCAGAGTTCGTGTCAACATCTCAGCGCAGTGGTTGATTGGCAGATTTGTTCGTGTTTTGCACTCCAAATCTGGCCATTACGACTGTTGCGAACAAAGTTCGCTTTATCTCCAACCTCAAACTGTCTCCCAGACAGTTTGAGCTGTGCGGGGGTGGGAGTGAAACAGTCTGGGAATAGACTGTTTCAGCTCAACAACTAGAAATAAAGACTTGTTGACGAACTCTTTTTATCTTGGTCGAGTTCTTTCCCACTCCCACTCATCAAATCAAGTCAACAAGGTTTGAGTTTGATTTTCGAAGAGTATTAGTCTAACAACTTAGCCAATTCCTGAGCCAAGAGTTGTTGTGCAACTTGTGGGTTGGCTTGTCCCTTGGTTGCTTTCATCAAGAAGCCTGTAAAGGCCTTGTCAGCATTGCGTTTGCCAGACTTGAAGTCAGCTACGGCTGCTTCATTATCCGCAAAGACTTGGTGGATAATCGGAATCAAGACCGCAGGGTCTGAAATCTGTACCAAGCCAGCTTTCTCAACGTAGGCCTTAGCAGAGCCACCTTCTTTCGCCAAGTGAACAAAGACTTTCTTGGCGATCTTAGATGAAATAGTGCCATCCGCAATCAAGGCAATCATCTCCACCAAGTTTTCTGGTGTCAAAGCAATTTGCTCAATAGTCTTACCTTCAGCATTGAGGAACTGAGCCACTTCACCCTGCAACCAGTTAGAAACTTGTTTAGCATCACCACCTGCTGCCACTGCTGCTTCAAAGAAGTCAGACAGAGCCTTAGTAGACGTCAACTGACCAGCATCGTAGGCAGTCAAGCCCAAGTTTTCCACATAGTTGGCACGGCGAGCCTTTGGAAAGACTGGCAATTCTGCACGCACTTCTTCAATCCAGCTATCATCAATCTCGTAGAGCGGTAGGTCTGGCTCTGGGAAGTAACGGTAGTCAGCTGAACCTTCTTTGACACGCATGAGAATGGTTTCACCAGTAGATTCATCGTAACGACGAGTTTCCTGTTGGATTTGACCACCAGAGCGCAAAATTTTCGCTTGACGATCTACTTCGTGTTGCAAACCCTTGCGAACATAGTTGAAGGAGTTGAGGTTTTTCAACTCAGTCTTGGTACCAAATTTCTCCTGACCATAGGGACGAAGAGAAATATTGGCATCCACGCGCATAGATCCCTCTTCCATCTTCACATCTGAAATACCAGTGTACTGAATGATTTCTTTAAGGGCAGTCAAGTAGGCGTATGCCTCTTCAGGCGAACGCATATCTGCTTCTGACACAATCTCGATCAATGGCACACCCTGACGGTTGAGGTCTACGTAGGAGTAGCCGTCTGTACCGTGGGTATTTTTACCTGCATCTTCCTCCAAGTGGGCACGTTCGATACGGATTTTCTTGGTTGAACCGTCTTCTAGCTCAATCTCAATCCAACCATTGTAGCCAATTGGTTCGTCAAACTGGGAAATCTGATAGGCTTTAGGGTTATCAGGATAGAAATAGTTCTTACGGTCAAAGTGCATTTCCTTGTGAATGTCCATGTTCAAGGCCAAGGCAGCCTTGATCCCCGCATCCACAACGCCCTTGTTAAGGACAGGAAGGACACCTGGGAAAGACCAGTCAATCACGTTGGTATTAGCATTTGGATCCTCACCAAAATGAGCAGATGAAGGTGAGAAAATTTTCGAGTTGGTATTCAACTCCACATGGACTTCTAGACCAATAATCGTTTCAAAGTTCATTAGTTAGCACCTCCAAAAATCACTGGTTGTTGCTTGTGGTAGTCTGTCGTCGCTTCAAAGGCAGCAGCTACTTGGTAAATGGTCTCTTCTGAGTATTTTGGACCAATCAACTGCAAACCAACTGGCAAGCCTTCTACAAAACCAGCAGGAATAGAGAGCCCTGGTAAACCAGCCAAGTTTACAGGAATTGTTAACAAGTCCGCCAAGTACATAGCCACAGGGTCATGGTTGAGCGTGTCCAAACCAAAGGCAACTGTCGGAGCTGTCGGACCCAAAATCAAGTCATAGTCCGCAAAGACTTTTTCAAAATCCTGGATAATCAAAGTCCGCACCTGACCAGCCTTCTTGAAGTAAGCATCGTAGTAACCTGATGACAAACTAAATGTACCTAACATAATACGACGCTTCACTTCCTCACCAAAACCTTGGCTACGGGTTTTCACGTAAATCTCATCCAAGTTGGTCGCATCTTCTGCACGGAAGCCATAACGGATTCCGTCAAAACGTTGCAAGTTAGAAGATGCCTCTGATGATGCGATAATGTAGTAAACAGCAACCCCATACTTAGAATGTGGCAGGCTGACTTCCTCGATAATCGCCCCCAAACTTTCCAAATGTTTAGCAGCCTTGAGAATGGTTTCCTTGACCTGTGGATCAATCCCTTCGCCCATGTATTCTTTCGGCAAAGCAATTTTCATGCCTTTAATGTCTTGACCAATCTTGCTAGTAAAGTCTGCAATCTCATTAATAGTAGATGTAGCATCCTTAACATCATGACCAGAAATAACATTCAATAATTGAGCATTTTCCCTAACAGTCTGTGCAAATGGACCGATTTGATCAAGTGACGAGCCAAAGGCAATCAAGCCAAAACGTGACACTGTACCATAAGTAGGCTTCATCCCGACAATCCCATTAAAGGCTGCCGGCTGACGAATCGAACCACCAGTGTCGGAACCCAATGACAAACGGACTTGACCGGATGCAACTGCAGAGGCTGAACCACCTGAAGAACCACCAGGAACTTTTGTTTGATCCCAAGCATTTTTAGTCGGTTTGAAGGCAGAGTTCTCATTCGACCCCCCCATTGCAAACTCATCCATGTTGGTCTTACCAACAACAATCATATCCTTTGCATAGGCCTGAGCAACCGATGTCGCATCGAAAATCGGCTCGTAGTTATAGAGCATTTTTGACGCTGCTGTGGTCAAAATTCCCTTAGTAGAGATATTGTCCTTGACTGCCAAAGGAATCCCTGCCATAACATTGTCCGCATCAATCCCTTTTTCATCAAGGGCCGCAGCCTGCGCCAAGGCCGCATCTTCTGTGATAGTCAAGAAAGCATCCACTGCTCCCTCACGGCTTTTAATGTCTTCCAAGGTTGCCTTGGTCAACTCAAGAGCAGAAATCTCCTTTTTGACAAGGAGGTCATGCAATTCATCAATGGTTTTATTGTTAAAAGTCATTAGGCATCTCCTCCGCCATCTAAAATTGCTGGTACCTTGATATAATGATCTTGAGATTCAGGTACATTTTTAAAGAGTTCCTCACGACTCTCACCCTGTTGAGCAACATCTGCTCGCAACACATTCTTACGATCAGCCATAGTTGTTGTTACTGCAACACCTGTTGTATCTACTTCATTGAGCAATTCAACCATATCAACAATTTTACTCAAAGTAGTCGCGAATTCCGCAGTTTCTTGATCCGAAAACTCTAGCTTAGACAGCTTGGCAACATGACGGACTTCAGCTTCAGAAATCTTCATTCTAACTTTCCTCCTAATGGAAATCTATCTTCTCATTATATCATATTTCTAACCCACCACAAAGGTTGAAATAACTGAGTATGTAAGATTATTCAGCAAAAAACCAGTCCACAGACTGGTTCCTAAACATTATTCAATAACCGTCGCACCGAGTACATGACGTAGGTGATTCAGTGCAAATTGATGACTCTCCTCCGTCAATGCAGCAATTGCTGATGCAACTACTTCAATCCGATACCCCTTATTATAGGCATCGATAGCCGTATGGAGGACACAGATATCAGACAATACACCTGTTAATACAACCGTATCTACACCACGTTCCCGCAAACGAATATCTAAATCTGTTCCAGAAAAGGCCGAATAATGCCGTTTGTCCATCCAACGGACACGCTCATGATCCTTATTTTCCAGATAAAAGTCTGCTAATGGACCATACAAATTCCGACCTGACGTACCGATGATATTATGAGGCGGAAAGAGCTTACTTTCAGGGTGAAACTCATCCCCTGTTTCATGCCCATCAATCGCAAAGAAAATATAATCTCCATTTTCAAATGCTTCAGATGTAACCTGAGCAATCCGTTCTGAGATGGCTTGTGCAGGCTTACCTGCAGTTAACTTTCCCTCATCTGCGACAAAATCTATCGTATAATCTATTGAAATCAGTGCTTTTGCCATCTTAGTAATCACGTTTCTTTATTTCATCAAAAATTGCTGGAATCAGTACTTTCAAATAAGTACCTTTCATTCCTAAGGAACGACTTTCAATAATCCCTGCACTCTCTAATTTACGTAGGGCATTCACAATTACAGAGCGTGTAATACCGATACGATCTGCAATAACAGATGCTGTCAACTGACCTTCATTGCCATTTAACTCACCCAAGATAGCTGCAACAGCTTTCATCTCTGAATATGAAAGTGTATTAACCGCCATATTCACAGCGGCTCGTCGACGAATATTTTTTTCATCTTCTTCTCTTTGGAAGTTCAACAATTGAATTCCCACCACAGTCGCAGCAATCTCAACCAAGATTAAATCATCATCAAGAAACTGACGATCATTCCGCCAAATAATAAGTGAGCCAAAACGAATCCCAGTCACATGAATAGGGGCAATCGTAGTCAGACCATTTGGATACGTCGAACGTGACTCAACAGGGATAGCCGTCAATTCACTTTCTACTGGCAAGTTCACTTGTGTATCATAAACCTGTGCAACTGCTTTTACATAACTTTCTGGAAATTGTTTGTTTTGGAAAAATTCTTCCACACGATCATTATTTGTCTCATAATTCATGTGGTAACCCAATACTTCACCTTCGCTGTTAATGATGCAAGAGTTACAATCGATGATAGCAGACAGATGATCCGCTATTGCATTGTAAGGCAATTCTTCTGCCAATTTCTCCTCGGAACGTTTCAAAATCGATGTAATGTTCCGTGTTTTTTCTAATAATGTTGTCATAAATTCCTCTTTACACTGTAATTGCTTTCAGTATAGCAAAAATTGAGTGAAATTTCAATAATTATCAGAAAATTTACTATTGTTGGTAAAATATTGACAATTTCTCACTCTGACATCAAAAAAGTCGGAGAACCCCCCAATGTCATTAAGTTAACTAATCTATCACATTTTGTGGTAGGTTAGTTTTTTATGTTACACTAGAAATAAAAGGGGAAAAATCATGCTAGACCAGATTAAAGCTC
>NZ_JAIMDU010000042.1:0-16339 GCF_019794615.1 Streptococcus suis
TGCATACACTACAGAAAAATAATGAAAAAGGATAGCCAAACTCCTTGTCCCACAAGGGGATAGCTATCCTTTGCTTTTTTTTATGTGATAAAGTCGGGATTTTACCAAAAATTCAAGAAAAAAGCTCGTGAATGTTGAAAATTATCTTATTTTTTGAGAACGATTGCCTCATACGGTCTCAATAATTGTCCAGCCAAAAATGCAGCCTCTTCGTAATTATGCATAAACAGGGAGTATCCCTCGCTCGATACTTCGAAGGCTTGCTCGTCACTTGTGAAATTTACCAGAATGATGAAATCATCCTGTTCATAATATTTACGGTAGGCCATTACCGAGCTATTTCCAGTCTCCATCACTTCATATTTTCCTTCAGACATACAAGGGTACTCTTTCCGAAGAGCAATTAATTTTTGATAGGTATAGAAAAGCGATTGTTTGTCTGCAAGTGCTTTTTCAACGTTGATGTCTTTGACAGTATCTCCCAAAGCCAGCCAGGCTTGACCTGTACTGAAGCCCGCTCCTTCTGCTCCTGTCCATTGCATTGGACGGCGAGCATTATCACGACCTTTGGCATTTATAGAAGTAATCAATTCCTCCTTGGTATAGCCATTTTCAATCCGTTCCGCATACATGCGACGTGTTTCGATATCGTCCGCTTGGTTAATATCTGTAATCGGTGTATTAATCATACCAATTTCCTCACCTTGGTAGATATAAGGTGTCCCTGACATAAAATGAAGATAAATAGCCAACATTTTACCACTTAGTTCACGAAATGCAGGTCGATCATCACCGAAGCGAGAAATGGCACGAGGTAAATCATGATTATTCCAGAAAAGAGAGTTCCAGCCTTTACCAACCAGTTCAGTCTGCCATTTGGATAGAACGGTATGCAAACGAGCTGGATCAAGCGGTGCCAAATCCCACTTTTCTTTTCCTTCCTGCTGATCAAGTCCTACGTGTTCAAATTGGAAAATCATCGAAAATTCTTTTCGGTCAGGATGCGAATATAACTGAGCATTTTCTGGATTGGCACTCCAGGTTTCCCCAACAGTCACTAAGTCGTATGCACCAAAGGTTTTCTCATTTAATTCCTGAATAAGAGGATGGAGAGTCGGTCCATCGGCTGTAATTAATTTTTCCGGTTCTTTTCCAATCAAATCAATCACATCTAGCCTGAAACCGCCGACACCTTTTTCAATCCAAAAATTGATCATGTCCCAGATTTCTTGTTTCAGAGCAGGATTTTTCCAGTTCAAATCCGGTTGCTTAACAGAGAATTGGTGGAGATAGTATTTGTTCAGATGTGGAACGTATTCCCAAGCAGAGCCTGAGAAGGTCGAACGTAATTCATTCGGCTCATCAGCCCAAACATAATAGTCATAATAGGGATTATCTGGTCCTTTGAGGGCTTCTTGAAACCAGAAATGTTCATCCGAGGTATGATTAAGCACCAAATCCATGATTATTTTGATATTGCGCTTATGGCCTTCTGCAATCAGCTCTTCCATATCTTCCATGGTCCCAAATTCTGGAGCAATTCCTTGGTAGTCACTGATGTCGTAACCATTGTCATCCATGGGTGACTGATAAACAGGACTGAGCCAAATAGCATCAATTCCAAGCTCGTGAAGATAATCTAATCGGCTGATAATGCCTCGAATATCCCCTACTCCATCTCCATTTGAATCTTGAAAACTACGAGGGTAAATTTGGTAAATGACGGACTTCTTCCACCAATCTGTCTTTTGTATTTCTGACATTTGATTGATCCTTTCTGTACAATCTTATTTACGCAAGAAAAAGGGGAATCCCCCTATTTCTATATAATCATATTATAACTCAATTGTGGTAATTTTGCCCTCTTCTATTTCAACAATTTCAAAGGTTTTTTCTTTTAGGTTTGCTGTTAGGCGGGCAGATACCCCTGCATCTTGATTATTCCAGAAAATTTCCATACTTGTTTCATCCAGCATCTTAACAGAGAACTCTCCGTCGAAAGCTGGACTTGTATTGCGGAATTTAAGGAGTTTGAACAAGGATTGTACCACAGGACGTTGCACTTCCTGCTCAATTTCTTCCAAATCATAGTAATGGCGATTGATATTGCGACCTTCCTTACTTGATTCTAAAAGTTCAATATCATTTTCGCCTGCAAGTAAACCAACATAGTAAATCTGTGGAATACCTGGTGCAAAACATTGAAGAACTCGCGCTAATAGGTAATCTTGATCGTTATTGCCAAGGGCAGAATAATATGTGCAGTTAATCTGATAAATATCCAAATTATTATAGGCTTCTGTACTATAAATTTTCTTCACATTAGCACCTTGTGCATATAAGGCTTCACGCGTTTCCTCTGTCTCCTCATCCGTCAGCAAATCCTTAACGTCCACAACACCTATTCCATCATGTGTATCAAGAGTTGTAAATTGCTTACGAGGGCAAATCTCCATCCAGTGAACCAGACGATTGACATGACCAGAGTACAAAGCGTGGAGAACCAGCATTGGCAAGGCAAAGTCATAAACATAATAATCTTGTTCCGCAATTTTTTGCTGAATGGTGTAGTGTTCATGAATTTCTGGTAAGATTTCTACATCTTTTGGTGCTAATAACTGACGTGGAAAATGGAGCATTTCCCAAATATCAGGCTCCACAAAGAAACAGTTGGTTCCTATTTTTTTATTGGCATAAGCAAAGGCGTCCAAACGAATGATCGAAGCACCATGTTCTGCCAACTGTTCCAGATTTTCTTGGATGAACCGGCGTGTTGTCTCTGTAGTCACATCCAAGTCAATCTGTTCTTCATCAAAGGTACACCATACCTTCTCCTCGCTACCATCAGCAAATGTTGCAATTCGATATGGAGCACGAGGTTTACGCTTATAGATCAAATCAACATCTTCTTGCGTTGGCTCACCATTTGGCCAAAAGTTTTTATAGCGAATAAACAAATCCGCATAAGCTGATTCATCTTTCTTTTCAAGAAAATCAAGGAAATAAGGAGATTTTGCAGAAATATGATTGATCATAAAATCGAACATCAGATAGTAGTCCTTACTCAATGTTTCAATATCTGACCAATCTCCAAATGCAGGATCTACCTTTGTATAATCCATTGGCGCAAACCCACGGTCACCTGATGATGGGAAAAACGGCAGAATATGGATACCTCCCACAACATCCTTTAACGGTCCCTCAAGAACTTTTTTCAAATCCTTTAGATTCTTGCCTAAACTATCCGAATAAGTAATCAACATAGCTTGATTTTTAATTTTCATAGATTTTCTCCTTTGTAAGCCTTTTCTTTTTTCATTGTTAGAAAAGGTTGAACAAGTCAACCTTTAGATTTATTTGACAGATCCACTCGTCATACCTGAAATAATATGTTTTTGGAAGATGAGGTAGACAAGTAGGATTGGAATAATTCCTACAACATAGGAAGCAAATGATGGTCCATAATCACTGAAATACATGCCTTGATAGTTGTATTGGAAAAGAGGTAAAGTCCACATGCTTTGATCACGGTTCAATACTAGTAAAGGCAAGAGGAAATCGTTCCAGACCCAGAGGGCATTGATAATCAAAACAGTTGCATGCATGGGTTTCATGAGTGGGAAAATGATTTTCCAGTACATGGTAAATTTATCACAGCCATCAATAGCTGCCGCCTCATCCATTTCCTCAGGAACAATGGTCTTAATATAGCCGACATAGAGGAAGAGGGCCTGAGGAACTGCATAGGTCAAATAGAGGATAATCAAGCCAACAATATTGTTCAAGCCAAGGCTAGACATCAATTTGGTCATTGGGAGCATAATCACCTGGAAAGGTACAAAAATCCCAATAATCAAGAAAAAGTAGATAAAATTAAATACTGTCTGGCGTTTCATTTGACGGGCTACGGCGAAAGCTGCCATTGGAATAACCAGTAAAATCAAGCCAACAGCTACAATCGTAATCAAGGCAGAATTGCCAAAATATTGTACAATCCCATCATTAAACAAGCGTTCGTAGTTATTTAAGGTGAAATTTTCAGGAAGACCAAAGAAATTGCTCGTGATTTCCTTGGTTGGTTTGAACGAACTTATAATCGTCACAAGTAGCGGAATAAACATGAAGAGAATACCGCTGAAGAGCACGAGATAGACCCACCAATTTTTTTGTTTTTGAGTATTCATGACAGTCCTCCTAAATTTCAAATTTCTTCGAAATTCTCATCTGAATCAATGAGATGACAATTATGAAGATGAAGAGTACTACAGCCAAAGCATTGGCATAAGAGAATTTATTGTCTACAAAGGCATAGTTGTAAACGAGTAAGCCCAAGGACTCTGTTTTCCCATCAGGACCACCACTTGTCAATGCAAAGATAAGGTCAAATGCTGTCAAACCTGATTTCATTGCTAAGATGAAAACCATACTGATAGACGGTAACAAGAAGGGCAGCTCAATGTTGAAAAACTGTTGAGAACGAGTCGCACCATCAATAGCAGCTGCTTCTTTCACATCTTCTGGAATACTTTGTAAACCTGACAGGAAGATGATGACTGGCATTGCCAACCCTTGCCAAAGAGCCACAAAAAGTACAGCTGGAATGACAGTATTTTCTTGGACCAATAAGTTTTCCATCAACCAATCGATATGCAGAATCTCACCAATTTGTGTGAAACCATAGTTGAACAATTGGACAAAAATCAATCCTAACGTGACTGTGGATAGCACTGCCGGGAAGAAATACCAGGTTCTAAAGAAACCAACTGCCTTAATCTTACGATTGAGGAGACTAGCCAACCAAATCCCTATAACAATTTCTCCGATGACCAAACCAATGGTGAAGATAATGGTAAAAGTCATGGAAGTGTAAAAATCAGGATTTTTTAAAATATCTAAGTAATTCTGAATACCGATTAGTTTGAAATCAGATGTCAATCCATTCCAATCCGTCAAGCTATAATAGATACCTGTAAATAGAGGATAGAAGAAAAAGATTAACTGTAAGCCAATTGGTATGGCAACAAATAGATAGGGCCAATATTTAGCAATAAATCCTTTTTGATTCATCATGGTACTCCTTTTTGATAAAGTTATAGTTACTTAGTCTCAGTTCAAGGAATCCCATAGGATTACTAAAACTGACACTAGGCAACTATAAGGAGGCTAGGCTGCAACTAGCCTCTGCTTATAGTTTTTCGGAATTATTTTTTCATTGGGTCAAAGAATGCATTCAGTTTTTTCACTAATTCTGCTGAGTTTGGATTTTTAACCATTTCAACAGTGATATTCCAGAACTCTTCTTCTGATTCCCATTCAGATTGCAACCAAACTACGTGTTTGTCAGTGAAGGCATATTGTGTAACTCCAGCAGTTTCTTCAAACTTACCTTCTGTATCTACACCTTCAACTGAAGTTGGTGAGCCATCTACATCATAGTATTTCTGGATAACTTCTGGACGAGAGAGGTATTCTAGGAATTTTTTAGACTCTTCTGGGTGCTCTGTATCTGCGGAAATAGAGAGAGCAAGGTCAGCTGCACCGATGGTGTAGTCGCCACCTTCTTTATCACCAGGGAAGGTAAACATACCATATTCAAATTCTGGTTCTTGTTGGTTAACAGCTGTAGCTGCCCATGTACCTTGTGGAAGCATGAGAGCATCTCCTGCCGCAAAAGCTGCCACTGCATCTGCATAGAGCGCGCCTGTCGCACCTTTTTGTCCATTATCTGTCAACAGTTGCAAGCGTTCTAAGACAGCTTTTGTTGTAGCATCATCTTGAATCGCTCCCTTTGCACTGCGGATTAGAATGTCTTCAGCACCATCAAAACCACCCGCAACAGTTACCCAAGCTAACTGATGGTAGCCGTTCAATGACCAAGCATCGTTCAATGAAAGAGCAAACGGTGCTGCACTGCCATCAGCCTTGATTTTGTCTACCAAAGCCACAAATTCTGCATAAGTAGTTGGAACTTCCAGACCCAACTCTTTGAACTTATCTTTATTATAGTAAATACCATAAGCATTAGCTGTCAAAGGAAGGGTGTAATTTTTTTCATTAACAAGATAAGGCGTTACAGCACCATCTTTTAGATGACTAAGACCTGCATCATCACCAATTTCTAGAAAACGACCATCCGCTGCATATGCTTTGAAGTCCGCATTTTGTGGATAAATGTTGATAACATCTGGCGCTTCGTTATTTGCCATACGGGTTTTCAGAACAGTTCCTGCATCTGGTACATTTGAAAATTTAACATCAATCGTAGGATTTTCTTTTTCAAAATCATCAATAATTTCCTGCAGAGTCGCTTGCATTTCAGGTTTTTGTGAGAAATATTCAATTTCTACCTTATCGCTACTACTTGCATTCCCACAAGCAACCAAGAAGCTAGCAAAAGCACAAACCGATGCACATTTTAAAAATGTTTTCATTTTCATTATAAAATCCTCCTAGATTTTGTTAAAAATATATTGTACACTAAAATAATCTTTTTGAACATGTGGCATTGTAAGCCCAATGTTCATCAATTCATCCCCGTAGAATGTCTCTCCTAATTGTGGACATTCATACAAGGCATCTGGGTCTAGCCCCTTCAACCGAACATGAAGCAAAGGCGCTTCTGGCTTGGCAAGAATTTTTACAAATGTAAAGACCGCTTGATTCTTATCTTGACTAACATAATTGGCAGCCCAGGTATTGGTCGTCTTTTTCAGACGGTAGAGCTGACCGAATTGTATCGTTTCACGAATGGAGTGATAGGTTTCGATTTGCTGACTGATTTCATCCAATTCCTCTTCCGAAAGTTTCGTTAAATCCAGCTCGTAACCAAATGCTCCTCCCATCATAGCCACATTGCCTCGTGTAGCAAGAGGCGTGATCCGACCAACCTGATGGTTTGGAACGGCAGAGACGTGTGCGCCAATTGAGGAAGGGGGATAAATCAAACTAGTACCTTCTTGAATAGATAAGCGCTCAATCGCATCTGTATCATCACTTGCCCAAGCTTGCGGCATGTAATACATGATTCCCAAATCATTACGACCTCCACCGCCTGCACAGGATTCGAAAAGAATATCTGGGAACCGCTTGGTAAGGTTGTCTAATACACAGTAGAGACCTAGCATGTAACGATGGTGGAACTCAAAGCGTTGGTCATTTGCTAAACCTTCAGGGATATTGGTGATATTACGGTTCATATCCCATTTTACATAAGAAATATTGGCTGATTCTAATATTAAAGAGACGCTATCAATGATGTAGTCACAGACTTCCTGCTTGGTCAAATCCAACACTAATTGTTCTCGGCTGTAAATTGGTAAGCGTCCTTCTGTGCGAATTGCCCAATCAGGATGTTCACGATAAAGATCGCTATCAATAGAAATCATCTCTGGTTCAAACCACAGACCGAATTTCATGCCAAGCTCATTTATTCGCTCTGCTAAGCCATTCAAACCATTTGGCAACTTATCCAAATTGACTTTCCAATCGCCCAATGAACTTTCATCATTGTTTCGTTTACCAAACCAACCATCATCCAGAACAAATAATTCAATACCAGCTTGACTTGCAACCTGAGCCAACTGTAAAATCTTTTCTTCTGTAAATTCAAAATAGGTCGCTTCCCAGTTGTTGATTAAAATGGGCCTTGGTTTGTTTACAAACGATGATCGAATGAGGTGTTTTGTAATAAAGTGATGACTATCTTGTGTCATGCCAGTAAATCCTTTATCAGTATATGATAAGAGAACCTCTGGAGTTTGAAAACGATCATCCTTATCCAATTGCCATGAGAAATAGTGACTTTCCAATCCTAATCCCAATCGACTGGTTTCCATGGCTGTCGTTTCGACAAATGCTGTAAAGTTGCCACTATAGACAAGGTGGGCCGCATAAACATCGCCCTTGTCCTCACTTGCATCGGGTGAGGCTAGTGCTAAGAAGGGTGTTCTTGAGTGACTTGAAGCACCTCGAATGCTACCAATCGAATACTGACCTTTTGTCAATGGGGTCTGTGTCCACTCTTTTTCATAAGCATAGCGTCCTGTCAAGCTGTGAACAATGAAATCTTGATGTGGAAAATCAAGAGTTGCAGACAAGACCTTCTCTAGTTTGCATGGATATTTGCCAGTTTGAATTGTAGCTGACCGTGCGAGATAAGAAGCTTCTTCAAAAACAGAATACTGAAGTGTTACGGTAACATCTGTCAACTGATCATAAAGATCAATTTCAAGACTCTCTACCTCTTCTTGATTTCCAAAACTTGCTGGTAATCCCCTCAGTTCTTTTTTCCCCTTGTATAATCGATACTCTTTGTATTTTAGGTCAAGAGTAACTCCAAATTCGTTCCGAACATCTATTGCTGAGGTTCTAAAATCTCCCAGACCATTGCTAGAATATTCGAGTGGGAGGACATCCAATGAGTATGTCCTGTCCCCAGTAATTGGACTCGGAGAAAATGATCGATCTAAATATGTTATTTTGTTTCCATCGCTAAATTTTTCGATTTTTTTCCCAAAATAACGATGAACCAGATCTCCTGTTTCCAACACTTGGATGATATATGAGAATTCTCTTGTTTTCAGGTGAAAAATCTGTTTTTCATTATAAATCTCAATCACATTCATCTCTCCCATCTCTTCTTTATGGTCTTATTGTACAAAATGAAAACGCTTTATTTAATAGCCTTTTGTATTTAAAACATGTTATAATGTTTCCTAAGGAGGATTGAAATGAATATTCTAAATATCTATAATGAATTGGATAGTCATAATTTTGACCTAAATGTAGACCATTACGGTGCCGAACAATGTGACAAGGGCTATTCCTTCGGTCCTACTATCCGTGATAATTTTGTCCTGCATTTTATTACAAAAGGAAAAGGGAAAATTCTTGTTGACGGAAAAACAAGTTATCTATCAGCAGGGGATTTGTTTATTCTGCCAAAGGATGTTTCCATTTTCTATCAAGCTGATGATATAGATCCTTGGACCTATATATGGGTTGGTTTTAGTGGTTCACGAGCAAAAGATCTACTGAATCAAAGTCAACTGCTAGAAAACTACTACCTCCACTCCAGTCTAGAGTCCCCAATTCTAGACTATATGCATCAGATTAACCATGTTCAGATGCATCCCATCCCCTCTATCACTGAACTAGTCTTAATTGGCTACCTCAATCAACTCTTGGCTGCGCTCATCGAGGAATTTCCAAGTGAAACACTGATGAAGCCCGAAACACAAACCAAGCATTATGTTCAGCAAGCCATCAAGATGATCCATAACCACTATGCTCATCCAATTAAAGTTTCTGAAATAGCAGATTTTCTAGCTCTAAGCCGAAGCTATCTCTATAAAATTTTTAAGCAGGAAACAGGCTATTCTATCAAAGATTATATTTTACAAGTAAAAATGAATCGTTCTTGTCAACTATTAGAAGATGCTTCTCGGAGTATCACTGAAATCGCCTATTCTGTCGGCTACCAAGATCCTCTCACCTTCAGCGCGGCCTTTAAAAATTATTTTCATATGAGCCCGACAGAATTTCGAAAAACGCATAAAAATAAGGATTAGGTGATTTTACTCACACCTAGTCCTTATTTCTTTATCCAAAAACGTTTCTAAGTCGTTGACAGGCTTCTTCAATGACATCAAATGGAGCTGCCGCATTTAGACGCGCATGGTATTTTCCCTCTTTACCAAAGCTTAAACCATCGTTCAAAATCAATTTTGCCTGATCTTGCAACAATTCGAACAATTGGTCATGTTCCAGCTGATAGTCAGAAAAATCAAGCCAGATAAGGTAGGTTCCCTGGGGCTTCATGACCTTGATCCTTGTATGGGTAGTCAAATACTCTTCAACATAGTCAATATTTTTTTCTAAAACATTTTTTAACTCTGTCAACCACTCATCTCCATAAGTGAAGGCAGCTTCTGTGGTTAACAAACCAATTGTTGGAACTTCATGCTGATTGTTTGCCAATTGACGCTTAGCAAAAGTCTTGCGAATGCTTGGATTTTCAATAATAGCGAAGCTATTTTTCGTTCCAGCAATGTTAAATGTTTTAGTTGCAGATGATAAGATAATTGAAAAATCTTTGAAATTTTCATCTACCGTATTAAAGGTATCATGTTTGTGACCATATAAGGCCAAATCTTGATGAATTTCATCTGAGACAAGAACGACGCCATGTTTCTGACAGAGACGTCCAATAGCTAAGAGTTCTTCCTTGCTCCAAACCCTACCACCTGGATTGTGTGGACTACAGAAAATATAGAGTTTCACTTGATTCTCTACAATGTCCTTTTCAAGCTGGTCAAAATCAATTCTAAAAACGCCATCCACATCTACAAGTGAATTAGTAACAAGCTGACGATTGTTTAATTTGACAGTCCGTGCAAAGGGTGGATAGACTGGCGTGTTAATTAGGACTGCATCCCCTTCTTCTGTCAAAGATTGAATAGCCACAGTTAAGGCAGGAACAACACCTTCGATGAGCAGGATGGACTCTCTATCAACCTTGTAGCCATGCTGTCTATCTTCCCAGTCAATAATAGACTGATAAAGACTGTCACTAGCATAGGGATAACCAAAGACTTGATGATCTGCGTAGTCACGGATTACTTGGCGAATTTCTGGAAGTGGCTCAAAGTCCATATCTGCAATCCATAAAGGTAAGAGTTCAGGATCAGCTTCTACTTTTTTCCATTTTTCAGCATGGTGCGTTAGGCGATTTGGCTTACTAGTAAAATCATATCTGGTCATCTTATCCCTCCAAGGCTACTTCCAAGTCGGCAATCAAATCATCCGCATCCTCAATACCGATAGACAAGCGAAGCAGATCATCTGTCAAACCGTATGAATGACGGGTCTCAGCTGGAATGTCTGCGTGAGTCTGGGTAGCTGGATAAGTAATCAAACTTTCTACCCCGCCTAAGCTTTCCGCAAAAGTAAAGATTTTCAAGGTATTTAGAATGTGTGGAATCTTGCTCTCATCAACCACCTTAACAGAAATCATCCCACCTTTACCTGTGTAAAATACTTGCTTCACTGCAGGATTCTTCTCCAAATAGGCAACAATTTTCTGAGCATTTTGTGTCGCCCGCTCCATTCGAAGCGAAAGAGTTTTCAAGCCACGCATGAGTAAATAAGTATCCAGTGGCGATAGGGTTGGGCCTGTTGTATTTTGGTCATAGAATAGCTTATCGTACAAGACTTTATCATTGGTCATCAAAGTCCCAGCCAAGACATCATTATGACCTGACAAATATTTTGTCGCTGAGTGTAGGACGACATCTGCTCCTAGAACAAGAGGATTTTGATAAATAGGACTATAAAAAGTGTTATCGACAATCACCTTGGCACCTTTGGCATGGGCGATAGCCGAAACCTTAGCAATATCAAACTCCACCATCAAGGGATTGGTTGGGGTCTCCAAGTAAACATAGTCCGTCTGATCTGTGATTGCTGCAATCAGCTCCTCTTCACTATTCGCATAGGTAAACTGAAATCTGCCTAGACTTTCCTGCTCGTTGAACCAGCGGAATGAGCCACCATACAAATCACGCGCTGCCACTACCTTGCTTCCAACCGGAAAACCATTAAAGAGCAAGACAAGAGCAGCCATGCCTGAACTCGTCGCAAGCGCATAATCTGCTTTTTCAATCGCTGCCAAGGTCGCTTCCAAACTGGCGCGTGTCGGGTTCTTGGTTCTCGTATAGTCAAAACCAGTCGAGTGACCAAACTCAGGGTGCTGATAGGTGGTCGAAAGGTGAATAGGAGAAATCAAGGCTCCTGTTTTCTCGTCATTGTTAATACCTGCATGGGCTAAAATCGTATCTATCTTATAATCTGTCATAACGAAATCTCCAATCTAACTTATTAAATAGTCTAGCATGAAATAGGAGATTTGGTGTGAAAAATATCCAAAAATACTTATAGAAAAATAGCAAGTTTTGTTATAGTTTTTCTTTATAACAATATCTCCCCCCTTACATATACTTGCTGGATTATCCATTATTAATTTGATATAATGACAAAGAGGTGGTCATTATGAAAATCAGATTCAACAAATACTTCTACCGTTTCAGTAATTTTTATTCTATGGTATTTTGGATTTGCTTTCTGCTACCAACTGCCAATGATAGCTTTGATCAGTGGCCACTCTGGTATACAAGCCTAATTCTAATAATCATTCCTATTCATATTTTCAGGGCTTTTTTCCTCAACGAAGAAAAGGAGCTCACTCGCATGGGTTATATCTTCTATATCGGATTGATTGTATTGATTATTTTTCTGCGTTTTATTTTTGGTAAATAGCTGAAAGGAGACAAGAATGTTTAAACAATTCAATACAGCATTTTATCGAACTTGGGAATTTTACTTCTCCATTCTTTGTATCCTACAAGTGATTTATGCTGCTGTAAATGTACCGTTTTGGTTTATCCATTTTCTCAAGCTTGGAGTCGGACTTTATGCTGGTTATCTAGCTTTCTTTAAGTCACGTAGCTGGATAAAAAAAACATGGCAGATTTATCTGACGATTGGATTGATTGCTAGTTGGATAATCATTTCCTTCTTTGTATTGTGAGGATTTTCTATGTTTAAGGAATTTAATAAAGAATTTTATCGGAGTTTGAATTTTTATTTGATGATATTGTTGCTTCTAGGAAGTGTAGGGGAGTGGCTAAATAAGGGACCTAGCCTCTGGCTTGCACTCTTGCTATTTGCGACTGTCGGTACTGCCCGTAGTGCCTTTTGGTCTAAAGAATGGATCTTGAAAGCAAATTGGCAAATCTATCTCTGTATCGCCTTCTTGTTGGTCGGGGCTTGGATTGAATTTTTTAGTTAGATTGAAGAGGCTGGGCTCAAGCCCAGCGGTTATTACTCAGAGTTCGTGTCAACATCTCAGCGCAGTGGCTGATTGGCAGATTTGTTCGTGTTTTACACTCCAATTCTGACCATAACGACTGATGCGAACAAAGTTCGCTTTATCTCCAACCTCAAACTGTCTCCCAGACAGTTTGAGCTATGCGGGGGTGGGAGTGAAACAGTCTGGGGATAGACTGTTTCAGCTCAACAACTTAAAACGAAAAATTGTTGACGAACTCTTTTTTAACTAGTTGAGTTCTTTCCCACTCCCTATTCCTCCTATTACTACCAATTCAATTTTATTATGCTTTTTTCCGCCCCAACTATAATATCGTTAAAAATTGGCAATTAACAATCTGGATCATTTTTTCAACCATTATGGGTTATATCTTCATTTTTATGTAGTAAACGAATGAATCCGCAATCACTAGCAAAAGCAGATTCCTAATTGTTAGATGAGTTGTCTTCCTCCGCACTTGTCAAATTCCTTTCATAAGTTTACAATAGAAGCATGATAACATTTGACCGTATAATTGAAATTTTAAAGACAGATGCAAATTTTCGTTTGATTACAGGGAATGAGCCTACAGCTATTGAATTCGACGCTTTGAGCTATGACAGTCGAACCGTAAGTCCAACAACCCTTTTCTTCGCCAAGGGCTTGGCCTTTAAAAAGGAATTTTTAGAAAAAGCAATTGAAAACGGCTTGGCCTACTATGTATCAGAAATAGACTACGAAGTCAGCATTCCAGCCATTCTTGTTAATGACATCAAACAAGCCATGAGTCTGATTGCGATGGAATTTCACGGTAACCCACAGAACCAGCTCAAACTCTTGGCATTCACAGGCACCAAAGGCAAGACAACCGCAGCTTATTTTGCCTATCATATTCTCAAACAGAGTCATAAACCTGCCATGCTATCTACTATGAACACCACGCTGGATGGCGAGACCTTTTTCAAATCAACCCTGACCACCCCTGAAAGTCTGGACCTCTTTGCCATGATGGCAGAGGCAGTTAAAAATGGTATGACTCACCTTGTAATGGAAGTCTCTAGCCAAGCCTATCTTGTCAAGCGTGTTTATGGCCTTACTTTTGACGTAGGCGTCTTCCTCAACATTAGTCCTGACCATATCGGTCCCATTGAGCATCCGACATTTGAAGACTATTTCTACCATAAGCGTCTTTTGATGGACAATAGCAGAGCAGTTATTGTCAACGCTGGAATGGATCATTTTGAAGTCGTGAGAGACCAAGTGATGTTCAAAGACCATGACTTCTATGGTCCGTCTTCTGAAAATGAAATTACCCAGTCAGCAGGATTCGACTTCACAGCGACTGGGAAATTAGCTGGGCACTACACTATTCAGCTCATCGGTCATTTCAACCAAGAAAATGCCATAGCTGCTGGACTAGCTTGTCTTCGCCTAGGTGCAAGCCTAGAAGATATTCATGCTGGGATTGCCCAGACTAGCGTACCGGGTCGAATGGAAGTTCTAACCCAGCAAAATGGGGCAAAAGTCTTCGTTGACTACGCTCACAATGGCGATAGCGTAAAAAAACTGCTTGATGTCGTCCTCACACATCAATCAGGAAAGGTCATCCTGATTTTAGGCGCCCCAGGTAATAAGGGAGAAAGCCGCCGTAAAGACTTTGGACTTCTACTTAATGACTATCCACAGGTCGATGTTCTTCTAACAGCTGATGATCCCAATCATGAAGATCCAGCTACTATTGCTGAGCAAATTCGTACCTATATGAACCGTCCGAGCACCTTTATCTTGGACCGCGAAGAAGCTATCCGAACCGCTATGGGACAAACAACTTCAGCCCAAGATGCTGTTATCATAGCCGGTAAAGGAGCCGATGCCTATCAGATTGTGAACGGTGAAAAAACAACTTATGATGGTGATTTAGAAATCGCCAAAAAATACTTATAAAGTCTACCCTTGTCGCTCGAAGCTGACAAGGGCTTTTTATAACAATACTTATTAAATTAAAATTTTCAGAAAACTCTTTGTTTTGGAGCGTTTTTTTGGAATAATACAGGTCGTAATATTTTTTACGAGAATCTTTTTATGAAATGGAGAAACTTGTGTCTTCGATTCAAGCAGAACATATCCAGGTAGCCTATGACCATCGGGTGATAATTGAAGAATTATCTACCAGCATTCCAAAGGAGAAAATAACCACTATTATCGGTGCCAACGGGTGCGGTAAATCTACCTTACTCAAGGCATTGACCAGGATTCTACCCATTCAAAAAGGAGCTATCTATCTAGATGGCCAGGCCATTACCCAACTACCAACCAAAGAAGTCGCCAAAAACTTGGCCCTCCTTCCTCAGGTATTGGAAGCGACAGAAGGGATTTCTGTCTATGAATTGGTCTCTTATGGGCGCTACCCCCATCAAAATGGACTCGGCTATCTCACCGATCAGGATAGGGAGAAGATCAATTGGGCTCTAGAAGTGACCCAAACCGCTCCTTTCGCCAGGTTTCCCGTTGATGATTTATCTGGTGGTCAGAGACAACGAGTTTGGATTGCCATGGCTCTTGCCCAAGATACCGATACCATTTTCTTAGATGAGCCAACGACCTATCTTGACCTCAATCATCAATTGGAAGTTTTGGAGCTCTTAAAAGAACTCAACCTGAGCCAACAGAAAACCATTGTGATGGTTCTCCATGATGTTAATTTATCCGCTCGTTTTTCTGACCATATGATTGCGATGAAAGATGGAAAGATTCGCTACCATGGATCTGTGTCCAGTATCATGACTACTGAAATTCTGAGCGACATTTTCAACATCGAACCCCAATTGATACAGGCACCTGGTCAAGAGTACCCCATTTTATTGACCTATGATTTAAAAAAATAAGAAGGAGAGAAAATGAAAAAGTTTTTTGCCATTTTTAGTTTATTTGTTGGGCTGTTTTTCTTAACAGCTTGCTCTAGCTCATCTACCTCAACAGATGTAGAAGTGTCAAGCATGCCTGAAATAGAAGGCATTACCTACTATGGAGATATTCCGAAAAATCCTAAAAAAGTTGCCAACTTTGCCTATTCTTACACAGGCTATCTCCTGCAATTAGGGATCAAGGTTTCCAGTTATAGTCTGGACCTAGAAAAAGACAGCCCTGCATTTGGTGACCAATTAAAAGACCTACCATTATTAACAACAGCAGATACAGAAGCTATCGCTGCTCAAAATCCAGACCTTATCCTTGTTTTTGCTGGTGATGACAACATAGAAACACTAAAAGAAATCGCGCCAGTTATTGAAATCACCTATGGAAAAAGTGACTACCTTAAAATGCTGACGGATGTTGGTCAGATTTTTGGAAAAGAAAAGGAAGCACAAGCCCAATGTCATTAAGTTAACTAATCTATCACATTTTGTGGTAGGTTAGTTTTTTATGTTACACTAGAAATAAAAGGGGAAAAATCATGCTAGACCAGATTAAAGC
>NZ_JAIMDU010000043.1:0-16332 GCF_019794615.1 Streptococcus suis
TCTGAATCAGCATCAGTATCAGCGAGCCAATCTGAATCAACTTCAGTTTCAGCATCTGTATCAGCTTCTGAATCAACTTCTGTATCAGAATCAGTAAGTACTGTAATTTCAGAATCTGAGTCAAACAGCACATCTGTTTCTGAATCTGCAAGTAAAGTAATTTCAGAATCAGAATCAAATAGTGCTTCTGTATCTGAGTCTGTAAGTACAAGTGCGTCTGAGTCAGCAAGCACAAGCGCATCAGAATCAGCAAGCACATCAGCATCTGAGTCAGCTTCAACATCAGCGTCTGAGTCAGCAAGCACATCAGCGTCTGAATCAGCTTCAACATCAGCGTCTGAATCAGCTTCAACATCAGCGTCTGAGTCAGCTTCAACATCAGCGTCTGAATCAGCTTCAACATCAGCATCTGAGTCAGCTTCAACATCAGCATCTGAACAAGCTAAAACAGGTTCAGTTATTGTTAACTATGTAGATACAGAAGGTAACGTTCTTCAAGCACCAGTCAAAGATACAACAGATGCTCCAGTAGGAACAGATTACGACACAACTGACAATATGCCAGAAGTCATCACTACTGAGGACGGTACCAAGTATGTACGTGTTCCATCTAAGACAATTGGTTCAGAAAATGGTCAAGTAGTAGAAGGTGAAACATCTATCACTTACGTTTACCAAAAAGTTGCGAAATGGATTCCATTGATTCCAGATGTTCCAGAAAACGAACGTCCAACAACTGAGTACCCATTCGATCCAACAAAACCGGATGCAGAGATTCCAACAATCCCTACAAACCCAGAAACAGAACAACCAGTAGTACCACACGTACCAGGTTACACACCAGTGGATCCTAAGGATAATACTCCGTTGACACCAGTAGATCCAGAAGATCCATCTAAGGGTTATGTGCCACCAACACCAGAAAATCCTGGTATTGATACTCCAATCCCTTACGTACCGGTAGAAACACCTAAGACTGGTTCAGTTGTTGTTAACTACGTGGATTCTGAAGGTAATGTAATCAAGACTCCAGTTACAGATACTGATAAAGCAGCTGTAGGTACTGATTACGATACAACAGATAACAAACCAACTGAAATTGTTACTGAAGACGGTACTCGTTATGTTCTTGTTCCATCTAAGACAATCGGATCAGAAAATGGTCAAGTTGTAGAAGGTGAAACTTCTATCACTTACGTTTACCAAAAAGTTGCGAACTGGATTCCACAAATTCCTGGCGTACCTTCAACAGACTACCCAGAAGTTCCATATCCATTCGATCCAACAAATCCAGATGTGCCAGTAACACCAAACCCAGGTACAGTGATTCCTTACGTTCCAGGATATACTCCAGTTGATCCTAAGGATAATACTCCGTTGACACCAGTAGATCCAGAAGATCCATCTAAGGGTTATGTGCCACCAACACCAGAAAATCCTGGTATTGATACTCCAATCCCTTACGTACCGGTAGAAACACCTAAGACTGGTTCAGTTGTTGTTAACTACGTGGATTCTGAAGGTAATGTAATCAAGACTCCAGTTACAGATACTGATAAAGCAGCTGTAGGTACTGATTACGATACAACAGATAACAAACCAACTGAAATTGTTACTGAAGACGGTACTCGTTACATCCTTGTTCCATCTAAGACAATCGGATCAGAAAATGGTCAAGTTGTAGAAGGTGAAACATCTATCACTTACGTTTACCAAAAAGTTGCGAACTGGATTCCACAAATTCCTGGCGTACCTTCAACAGACTACCCAGAAGTTCCATATCCATTCGATCCAACAAATCCAGATGTGCCAGTAACACCAAACCCAGGTACAGTGATTCCTTACGTTCCAGGTTATGTTCCAGTTGATCCTAAGAACAACCAACCGTTGACACCGGTAGATCCAGAAGATCCATCTAAGGGTTATATTCCGCCAACACCAGAAAATCCTGGTATTGACACACCAATCCCTTATGTACCAGTGAAACCAACAACGCCAACTACACCTGTAACTCCAGGTAATGACGTGCCAAATACTGATACACCTACAACTCCAGATGCACCTAAACCAAGACCGGCAGTAGATGCTCCGGCTCCTGGTCAGAAGACTGTTCCAGCTTCACCAAAAGCAGTTCTTCCTAATACAGGTCAAGAGTCATCTGTAATGCCTACTCTATTAGGTCTTGGACTCTTGTTAGGTACTGTGGCAAGTCGTCGTAAAAAGAACGAAGACTAAGCTTAAGTATTACTCTGGAAATGATTCAGTAGTATAAGTAAAATCGAAGCTAGTTGTAACTAGCTTCGGTTTTATCATATGTGGTGAAATATACATTTTTTACCATATATGATAAAATAGAAAGAAAAAACATAGAGGTTACATGAAGAAATTTTTTACTTCTAGTCTTGTAAAACGGATTAGCTGGACCATTGCGATTCTCTTTATTTATATGTTAGGAAGATATATTCCCTTAGCAACTTTTCCTGAGAATATCCCAAATCAATCTAAATTAGCTGAAAGTTTGAATACTCTGGCTATGGTAACAGGTGGAGAACTGAGTCGCTTAAATCTGTTCTCGCTGGGGCTAAGTCCATGGATGACTAGTATGATTTTATGGCGCTTTGTTGCGACGATGAAAATAAATAAATATTTCACCGATTTTCAAAATCATGTTAGCCAAATGCTGCTCTTGTTGGCTATTGCTGCGATACAAGCTGTAGGGTATTTATCTATGATACAGTCCAATCAAGTGACGATGTTACAAAATGTATCTACGGTTATTGTCATGATTGCTGGCTCCTTTGTATTGCAGTGGTTTTCAAATATCAATACACAAATTGGTTTGGGTGGGTCATCAGCTATTATTGCAACTGGTGTGGTGCTCAATATTATTACAAGTTTGGCAAATTTAGATTCTACAATCAGTGATTCTCTACTGGCTACAGGCTTCTTTATATTGATTCTTTTATTTGCTGTTTTCATTACAATTGTTTTCTATTTGGCAGAGTATCGGATTCCAATCAAACGGATCACAATCAATAGTCGATTAGTGAAGTCTTCCTATCTTCCTATTCGGATTACTCCTGCAGGTGGTATGCCTTTTATGTATGCAATTACCTTGATGAGTTTTCCGATATTGATTCTAAATTTATTTAGCTCAGCCCATCCAGAAATTGGTTGGTTAAGAACCTTGCAGGATGAATTGGCGATTGCTTATCTTCCGGGAATCATTTTATATAATGCTATTTTATTCTTGCTTTCTTATGGGTTTGCTTATTTTAATTTGGATCCAGCAGATGTCGCTGAGAATATGCAAAAAAATGGAGATTACATTGCTCATGTACGACCAGGACGCGACACACAGCGCTATTTGACTAAGTATTTGAACCGAATGGCATTTATTGGTGCAATCTATACTTGTTTGATGGGCGGATTACCCTTGTTTATTGTTTGGTGGTTGAATCTGGATGTGAGTTTAGGGATGCTGTTGAATCAAATTTATATTGTTACAACGTTGATGCTTTCTATTGTAGAACAGGTTGATATTATTCAATCTTGGAAAAAATATCAGGATATTATATAGAAGGAGTAGGAATGTATTATTTTGTTCCATCATGGTATGGAGAGTCAAAAAAGTGGGTTGGTGAAACACCGTATTGGTTTCGGGTGATTGAACAACTGTCTTTTGATGACTCAATCCACCAGATAAAAATGTTTGAAAATAGCGATGAAGAAGCAAGAATGTTGATTCTTGGTTATCAGCCACATTTCCGCTATTTCTTACATAAATTAGATATTCATTCTACTTCGTACTGGTCCTTTTTTGATGATATTCAAGGAATTCAATCGAATTCAGTAAAAATAGTGGATTTTAAAGAATTGTCTTGGCCTGAAGGTACATATTTCATTTATTCTCCCTTTGCTGCATTGGCACGGGTGGGAGATCAACTATTGGCAGAAATTCATTTTTCTGAAAATGGGACTCTTCTTGCCATTCAATTTTTCAAAGATCATCAAATGGATAAGCGTTATTTGTTTGATGATCGAGGCTTTCTGTCAAGTATTCAATTTTTTGAAAATGGTCAGTTACTTCATCATGATTTTTTGAATCAAAATGGTGTTTGGCAAGTGAGGGAGTGGCATCAACAGGACCAATATTGGTTAGAAGTCAATCCCCAATCTGATCGTGCATTTATGCGTTCGTCTTATGAATCCTGGGACCAACTCATTGAAGAACGATTAGAAGTTGTGAAGTTCAAAATGATTCGTGCGGATGATGTAGTCGTCATTGCAGCTGATCAACAACATACTGAAATGTTATTGGAAGTTTTCATCGATCATACAAAAATGGTATCTTTTTTCAGTCGTCGTTTGGATGTAAACAATCGTGACTTGGTCATGACGATACTTTCACAGTCAACAGGTGTCCTGGTCGATTCCGAAACAACTCATGATGTTTTAAATCAACTATCGGAAGAAGAAGGGCTACCAACAGACTCAATTTACAGAATGACTCCTTTTGATACTCGGTTGCGTTTGGGACAGAGTCACAATATGAAAGAAATGATATTGTATTGTTTGGTTGATGGAATTTCTGATGTGCATCTCGACCGCGCATTAAAAGGATTACTAGGTTTGGTTGAAGAAAATCCCTTGCTTTCTTTGCATTTTGTGACCTATAAAAGACAATATCCTTTGACGGCATTAGAACAAAAGGTTAAAGATATCATTTATTCAACGTACGATCCATCTAAATTCTTTTCGCCTAAGTCGGATAGTGGTGAGAACCAAATTGATACGCAAGAAGAGGTGGAAACGAACCGTGTCACTTTTAGCTTGTTTTCAACAGAGGAACAAATTATTCAGGCATTAGATACTGCTCGTCTTTATATTGATCTTTCAGAAACTCCTGACCTCTATTCGCAAATTGCTAGTTTGAGTGCAGGGATTCCTCAAATTTTACTTGTTCAGTCGGATTTTGTAAAAAATCATGTAAATGGCTGGATTTTAACTGATGTAGAAGAGATAAACAAGGCGGTACACTATTTTTGTGATGGTTTAGCCAACTGGAATCAATCATTGGTTGGAGCAGTTGAACGAATGAGTGATTATACTAGTGGTCGATTGATAGAACAATGGAAGGAATTTGTTAAGAAATAATGGGAATCATGCATATCTTACAAGTTGGTGAGTCAGATTGGTTCGCTTCAGCTGAGGTGCCAGAAGGTATTGAATGGCATTTCGCTAGTCCGAATGATCTGAGAGATATGGCGAACCAGGATGATGAAGAGACAGAATTATCTCTGTTATTAAAAGCAGGTGGAAAACCGTTACTACTTAGTGCCCTCCTAGTGACGTCATCTGTTGAAGAAAGTGAATTAGAAATCCTATCTCCTTACTTGGATCCCTATACGACCTTTTTAGATGAAAATGGTCATATTTTGAATAAAGAAAAAAGAGGTTTCTTCGCCCGTCTTTGCCCTAGAGAATTACCTCAAAAAGCTAGTAGAGAAGAAACTCTTCGATTTTTACAGAAAAACCTGTTTTCTGGTCAATATGGGGATAAGTTAAAGGTTACGGATATAGATATCATGCCTACTTTTCAGGGTGAGGTTGTCTATGATGGGTTTGTCAAAGTTGATTTTGATGGATTTTTTGGTCATGATTTTCAACCACTTTTTACCTATCGTTACAATATAATGGCAGATGAGAAATTGACAGAAATATGGCAAGAATATATTAAAGACGATACTTGTCAGCTTGCTCTTGAAGTTGTTTCCTTATCAAAGGGTAGTATTTCTGATATTCTTGACAGACGAATGTATACTGAAGAAGACCTTGCTGCTCCAATTCAATTGCCAGATATTGATTCAGTTGGTTATTATTGTTTAACCTTCTTTGCGAAAGGTCAAGGTAAAATTAGTGTTGGTTCGTGCCATAGACGATTTTCTCGATCAGGTCTTGGTCAATTTATTATGGGTGGAATGCGACATGTTGATGAAAATCGTCAAGAAATTTTCACCTATTTTCATCCAGGGGATATGAAACCTCCATTGAACGTGTATTTTTCGGGTTTCCGTCCAGCGGAAGGGTTCGAAGGGTACTATATGATGAAAAAAATGGGTGCTCCGTTCCTTTTAGTTTCAGATCCTCGTTTAGAGGGCGGATGTTTCTATTTGGGAACGGACTCATTGGAACAGCAGATTGTACAAGCCATTCGTGATGCTTTGGACTATTTGGATTTTGACTCGAGTCAATTGATTTTATCAGGCTTGTCAATGGGCGCATTTGGTGGACTATATTATGCAAGTTGGTTAGAACCCCATGCGGTTGTTGTTGGGAAACCTTTTACCAATCTTGGCGATGTCGTTACAAATTTGAAACTGAAACGCCCTGACGAGTTTGAAACAAGTGGTGATATGCTCCATAATGTAGTCGGACGGAATGAGACTACGGGTATACAGTTGTTTAACTTGCGTTTTTGGGAAAAGTTTGCACAGGCTGATTTTTCAAAAACAAAATTTGCAATTGCCTATATGGAGAATGATGATTATGACCCAGAGGCTATTTGGCGACTCATTGATTTTATGTCAGAAGATCAAGTCCATATTTTTGCCAAAGGATATGAAGGGCGTCATAACGACAATAGTATGGCTATCAATAAGTGGTTTTTGAATCAATATTATAAAATTCTATCGCATGATTTTGAAAGGAATATATAATGGAAGAAAATTTGATCGCTGAGATTACTTGGGGACCAGTTAGCCGGACTTCTGATTATGTTTATGCATCGATGATCCAACAAAAAGGAACCAAAATTCTTTTTGATAATCGGTACTTTGCATCAGGGAAAACGATTAAAACATGGCTTTCTAAGACAAATTTTCAGGCAAATCGAATGGCTCCCCCATTACCTCTCTTAGCACCTGGAAGAGAGTATTCTGTTAGAAAGCACTTTACTTCAGAGCCTGAAGGAACTGTCTATCTACAATTTCATTATTATAATCGGCAAAATGAATTGATTGATACAGAGATATTGAAAGATACGGATGAAAGGTTTACTCTTCCAAAAGATACGTTTTGGTATCAATTGAGTATTGTTGGAGCTGGGTGTCACGCAGTTATTTTTGAAAAGATTGCAATCTATGGACAAATTGATCAGCGTGAATTATTCCTAGAAGAAGGATTAAATCTTCAGTATAAAAGGAAAGATTTACCTTCTGAGTTATTCTTAGTTAAAGATTTTATTCAAACAGTTACAGATGAAGGAGTTTAATGAACACATTATCACGTTCCTCATTGATGAATCAATGGAGATTGATTAGAATTAAACGATTGGCACGGAAAGTCAATGACCTAAAAAAACGGTATCAAGCAATGAGTGATGAGGAGCTGCAAGCGCAAACTCCTCTCTTTAGAGAGCGTTTGGCAAATGGTGAAACGCTAAATGATATCATGGTTGAAGCCTTTGCAGTTTGTCGTGAGGCCTCTCTTCGAGTTTTGGGGAAATTTCCATATGATGTTCAGGTCATGGGTGCTGTCGCTCTTCATTTGGGGTGTATCGCTGAAATGAAGACCGGAGAAGGTAAAACCCTCACAGCTACAATGCCTTTGTATCTTAATGGACTGTCTGGTAAAGGGGCGATTCTCGTAACGACCAATGAATACTTAGCTAAAAGGGATGCTGAGGAAATGGGCGAGTTGTATCGTTTTCTTGGTTTGACAGTTGGTATAGGTGTTTTTGAGGAAGGGTATGATCCAGAGGTTGAAGAAAAGCGGGCTGTGTACGACGCAGACATTACGTATACGACTGGTGCTGGTCTTGGTTTTGACTATTTATTGGATAATTTGGCCGCTTCAACACAGCAAAAATTTATGAGAGACTTTCATTATGTGATTGTCGATGAGGCAGACGCGGTATTATTGGATATTGCACAAACGCCATTGATTATTTCTGGTTCCCCACGTGTTCAGTCAAACCTATTTGATACCTGTGATCGTTTTGTCCGAACTTTAAAAGTTGATGAAGATTACTACTTGAATCTGGATAAAAAAGAAGTTTATTTGACGGAGCAAGGTATCGATCAAGCTGAGCGGTATTTCACCATAGATGATCTCTATGCTGAGGATATGTGGGAGTTGAACCGTCAAATTAATTTGGCGCTAAGAGCTCATCATATTTTCAAAAGGGATGTGGATTATGTCATTCAAGATGAGGAAGTCAAACTATTAGATCTACGATCTGGACGAATTTTGGAAGGTACACGTCTCCAATCAGGAATACATCAGGCTATAGAAGCCAAAGAGGGTGTTCCCAAAACAACTGAGAGTAGAGCTATGGGATCCGTAACCTATCAAAGTCTATTTAATATGTTTCCAACCTTATCTGGGATGACAGGTACTGGTCGAGATGCGGAAGAGGAGTTAATTAAGACCTATAAGATTCCTGTTGTTGCTATTCCGACCAATTTACCGATTCAGCGGATAGATCACCCAGATAAAATTTATGCTACTCTGCCAGAAAAATTGATTGCTACGATTGAGCTTGTAAAAGAGTTACATGCTGTTGGTCGACCAATTCTCCTTGTATCCGGTAGTGTGGAAATTACACAAATTTATTCTCAACTTCTTTTACACGAAGGGATTGCCCATAATACCTTAACAGCAAACAATGTGTCTAAGGAAGCTATGATAATTAAAGAAGCGGGACAATTTGGAAATGTGACTTGTGCAACTGTTCTTGCTGGTCGCGGGACAGATATAAAACTTGGTCCTGGCGTTGCAGAGCTTGGTGGTTTGGCGGTAATCGGTACAGAACGTATGATTAATACCCGTATGGATGGCCAACTTAGAGGTCGTGCTGGACGTCAGGGAGAACCAGGAATGTCACAATTCTTTGTTTCTTTAGAAGATGAATTAATTATGACTCACGGTCCAAAATGGGTTAAACGTTATTTTGATAAACGAAATAACGAGGAACATTCTCAATACGGAAAACCTTTAAAAGGTAGACGGTTCCATAGCATGGTCCGAAATGCTCAAACTCGTGCAGAAGATGAGGCTGTTCAAATGCGTCACAATACGGTGCAATTTGATGAGAGTATGCGCGTGCAAAGAGGAAAAATATATAATCTTCGTAATCGTTTAATGTCTGATGAGGCAGATTTAGAAAATCGTATTCTTGAAATTTTTGAAGCTGAACTAGATCGCTTATGTGATAGGAAAGGTGAACTCACCTATCAACAGATTCGTCGGTATATTCTAGAAAATATCACATATAATTTCAGGAAATTCCCAGAAAATTTTCAATTAAGTGATACTGAAGCGGTAAAATCTTTGGTTAGAAAGTTGATGGATAGGGAATTAACTGTCAAAAGAGCTCAATTTAATCAACGGGAAGAATTGCTTGAATTTTATCGTGTTTCTGTATTGAAAGCAATTGATGAATGTTGGGTTGAAGAGGTAGATAGTCTTCAACAATTAAAGGGATTGGTAACTTCTAGGGCTTTGGCTCAGCGAAATAATATTTATGAATATTACAAAGAGTCCCTAACAACCTATCAAGAAATGACACAGATGGTACATCAGAAAATTGTACGCAATATTCTCTTGAGTACGATCGAAACGGCTCCTAATGGGAAACAATCGGTTTATTACGTTTAAAAAGGAAAAATAATGACTGTTTATAATATCAACAAAGGCATTGGTTGGGCCAGCAGTGGTGTTGAATATGCTCAGGTTTATCGAGCGGCAATTTTCCGCAAATTGAATCTTGATGCAAAATTTATCTTCACGGATATGTTTCAGAATGAAAACATTGCCCATTTCACTGCAAATATTGGTTTTGAAAATCATGAAGTTATCTGGCTCTATAGTTACTTTACCGATGTAGAGACGCATGAGACGACTTACTCTTTGGAAGAATTGTTAGCAACCCTACCAAAAAATATTGTCCTAGAGTCGCAATCTCCAACTGCTTTGCGCTATCGTATTGAAAATAAGGATGCAGCAATCTTAATTTTCTTTAAGAAAGATTGTCCAACAATCGTTCAAAGGGTGGAGTACCTTAGTAAGGGGAAATTGATTCGTAAGGATTATTATAGTTATACAAAAGTATTTTCGGAGTATTATGTTCCAGAAAACGACTCTCCTAAGTTGTACCGTCGTGTCTTTTTCCATCAAGATGGTAGTATAGCCTATGAAGAATTGGTTCAAGGTCAGAAAAGTCTTTTCCGTTTTTCAGATGCCATTCTCTATTCCAAAGAGGAGCTTATTGCCCGTATGTTGGATAGCCTAAAGCTGACGAAAAAAGATATTATTCTTTTGGACCGGGCAACTGGTATTGGGCAAGCTGTTATGAGACATAAAGGAGATGCCAAATTAGGTGTGGTAGTTCATGCGGAGCATTACAGTATTGGTAATACAACAGATCAAGCAATTTTGTGGAATAATTTCTACGATTACCAGTTTACTCAAGCAAGTGAAGTGGATGCCTTTATCACATCTACAGATGCGCAGACTGAAACGCTTTCTCGACAATTTAAGCACTATTATGGTATCGAACCAAATGTCGTTACTCTCCCTGTAGGAAGTCTAGACCAATTGATGGAGTCAGAAAAGGGCAGAAAAGCCTTTTCTACGTTGACTTGTTCCCGTCTTGCTTCTGAAAAACATATTGACTGGCTGATTGAAGGTGTTACCCTTGCTCGTAAGGAGTTGCCTCAATTAACTTTTGATATTTATGGTGAAGGTGGGCAACGTGGTCCATTAGCAAAATTGATTGAAGAAAAGCATGCTACGGATTACATTCGGCTTATGGGGCATCAGGACTTAACGACAATTTATCAGGATTATGAAGTTTATCTGACTGCTTCAACGAGTGAAGGTTTTGGATTGACCTTGATGGAAGCTGTCGGTTCTGGTTTAGCAATGATTGGACTAGATGTTCCGTATGGGAATCAGACTTTTATCATGGATGGTAAAAATGGTTACCTTATTCCTAGGGTACAACCGGATAATCCAATCACCTACGCTGAAGCATTTGCGCGTGAGTTGGTTCGATTGTATCAAGGAGAATTGTCAACTTACCATAATACTTCTTATGAAGTAGCAGAGGAATTTTTAACAACACGTTTGGAGGAGAAGTGGTTGTCATTTATTAAGGAGATCACACAATGATTCAAATTTATGATCAATTTTTAGAAGCGAGTGAAGACTTATTTCATTCTTTATCGGTCTCTGGATTTGATGGTCCTGCTATTGTGTTGCAAGATGATGGATTCTTGCCAGAAGGGGTTACGTCGGCCTATGCCTATTTTTCTGGAATGGATCAAGTCAGTGGTAAACCGCTTTATTTCAATCAAGTTCCAACACAGCATTTTTGGGAAATTACTGGTACTAGTAAAGAGGCAGAAATTTGGGATTATGATATTCTAAAAGGGAAAATCTTTTTTGCAACACCAGGCTATCGTCGTTTTGTGAAGGCTGTAGATTGGTATGATCGTAGTGGTAAAGTGATTACTTCTGATCATTATAATAAAAATGGTTACCTGTTTTCAAAAACATTTTTTGATGAACAAGAGCGCGTGTATAGTCGTGCTTACTATGATCCTTCGGGGCGAGAGGTTATCTTAGAGAATTTTGTAACGCAAGATATTATTTTAGAGTGGCAAGGGCAAACATATTTATTTCATGGTAAAGTGGAGTTTTATAGATTCTTTATCGATTGTTTAGGAATCGATCAAAGTCGTGTCTCATTTAATTCTCTATCGTTTCCATTCTTCATTGCCAATCAATTGCCTACAGAAGGAGAAAACATTCTTTTCTGGCAGGAAAATCTTAATGGTTCTGTTCCTGGAAATATGCTTGCTATGTTGGCGAATAAGGCTCGTAAGCAAACGATCATTGTCCAAAAATATCAAGTATATACAGAACTGCTTGGACTTCTTCCTGAGGAATACCATGCTCAAGTTCATTATCTTGGTTTTATTTATCCAAGCCATCGCGAGAATTCGGGTAATAAGAGTATTTTAATTGTGACAAATTCGGATCAGTTAGAGCAAATCGACTTCCTTTTAGCTGGATTGCCAGAGTATCATTTTCATATTGCAGCCTTAACTGAAATGTCTCAACGTTTGATGGCATATGGTTCAAGAAGTCAGGTCACTCTTTATCCTAATGTTACTCCTGCATTATTGAATCAATTAGTAGATGAATGTGATCTCTATTTTGATATTAATCATGGTTCAGAAATTGATGGTCAGGTTCGTAGGGCATTTGAAAATAATCAAGCGATTTTCGCTTTTGTCAATACGAGTCATAATGCTACTTTGACCTTACCTGAAAATATTATTTTGCGGAGTAAGCCTGATTTATTTATTCAACGAGTCAAGCAGTATGAACAAGATCCAAAAGCTTTCATCTCACGCCAACGTCTGTCTACTGGTCAAGAACTAGTTGAAAATTATCAAAAGGTACTTGAATGAGGAGGTTACTATGGCAAAAGAAAATTCACTCTTAAAAGAAGATATTGAAAAACGAATTCATCAGGCCAGACATGTTGAAGCATCAGAGGAAAAGAAAAAGAAACCGCTCATCTATATTTTGTTGATTCTTTTAATGACGCTGGCAGTCGTATTTTCACTGGTTGGACAGCTCTTATCAATTTTTAAATAAAGAATGAAAAACGATTTCCAGTTTGTAGGAAATCGTTTTTTTTTTTTTTTCATATTTAATTTTTAATTGGTCCATTTGCACTGGCTTCTACAGCATCCTTAATGGTTGTTGCAAAGATTGTTGCTCCATCTGTTTCGAGATTGAAATGCACAAGGTCTGTATTAATCCAGATGTTTGGATTATCTTTTGCGGCTTGGTACCAGTCAGCAATTGAAATATAATCATATTTATCAGCCAATTCTTTTTCGTATTGACCTGTCTGATAAGCAAGTGAATTGCTTGGGGTGTAATTTCCATCATATGGTGTGACAAAGATGAGTCTGTGCCCTTTAGGAAATTCTTTGACAAGCTGATCTAATAATTCTTGATAATTATCACTTGTATTTGTCCCTAGAGCAACTACAACAGTTTGTTTCAGGGTATTGTTCTGTTTATATAAACTAATTAAGCCAGCAATTTCTGTTAAATGACGGCTAACTGTTCCATCGATTTGTGCGTCAGGTAAAGCAGTTTGAACAGCTGTGCTAGCACGGACTGTAACAGAGTCACCGAAAATGGTTACTCCTTCTTGAATTTCATATCCAGTTGCTTGAGCATTCTCAACTCCAGAACGAGTGATTGTCAATTGCGTTTGTGCTTGGTAAAGAGAACTAACCATGTTTTCTTTGTCAAAGTTTCCTAGTTTAGGTGCAAAGAGGCAGATAACGAGGTTTATTAGGATTAGAATCGAAAAACCAATGGTGATTTGCTTATTAAATGGCTTCAAGTCGACTGCTAGTCCAAATATTTTTCCAACTTTACCAGCAACATACGGTTCCCAAATGTAGAAGGAAATAGTTGAGAGAATAGTAGAAAAAATGAGAGAAAGGATAACAGCAACGATACTTGGTAGTAATTGAGAAAAGATGATTAATAATGGCCAATGGAAGAGATACATTCCATAAGAAATATTGGCAATAAATAAGATAGCCTTTGGTTCGGAAATATTTGGTGTTTTCTCATGAAGAATTCGAGCGGAGAAGATCATTGCAGCTGTTGCCAAACCGGACAAGAGGAAACCAAAGAGGTAAGTCCAAATAGAACTGAATTGAAGGAAGAAGAGAAGGAGTAACTCAATACCGAGGCCTGCTGCAAAAATGAGTAATAGGTTTCGGATTGAGATTTGTTCAACCAGCTTGTGGAATGAGGATGTCGTTTGCTTAATTCCCACTATTGTCGCTAAAATGCTTCCGATAAAGAATGGGAATATATGTGTAAAGGTTGAGTAATAAATGGTTGACTGGTTGCTGACAAAAAAGCTAGAAATGAACATTCCCAAGAAACTGAAGAGAAATAGAATACTTGAACTGAGGAAAATGGTTCCTCTCAGTTGTCCAATTGTTCGAGCAGTTCTTGCCATGAACCAGATAAATCCTGCCCAGATGATATAGAATTGCATCTCAATAGCGAGTGTCCAAGTATGTACGAACAGATGAGGAGAAAACTGGTTTTCATAGCTTCCACCAGATAGGATTTCAAAAAAGTTTGTTACAAAACCTAAAGCAGCAGTGATTTGACTACCGATATTAGCGATGAAGTCATTCCGAATGGTCAGTGCAAGTGGAACGACGAGCAAGATAGTCAGTACTAGAGGTGGTAGAATGCGATAGATTCTACGACGGAAAAAGGCAATGATGTCAATTTTTTTGTGTGCTGCAAATTCATCAATAAGCAGAGCAGTTGTCAGATAACCAGACAGGGTAAAGAATAGGTCTACCCCAACAAAGCCACCTGGGAATTGTTTAATAAAATAGTGATAAAGTAAGACAAATAACAGTCCAATAACCCTAATAACCGATAACCATTTAATTCGCATGCTGATAAATCCCCTGTTTAAATGTTCCTTCGTATGTTGCTTGTCCTTCGGTGGTTAGTTTTCCTTTTCCATCCGCATAGCCATTTTTGAATTGACCAGTGTAGGTCCATCCTTGAGCTGACTTATAGGTTCCTTTTCCATTGAAAATTCCATTGGAGAATTCCCCTTCATAAGTATCTCCATTTTCAAAGGTCAGTTTTCCTTGACCATTCATTTTAGAGGCGACAACATACCCTTCATACTTGATTTTTCCATTATCTAGGGTTAGGACTTCCTTGCTACTCATTCGTCCAGCAAAGGTAAACAGTGCACACAAGGCTAATAGGATAACGGTCGCAATTTCAATATTCTTGCGCGTTAGATGAGGTTTAATTGATGATAATTGTAACTCTTTCATAGAAATTCACTTTCAATATATTTGATTCCGAACTTTAATCATACCGGAATAAGATGCCGACAGAATCAAATACAGTTTACCATTTTTTTACAAATATTACAAAAATATTACACAGAGAAATTTATTTTTGGTTTCTGTTTTGCAATCTATCTAGCCATTTGGAACAGCCTTCTCTTACTATCTCATAAGTTTCATTAAAGTCACCAGTGTACCATGGATCTGGAACGGATTGGTCAGTAAATTGGAATATTTTATCTTGGGCAGAAGAAGGGGCCATTCTTTTCAGGTCTTGGACATTCTGACTGTCCATTCCAATGATAAGGTCAAATGTTTCAAAGTCTTTCTGACTGATTTGTTGCGATGTTTTTGTGCTATCATAGCTGATATTGTGTTTTCTGAAAATATTTTGCGTTCCAGGATGAATAGGATTTCCATGTTCCCAGCTAGATGTTGCTCGGCTTTCAATATAGACCTGATTTGTTAAATCTTTCATGACAAACTCTGCCATTGGACTGCGGCAAATATTTCCAAGACAGACAAAAACTATTTTTTGCATACTATTTCCTTTCGGTACAGAAGAAAAAGGAGTTGGGTAGAATTCATACCAATTGTCTGAATTCCCCGCAACCCCTTATTTTCACATTGAGTAATAAACTTTAGGAAGTCAACCTATATGAATTAGATTATGATTTGTCTTCCTTGTCAAATGCATTTTTAATGCCTTGTACTGCGCCTTCGATGCCGTCTTTAGCATCTTCCACGAGTTCTTTAGCTTTTCCGATTCCCTTTTCGACAATTCCTTCAACTTCGATTTCCTTGTCACCAGTTAATTTACCAAGTCCTTCTTTTACTGAGCCTGATAATTGATCCAATTTTGCGCTGAATTTATCTTCTGACATAAGAATCCTCTTTTCTTTGCGTCAAGGGTGGTTACCCACCAAGTCATTCTAACTTGTAGAACATGTTGATATATCTATACTAAAATAAAATGAACTAAAAGGCAAGGGATTTGCTTGGCGACAGATTATCATTTCATTATTCATTTGAATGGCTATGACTGATTGGTTTGGTTAATTTAGAGAAAATGACTTCAAAATGAGATTATATTCGTTTATTTGATATCTTTTTTTACCGAAAAATAATAATAAAACTGGGTAAATTCTCAAAGTAAATTCTAGTTCCTGTTCTTCCAGAAGTTACTCTGAGAAAACTGCATAAAATCAACAGAATTTAGTCTCAGACTAAGTTCTGTTTTTTGACTAAACTGCTGATTCAAGGGGGATTTAGTCTTGAAAATGTTGAAAAAAGGGTACACTAAAGTTACTGGCTCTGAGACGTCTCAAAGTAAGTTCTAGTTATCTGGAATTTGGGATGGGACAAGTTCCTTTCTATTTTGAAATTATTTTTT
>NZ_JAIMDU010000044.1:0-15889 GCF_019794615.1 Streptococcus suis
AAATTCAATTGTTTTATTATTTGGTTGAGTACTTTTTCACTCGTTAAAAAGTTTTGAGAATATTTTATATTTTTGTTCATGTAATCTCTCCTGAAGTGATTACATCTATAAACAAATACAGAAGTTAAACGATTTGTTTGTAATTTTAGTTATCTGTTTAAAAAGTCATAAGATTAGTCACTGGTAGGAATTAATCTAACGTATTTATTTATCTGCGTAATCACTGTTTTTAGTCTGTTTCAAAACAGTAGATGTTTTATCTACATTTATTATCTAAAATTATACTCAATAAATTGAATATAGTCAATATGTTGGTAATGTTACCATATTGTTTATATAAGAGAATTTAAGAGCGAGTAATAACATGATTTCATATAAACCCTTCTATGAGACTTTGAATAAAAGAGGAATTTCAGAATATTATTTAATCAAGGTTGAAAAAATTTCCGCACATACGTTACATCGAATGAAATTAGGTGAACCAATAACAACAAAAACAATTGATAAATTATGTGAAATCCTTGAATGTAATGTTGAAGACGTAATCAAACATGAACTAGATGAATACTAAAAGCCAAGCACAATCGCTTGGCTTTTAGTATATTCGGTTTTCTAAGAAATTTTTTAATCTCATATCAATAATTTTGGCATATTCAAGGCAATCCTCCTTGGACTGCTGAAGTTTCTTTTTAATATCTAGATACAATTTATCACTATTATCTGTAATTGCGAGTGCTTCTTCAACCTTAAGTAATAATTGAATAATGGACTTTTCAAAATCATTCGAATATTTGCTATAATCAATTGCTTTTCCTAAATATTCATCTATTAAATCATACATATCTTTGTAATACATTGACTCAAGGTCCTGCTTTTCGAGTTCGTTCTCAAAATCTTTCCATTTTTCCAAAATACTTTTAAAGGAGTATTTCTTAATATTCAGGGAATCTAGGACATTTTCAATAGTCATTATTTCTAACTCAGAACTGCTACGATTCAAATTTTCAATGATAAGCATAGTAATTGTAACTTTCTGAATACATTTCCTTAGTTCCAAATAATAGTCTTCGAAATCATCACTCAATTTATTTAAAGTATAGTTTATATTTTCGTCTAAACCTTGATATTCTTCAATAATATTTTTCAACTGTAACTTTGTTCCTTCCCACTTCTTCTCTAACTTTCTATATTCTTCAGGAATAAGAGTAGAAATTTTCTGTGGCGATTTGCTTAAACGACTTCGTTGAATTGCTTCTAGTGTTGCCTTTAGTTCGTAGTGACCATTAAAATTCTTGTGGTTATCAGTTGAGCATTTTCTGACCAAACGTATTAAAGATTCGAGCTTATAATCATCATTCTTCTCAATGTTAATCTGTACAGATTTTGTAAGGTATTGATTATTTATTAAAAACTCAATTTCTTGTTTATTAAGAAATATCTCTTCATTAACAAATTGTATAAGCGTAACTAACGATTCAGTAGCGAGTAGCTGTGTCTCCATTTTTTTATCATAATAATTTTCAGAGATGTAAAGGATAAAATCAGCAATTAACTTATGCATTTGCTCCTTATTCTTTTTATCTAGTCGTACCTTGCTTGTAATCTCTTCTACAATCCAATGAGTATAGTTTATTGCAAGTGGCTCCTTAGCAAATACTTTTGCTAGTTTGTTGCTTAATTCTACAAACATTGATTGAGCAATCAATTCTTCAACTTCTTCTTGAAAAATTCTAAATAATATATCGTGGTCAGTCCTGTACTGGCCATTTAACTTATCAAATTCTTCAATCTGTTCAGAAAAAATATTATTTTTGTATTCTACAAAATCATATGTTCCCTTTAAAAACGTTGCTACAGAAGCTATTTCAAGCTCTTTTTCATTGAAATAAATTTTCATAACATTGCACCCTTCGGATTTTAACTTAAAACTCTGAAACCTACTAATTAGCATGTGAGACAACTTATATAACTTGAATATTATATAATTTCATAAATTCGGATTCGTATCATTATCTGTTTTTTACACATAAGTTTATAGCAGATATAATGAATGTAGATTAACGTTAATTGATTTTTTAACTCTTTGTAGAATATTTTAACACATAAGTATACTACAAAAAAGACCACGAACAATGAGAGGAAAATTAAGAATGAAAACAAAAAAACTAAGTCCTTCAGTTTTAGCAAGCGTTGTGACTGATGTTAGTAAACCATATTACTTATTGTCTACCGACTATACTTTGAAATTTAAGTATGATGATAATGGTAGGACCGATAAAATCACAGGGTACAAATACTGGTTTATACAAGATAATTCAGAGCCGTTTCAAGTTGCACTTCCAGCAGAGTTAAACAAGAATCTAAAAATATTCATTGGATATAAATTTCAGAATTTAGAAGCTTATGATTTCAATGGTACGATTTATTTCAGAGCTGAATCAATTCAGTTATTTGAATAAAAAAAGAAAGGTAAACTGAAAAATGAAGATAACTTTGTTATCGACTGTCGCTGAGCATACATTACAAAATGAAGCAACTGACTTTGACATTGCTCTCATCACTTACAGCGAAATGTCAAAAAAAGACTTCAAGTTACAATGTTCAAGTAGTCTAGAAGACATGATAATCGGTCATGAAGAGCGTGAAAAAGCACCAGTCTATTTAGTGCTAAAAAATAAATTTACTGGTGAATATTGTGATACTTCTTCTGTTTTACGACTACAAGAAAAGCTGTACAATGAGCAACTTGAAAATACAAAAGCTGATTTAAAAAGAACAGAGTCAGTATTAACTTCTAGAAATGCAGAGTTAAATCGATTGCTCAGTGACAAAGAAAAAGTTGAGAAAGATATTTCAAACGCTATTAGAGAACGTGCAAGTGTGAATCAAGAAATACGTGTTCTTGAACGAGATAAGCGCAAAGCAGAAAAAGAATTTGATGATTGGAAAGATGATAACCCAATTTTTCGATTTTTGTATTGGCTTTCTCAGTTAATATATGACTAATTCTTTAAAATAACTCTAGAAACCGATAAAAATTGATTGCTTGTACTTAAGTGAAACACTCAATCTATCGTTGCTCGATTTGTTGTTTTGCTGATAATTTCTTTTAAGAACTGTGATTGAATGTAGTCTGTTGAAGCCTGCAAGACAGATGAATGAAATCACAGTTCTTAAGAAAATCAGCATCAACAAGAGCAAAGACTAGCTATTGAGCAGTACCGCTTAACAAGTAATCAATTTTTCTATCGTTCTAGTTTATACAAGAATTAGCATGCAGTATTGAGAAAAATAACGAAAAATTTATCATATTTCCTCTAAAATTCTATTTCAATTGTGCATTTCGTAAGAACATTTATTGAAGATTTGCACTGACGAAACATAGCGATTAAATTATCCAAATTTTTATTTTGTCATTGTCAAGAGTAATATCTGCTCTAGAAATTCATGCTGTCTGGGCTTGTTATAGACAGCATGAATTACATTGTCATTGTCAAGATTTGAAAGGAATAAAATGAAGAAAAAGAGAAAAATGTCAGAAAAGGTACCCTCAATTCGACATACTGCTTATATGTTCTGTTCAACAGTAGAAAGCCTCTCAATAAAAAAATTGGAAGAAATAATCAAATTATTTCAAGAAACACTGAATCCATTTGAAATAGCTGGTATTATTCACGATAAAGATACTGATTCAGAACCACATTTTCATATCATCATTAGATTTAAAAATGCAATTTGGTTAAATTCAATCATCAACAAGCTTTCTCAAAATGGATTTGAGCTTCGAGCGAACTTTTTCGAAGCCTGGAAAGGTAAAGTAAACAATGCTTATTCTTACTTAATCCATCGGACGGAGGATGCAAGTGAAAAATATCAATATTCAGTAGATGAAGTTATCGCAAATTTTGACTATGCTGAAAGAATCGAGAGTATTGAGTCAAAAATCCACTCTAACTCTAGAAAAGAAAAAACAATCAATGTTGTCCGAAATCTCATAAATAAAATAATCGCTGGAGATATAACATTCGACGAAGCAATTAAAGAGGTTGATGGATATACACTTGTGAAATACGATAGAGAATTTTCAAAAGCTAAGAAAAGACGAACAGAAATTGATTTTGAAAATTGGAAAGAAAATGCACTAAAAAATGGGTTTAAGAGAGAAATTATTTGGCTTTATGGTCCATCTGGAACTGGAAAATCGAGATTATGCAAGCACTTTGCAAAATCACTTGGAAAACCATTCTATACTACAGGCTCTTCTCGTGACCCTTTTCAAAACGTTGGTTCACAAGAAACAATTATAATTGAGGAAATTCGTCCAGGTCGAGGAGGAAATTTTAATTACGCTGATTTCTTACTTATTATTGACCCATTCAATGCTGATGCTACTGCTTCCAGCCGTTTCTTTGATAAACCAATTATTGCGACGACAATAATAATAAACACCCCATTTTCACCTTTTCAATTTTATGAATCAATTAGTAAACAAGCTGGCTTTGATAAGAAAATTGACACTGTGATTCAGCTCATTAGACGGATTACACTGCTTCAAGAAGTAACTGATAAATCTATTATTACATACAAATTCGATAACGAAAAAAATAAATATGTAGAATATGAGCGAATAGACAATCCTTACTACGAGTCCGATAAAGATAAAATTGAATTTAATTCAGATGTTTATAACAAATATAAAGAAATGACTCTCAAAATTTCACAGGAGGAAGATGATGACAGACAGAATGATTGAAAAATCCCATCTTATAAAGATGGGGTTTACAAAATACCAAGCCACAGGCATTATCAAACAAGTTAAGCTGAACCTTGTCAATCAAGGTTATTATTTGTATAATAACAAGAGACTTGGTATTGTTCCAGCTTCTGCTGTCGAATCTTTTATTGGAGTAACAATTTCAGAGGAGACAGAAGAGAATGGCAAACAAAACCCAACAAAAGACTAAGTATCCAGGTGTTTACAAGGACCTAAAGTCAGGTAAATTTTTTTACCAGATTGAGTTAGGTACAGACAAAGCAACAGGTGAGAGAATAAGGAGGAAAAAATCAAAAGATAGATTCGGGAATATCTTTACATCAGCTCTTCAAGCACATAAAGAAGTTACTAGAATAAAAAGAGAGTATCATAAGGTAGATGGCTATTCTTTTTATCATATGAAGTATCGAGAATTTATGGACACAGTATATATACCTTACTATTGTTCATATGTCGAGACCTCAACGTTTAATACTAGATATCCAGCTTTACAACTTATTATTGAAAAATTTGGTGATATAAAACTACGTGAAATAAGCGTGACCGATGTTGATAATTTTAAGATTTGGCTACTGACAGATGAAAACAATGGAGGCTCAGGTTACAGTCAATCATATGCTTCCCTAGTTTTTGGTATGTTTCGTAAAACACTTGATAAAGCTGTCGAGAGAAATTTTCTTGAATACAATATTTCAAAAAAAGTAAAGGCAATTCCGAAAGGAAAGCAAATTGTCCCTTATTGGACAAGGACGGAATTCGAGTTAGTCTTGCAACAAATATGCCTAGATGATGTATATGAACATTTGTGTTTTGTAATGCTATATTTATATTATACGACTGGTATTCGAGTTAATGAAGGAACTGCTTTGTTTTGGAGTGATATTGCATTTGAGCAACAACAATTACGCATCCACCACATGCTTGAGGTTCAATCAAGAAAAAAATACATTAGAAAAGAATATACAAAAACAGATGATGGCAAAAGAATCATTGAATTAGATGATACAACTGTCAGTATATTGAGACAATGGCGAGAAATACAAACTCAAATAGGACTTGGTAAAGAAAATGACTTTATATTTACTTACGATGGTTACCCTATGATAAAGTCAACAATAAATCGAATATTAAATAGATATGCAGAGCTTGCGGGCGTTCGTAGGATTCAACCTAAAGGTCTAAGACATAGTCATGCAAGCTATGTTTTAAATGAGTTAAAAGCTTCTATTCTTGCGCTTTCAAAGAGATTAGGACATTCAAGTCCTGAGATAACTTTGCGTCACTATGCTCACTTGTACAGTGGTGCTGATAAAGAGATAGCCCAGTTACTCACTAATGCAATTAACATACAAACTGCACATGAAACTAGAGTAAAATTTAATGGAAACCAACATATGAAAAAATCAATCCCCCCTAAAACACCCCCCTTTGATGTATATACTACTTCTAATCCCTTGTCCCACAAGGGATAGGAGGATACCTGTTTCAATTGAGTGGGAGTGATAGAGCCTGGGGAGAGGCTCTATCAGCCAGTCTATCAAGACTGTTTTACCCGACGCCTAGCCTAAGCGTCAAGAGTTCGTGAGAGGCTTGATTTTCCTTCAAAATAGCGATTCTACAGCAGTTTAGCAGGAACAAACTAGTCTAAAAAGGGTGTATCTTCGTTTGATTCCCCCTAAATCCCTCTAAAAAAGAATTAACTAGAAAGTTTTCTGGTTAATTCTTTTTTGTTTCTATCGAAAACCTCATTTCCTGGTACTCAGATATCCTAAATCAATCTTATTCTAAAGTGATTTCAGTCGTTAATATTGCATGATCAGGAAAGGGAGGTTCATTAATAATAAAAAATCCTTCTGGAACCCTATAACCTTCAAGGTAGAATAAATCATTATTTTTTCCAAAACTCCAATCAAGTTGATTATAGTGCGAGTGTCTATCAATAAATATCCCTTTAGTAATCAACCAATCTAATTGTTTCCCTTTCCAACTTGTTCCTGTAGGTGAATATGGAGAAAATTGTTTATAGTCTAGATATCCTTCATCTCTCATCATATAAACAATATCTTGCCAATTTAATTCTTCCTTTTCACACCAATCAGTTTCTGCTGGGCTATAGTTCAAATCGCCTATAATAATTTGATGTTTGGTTTGTTTATTTTCTTTTAATAACCAGTTGATTTGAGATTTTCTATCATTCAATTCCTTATTATCATGTTTTGATCCAACTTTTACCCTTACACCAATAATCGTTAGCTCCTTCCCGGTTTTAATGGTGCTTTTTATTTTTAGCCAATTGGGTTGTTCGTTTTTAAAACTTTCCTCCCAAGTTATTTCTTCTGGAGATGGTTCATTGAATATACTTTTCTTCAACCCCATATAAATTCCATTACCAGTTTTAATGTTTCCATTCACATAAGTATATTGCGAACCATTATAAGAATAAGTATAATATCTTTCAGAAAAAGCACTGTCTAATCTAGACCTATTGTGTTCTCCTTTAAATTCAACTAATACAATAACATCTGGATTTTTTCGAGAAATTTCTGTGATAACATACTCAGGGAAACTGCTATTTTCACAAGAGCGTTGATTAATATTCCATTCAAGTATTTTTATGTTTGTCATAACTTTTTCACCATTTTCTTAATCTATTGTCAATATAAATTATGAACTAGAAATAAATAGTTCGAGATATTACCTGTTCAATGGGACATTCACCGAAAACCTCATTTCCTGATACTCATATAGCCTAATGCTAGGGTTCTCTTTCATGGTTTTCACTTTAAAAATAAAATAATGGTCACGACCGTCAGTAGCCTTACTTTTGTGCAAACGAAAATAATTTTTCTGTTTCATCGCCATTGTCAGTAATATATCATCAATAAGAAATGTGAGGGGATCTACCCCTTTATAGTATTTATTAAAGTCCTTCTCGAACTGAAGATAGGAATCAGAGAAATAATCGAACTGAATCAAGTCTTCATATATAGTTTTCCTATTCATCTAGTACCTCCACTAAACTCATTTCAATGATTTCAGAAATTTGAAGCAACACATATTGTTCAACTGTTTTAATCGTAATTTCCTTTGAACTTAATTCGGTTATGCGTCCTTGAAAAGCTTGTCTTTTGCCTTTACGAAGGATGACAAACATTCCTTGAGATTGTGAAGTATATAATTGAGTCACGTAAGTGAGAATTTCACTCTTTGATAGCTGTGATGATACTTCTATTTTATATTTATCTTCAATCAAGGAACTGGTATGCTCAGATAAAAAGAATCCCATCCATTTTTGCATGCCTCGGTCTTGATACTCTCTTGCTGATTGGTAAGGCAAATAACTTCTATCGATCATTTTAATCCATCTAAACCGCCAGCAGAATGTCCGCCAACCAATTTACTTCTCGCAATACTGCGTGATGCACTTGTTAAGGAATTGGCTTTTTGTAGCGTGGTAAAACCAAATTGACTGCGTATTGCATCAATGGCGGTCTGTAGTCTCTCTTTCTTCAATATTTCTTCAGGATCATCAAAGAGACTGAGTATAGTTATGTTTTCATCAACAAATGATGAGTAGAATACAGAGATACTTCGAACGGCACCACCATTGTATTTTTTTCGAAAGAGAGAAATGACATATTTTTGTAGTTGCTCTGTCTGATTCGTAGGCTCTATTTTCATTTGTCCTCTGAATGAGGTCGACTCCTCAAAGCGCGAATAACCGATACTAATAGAAACTGTCGTCGTCTTTTTTCGAATGGCACGTAGACGAATGGCAACTTGCTCCGCCATCTCACTTAGAACTAGCTCAATCTCCTGTTGTTTAACATAATCTCTTGGAAGAACCTGAGAATTACCAAGTCCTTTCGATTTTGGTTTATAGGGTATATGAACATTGCTTTCATCAACTCCATTTGCGTGATACCACAATTGAACACCGTACACCCCAAATTCTTTCTTTAATAAATCTGGACTGTAAGTCGCCAATTCTTTAATGGTATAGATTCCAAGTTTTTCTAGTCTTTTTTCAATTGCAGCACCGATTCCCCAAAAGTCTGTTAATCTTGAAATCCCCCATACTTTTGTAGTTACATCTTCATAGGACCAGTTAGCTCTCATGTTATGTGTTTTCTTAGCCTCATTATCTAAGGCTAATTTTGCAAGTAAGGGATTGGCATTAGACATCCCAATGGTAGAATAAACACCTGTCTTACGATAGATATCCCTTTGAATTCTCGCACTAAGCATATCTAATTTATCTTTTCGGCTAATTGATTGATTGGGAATGAAATAGTTTAAAGAAGATGTCAAGTCAATGAACCCTTCATCAATTGAGTAGGGTATGATATCTTCGATACTACCGTATTGCTGAAAAATATGCTGGATTTCAATATTTTTTTCAATATATAAATCCATACGAGGCGGAACAATAACTGTCGCTCGCGCCCATTCCTCGATGAATCGTACATAAGCAGGGTCTGTCGATAGACCTTGCCTTTTTGCATTATAGTAAGAAAATTTTCTTGTATGTATATCAAAAGGTAAATCGTAGGCTCTTCCTACATTTGACTTGCCAAATACTTCTTTGAACAGAGGTGATGAAGCAAGGATCAAGCCATTTGAGTTGTCTGCCCTACTCATCACACATAGCGACGTTTTTAAAGGATGCAATCCACGGCTGGCACATTCAACACTCGCATAGAAAGATTTCATATCAACAAAGGCAATATCACTTTTTGGTTCTCTCTTGTAATCAATCATACTCATCACATCACATTATATTGTCAAATGTTGTTCTCATTATTCAAACTTCTCAATTGGTCTGAAATGGCCAACGACTTTTCCAACGATTTTAAATTCATCAGATTCATACGCATATATATCAGGGTATTTGGGATTGATGGAGACAATCCTATACCGATTTTTTTCTTTGTACACGCGCTTAATATAGGCCTTCCCATTAAGGGATATGGCATATACTGCACCATCATAATCATATCCGGAGGAGGAGAACAAGGCGACTTCTCCATCAGAGTAGGTTGGTTCCATGGACTGTCCCACAATAAATGAAGCAAAATCGTAGCTGTACTCCTCATCTGAATAGACTGTACTAAACCGGTACTCATCGTAGTAACTTTCACCATATCCAGCAGATAAGGGAACCTCTTCCAACACTTGAATAGGGTAAAGGGAAATGACCTTCTTAGAACTTTCTTCCATTTGATTTTTCAGTAATTCTTCTACAAAATGATCAGCACTCGTCCTATTTTTTTGATTTAGGCGGAGATAGTTGGATACAATCATGTATTCAGATTCAAAATATGTATTTTCTACTCCAAATAAGCTCCCTAAACGCTCTAAATTGGACTGATTTGGCTTTGCCCTTCCCAACTCCCAACTCGCATATGAAGCACGATTGATTTCTAATTGTTGAGCAATTTCCATCTGAGTCAAGCCTTTTTCTTTTCTCAGTTGTTTTAATCGTTCTCCCGAAAACATAAACACCTCCAACGTGTTTTATTAAACACATTATACAGAAATTAAATACAATTGTCTATAGAAAAGAGAGAAAAATTTTAGCAGAGAGTATTTATTTGCACAAAATATTATTGAATAAACTCTAAAATCCCTGTGGTTGTCAACATATTCTTGCCATTAAACATAAGATAGAGCGAGCTTATGCCTTTATTTCAAAGAAACAGAATAGGCCCAAAATCTTTGATCAAACCCGGCACTCCTCTAATAGATACTGTTGGTTGTCAAAAACTTTGACAATCCCACCATCACCTATAGAATGAAAAAACAGGAACACCCTTGCATTCCTGTTTTCATATGTGATTGTTAGCAATCAGTCAACAATTCTTCTATAAATTTTTCAATTCAATGACCATATCACGAATCTGGGCTGCCAGTTCAAAGTCAAGCACTTCTGCTGCTTCCTGCATTTGACCTTCCAGTTTCTTGATCATAGCCTTGCGTTCGTCTTTGTTGAGGGCATTGAAGTCCACCACTTCTTCCTTGTCCTGAGTGACAGCCTTGGTTACGCTAATCAGGTCACGGATTTCCTTCTTGATAGTTTGTGGGATAATACCATGTTCTTCATTATAAGCCATTTGGATTTGACGGCGGCGGGCTGTTTCGTCCATAGCCTTGCGCATAGACTCAGTAACCTTGTCCGCATACATAATCACATGACCCTCAGAGTTACGAGCTGCCCGACCGATTGTCTGGATGAGCCCCCGTTCATTACGGAGGAAGCCTTCCTTGTCAGCATCTAGAATAGCCACCAGACTGACTTCTGGCACGTCAATCCCCTCACGAAGCAAGTTAATCCCTATCAAGACATCAAAGACACCCAAACGCAAATCACGAATAATCTCCGTACGCTCCAAGGTCTTGATATCCGAGTGCATATACTTGACCTTGACGCCCATTTCTTTTAGGTAGTCAGTCAAGTCCTCTGCCATTTTCTTAGTCAGGGTAGTGATAAAGGTCCGCTCACCTTTCTCAACACGGGCATTGATTTCACCCAAGAGGTCGTCCATTTGGCCCATAGTTGGACGGACTTCCACTTCTGGATCCAAAAGCCCAGTCGGCCGAATAATCTGCTCGACAACGGTGTCGGTCTGCTCCATTTCATAGTCACCCGGCGTCGCAGATACATAGACAATCTGGTGGACATGACTCTCAAATTCTTCCCTGCGCAGCGGACGGTTGTCTAGTGCACTCGGGAGGCGGAAACCGTAGTTGACCAACATCTCCTTGCGTGAGCGGTCACCATTGTACATCCCCTTAATCTGCCCCATGGTCATGTGGCTCTCGTCAATCATAATCAGGTAGTCTTCAGGGAAAAAGTCCAGCAGAGTATATGGAGGCTCGCCCTCGCTTCGCCCGTCCATGTGTCGTGAATAGTTCTCAACCCCGTTGGTGTAACCCATTTCCCGAAGCATCTCAATGTCGTAGTCGGTCCTTTGTTTCAATCGCTGAGCTTCTAAGAGTTTTCCTTCTGCCTCAAAGACCTTGAGCTGCTCTTCCAGCTCCGCCTGAATCTTGGCAATAGCCGTTTCCATGTGGTCATCGTTGGTCACGAAGTGGGTGGCAGGGAAAATCGCCAAGTGGTCCACATCGCCCAAAACCTTACCTGTCAGGCTTTCAATCTCACGAATGCGGTCAATTTCATCCCCGAAAAACTCCACACGGAAGGCGTGTTCATCACGAGAAGCTGGGAAAATCTCCACCACATCTCCACGTACACGGAAGCGTCCCCGTTGGAAGTCGATGTCGTTGCGCTCAAATTGGATATCTACCAAGGAATTGAGCAACTGATCCCGGGAAATCTCCTGGCCGGGTCGCAGACTAACCACGCTATCTGAATATTCCTTGGGCGATCCCAAACCGTAGATACAGGAGACGGAGGCCACGACGATGACATCATTTCGTTCGAGAAGAGCTGACGTCGCTGAGTGACGGAGTTTGTCGATTTCATCATTGACCGAACTGTCCTTCTCGATATAGGTATCGCTAGAGGGTACATAGGCTTCTGGCTGGTAATAATCATAGTAAGATACGAAGTATTCGACCGCATTTTCTGGGAAGAATTCCTTGAACTCACTATAGAGCTGACCAGCTAGAGTCTTGTTGTGGGCGATGACCAAGGTAGGCTTATTGACACGGGCAATGACCTGGCTCATGGTATAGGTCTTACCAGTACCGGTCGCTCCCATGAGAATCTGGGCTTTTTCGCCCCCCTCGATGTTATCAACCAAGGTTTCAATGGCTTGGGGCTGGTCACCAGACGGTGAGTATTTAGATACAAGTTTAAATTGGTTTTCAGTATTTCGATTTATCATACCCTTATTCTATCATAAGTTCTTCCTATTAAATAAAAAAAGACATCTGAATGAAACGAAGAAAAATAAGTTATTTATTCAATGAAAAAGCACCATCCATGTTAGAAGATATAACATTAGAAAAGGCGTTCATTTTGCAATAATTCTGACAATATGATATACTAGGTAAGTTATTTTATATAGAAGGAGTATGAAAATGAAGAAAAAATTACTCATGCTATTGGCAAGTATTCTGCCAGTATTCTTTGTTTTTACTGGTGTCAAAGCAGATGATACAATTGATATCGTATTTGACAATGCTTATGCCCCATTCGAGTTTAAGGACTCAGACCAAGTTTATAAAGGATTAGACGTTGATATTATCAACGAAGTTGCTAAACGTTCTGGCTGGAATATGAATCAAAGTTTTCCAGGATTTGATGCTGCAGTCAATGCTGTTCAGTCTGGTTCTGCCGATGCCTTGATGGCAGGAACCACCATCACTGAAGCCCGTAAACAAGTCTTTACATTCTCAGATCCATATTTTGATACAAAGATTATTGTTGCAACAACAAAAGCAAACAAAATTTCGTCTTATGAAGATTTGAAAGGCAAAACCGTCGGTGTAAAAAACGGTACAGCCGCACAAACATTCTTAGAAGAAAATAAAGACAAGTATGGTTTTTCAATCAAAACCTTTGATACTGGCGATTTGATGTACAATAGCTTAGCGACTGGCGCTGTTAATGCTGTAATGGATGACGAAGCAGTTATTCAATATGCTATCCAACAAGGTCAAGATCTAAGTTTAGATATACCTGGTGAACCAATTGGGTCATTTGGTTTCTCCGTTAAAAAAGGTAGCAAATACGAATACCTAGTGGATGATTTCAACAAGGCTTTAGCAGAAATGAAAGAGGACGGTACTTATGAGGCAATCATGAATAAATGGTTTGGCTCATCTACTACTTCTACTGACAGCACTGATTATGCATCACGCCTCAGCCTAACAGGTAGTGCAACTGCAAAAGCTACACCTGTAAAATCAAGCTATACCATTGTTGCTGACTCATCATTTGCACCATTTGAATACCAAGATGAATCCGGCAAATATGTTGGGATTGATATGGAATTGATCAAAGCCATTGCTGAGCAACAAGGATTTACTATCACCATTCAAAACCCAGGTTTCGATGCTGCCTTAAATGCTGTCCAAGCTGGACAAGCTGATGCAGTAATTGCAGGTATGTCCATCACAGATGCTCGTAAAGAAATCTTTGACTTCTCCGATGCCTACTACACTTCAAATATCTTGCTTGCTGTAAAAAATGGAAGCGATATTGCTTCCTATGAAGACCTAAAAGGAAAAACCGTCGGCGCTAAAAATGGTACAGCCTCATATACATTCTTAGAGAGCAACAAAGATAAATATGGCTATACTTTGAAAGCATTTGATGAAGCTTCTGGAATGTATGATAGTTTAAATTCTGGTTCAATTGATGCTCTTATGGATGATGAAGCTGTTCTTCTCTATGCCATCCAACAAGGACGCGACTTTGCAACACCAATTCCAGGTGAAAAATCTGGTGAATACGGATTTGCGGTCAAAAAAGGGGCTAACCCAGAATTGATTGAAATGTTTAACAACGGACTAGCTGCCTTGGTTGAATCAGGTAAATATGATGAAATTCTAAACAAATACTTCAACTCAACAGAAGAAACAAGTGCTACGACTTCAACAGTCGATGAAACAACCATCATTGGACTTTTGAAAAATAACTATGGTCAGCTCTTGTCTGGTTTAGGTATCACAGTTGGACTTGCCTTGCTTTCATTTGCAATTGCCATTGTCATCGGTATTATCTTCGGTATGTTTGCTGTAAGTCCAGTTAAGGCACTCCGTGTTATTGCATCTGTATTTGTTGATGTTGTTCGTGGTATTCCTTTGATGATTGTCGCGGCTTTCATTTTCTGGGGTATTCCAAACTTAATCGAATCCATCACTGGTCAACAGTCACCAATTAATGACTTTGTTGCTGGTACCATTGCCCTATCGCTCAACTCTGGTGCCTATATTGCAGAGATTGTTCGCGGTGGTATTCAAGCAGTCCCAGCTGGTCAGATGGAGGCATCACGCAGTTTGGGTATTTCTTACGGAACAACCATGCGGAAAATTATCTTGCCACAGGCAGGTAAAATCATGTTGCCAAACTTTATCAACCAGTTTGTTATTACTTTGAAAGATACGACCATCATTTCAGCAATCGGTCTAGTTGAGCTCTTCCAAGCAGGTAAAATCATTATTGCCCGTAACTATCAGTCCTTCCGTATGTATGCAATTCTTGCCATCATCTATTTGGTAGTGATTACACTCTTAACTCGCTTAGCTCGCAAACTTGAAAAAGGAGGTAAATAATGGCACAATTAAAAATCAATGTACACGATCTTCATAAATCTTACGGATCAAATGAGGTCTTAAAAGGAATAACCACAAAATTCTATGAAGGTGACGTTGTGTGTATTATCGGCCCTTCTGGTTCTGGTAAATCAACCTTCCTCCGCACAATGAACTTACTGGAGACCATCACAAGTGGCCAGGTAACAGTTGACGGTTATGATTTAACAGATCCTAAAACGGATGTTGATGCCTTTCGTTCAAATGTCGGAATGGTATTCCAACACTTTAACCTCTTCCCACACATGACAGTTCTGGATAATATCACATTTGCCCCTATTGAACACAAGCTTTTGGATAAAACAGAAGCTGAAAAAGTTGGAATGGAATTGTTGGAGAAAGTCGGTTTATCTGACAAACGTGATGCCATGCCAGATAGCTTATCTGGTGGCCAAAAACAACGTGTAGCTATTGCCCGTGCCCTTGCAATGAACCCAGATATCATGCTCTTTGATGAACCAACTTCTGCTCTTGACCCTGAAATGGTCGGAGACGTACTTAACGTAATGAAAGACTTGGCTGAGCAAGGTATGACCATGTTGATTGTTACTCACGAAATGGGCTTCGCCCGCAAGGTTGCTAACCGCGTTATCTTTACGGATGGTGGTGAGTTCCTTGAAGATGGTACTCCAGAGCAAATCTTTGACAACCCACAACACCCACGTCTCAAAGACTTCCTTGATAAGGTCTTGAACGTGTAAGTAGCTATAAAACCCTCTTGACAAATGATATACTCCCCTTATAGTGGACAGTGAAAAAACAAAAATTTTCACTAGAAACGATAAGGGGAGTTTTATCATGTCCAAAAGAAGTCCAAAATCTGTCTCTGAG